>NZ_CAKAKL010000012.1 GCF_916619195.1 Inquilinus sp. Marseille-Q2685
AGGCGGCGCCGAGGCCGAGCGCCTGGATCTTGTCCTCCAGCAGCCGCTTGACCGACTGGTCCAGCGACCGCTGCACCTCGCGGATGCACACCGCCCGGGTCGGCGTCTCGAAGCAGCGCCGCACCAGAAGCTCGGCGAAGACATGCGACTTGCCCGAGCCGCGCCCGCCATGCAGCGCCTTGTAGCGCGACGGTTTCGCCAGGCGCTTGAACTTGCGCGGCAGCCTGAGCGGCGGCGGGACGGGCATCGGCGCCGGCGGCGCGATCCCCCTCACCCTCCCGCCGGCGTCGCCGCCGGGCCCCTCCCTCTCCCCCAGGAGAGGGCCTTCGGAGCGCGCCCGGCCCTGGGAGGGTGAGGGGGCGGCCCCTCCTCCCCACCGCCAGCTATCGATCCCATGATGGTGGCGGAATTCCCCGAACGCCTGCTCCAGGCTGGGCGTGGCAGCGATGGAGCGGCGGGTGACGGCGCCCCGGCTCAGGACCCGCGCGGCCGCCCTGGTCAGCTTGCGCCTGACGGCGGGGACTGGCGGGATTCCCTTGCGCCGCCGCAACTCGACCTCCTCGAAGCAGGCGACCAGGATCTCGGCCCTGGCCAGCAGGCGGGTGCCTCGGGCGCGGACATTGGCCTCCGCATAGCCGACCTCGGCGGCGGCGAGGCTGGCATTGCCGTGCTGGACGAAGCGTTGGGCGAACAGCCGCTCATCCGCCTGGACCTCCACGGCCCAGGCGACGTCCTCCTCCATTCCGGCCTCCCATGAAAAGGCCCGCCGCGGCGGGGCCGGGCGGGCGGTCACAACTCTTCGACTGTGCCTGAATTATGCGGAGCGACGCGGCATCGTGTCAAGAACAAATGCAGAACAAAAGCTGCGACCCAGCCTCTGAACCGTCATGGCGAGCCCCGGAAGTGCGTATCCATAGGCTGCGGTCACCGCCTGATGCGGCCGCCGTCGCTTCGATGGGCATGCGCATTGTGGCGCGATGCCTTTTCGCGGTTCCCGCATGTCCGCATGCTGCACCAGCGGCGTTTTCCTCCGCGAGACGTATCGACGAAGAGCCAGCCGCAGCGGGGGCAGGACCGGAGCCTTTCGGCCGGCAGGGTGAAGAAGGCCTCTACCGACAGCATGGCCAGGAAGGCGGCGACGGCCTCCGGGTCGCGCCACCGGACGGAGCCCGGTTCCAGCCTTGTCCCGCGCAGCTCGAGCGGTCCGGTCGAGAGCCCGTTCGCGGCGCGCAGGAACAGCAGGCCGAGCGCCTCCGCCGGAGGCGCTCCGGCGGCGACGCGCGCCTCGAAGATGGAGTACGACGCCTCCCTGATCTCCCGGACCCGCTCTACGAACCCGGCGTCGGCGATGCCGGCGACCGCTTGCGCCTGGCTGTCGTCGGCAAGGCCCGATGCGCGGAACCAGTTCCCGACGTCCCTGGCCGATTTCAGAAGCTCGTTGTCCCGCGCGGGAATTCGCCTGTCGAAAACGGCATTTGCGAGATCGAGCGCGGCATGCCCGCCGATGAAATGCTCGGGCAGCCACACTGTGTCCGCGTCGTCCGGCATGGAACTCAACCGTTAAAGTGGCGTTATCCGGTTAAATGCTGCTAACCGCTATCGCATGGATATCCGGTTTCGACGCATCGGGACAGCGCGGAGAGCGGCACCTGCAGCACAGGGCGCCATTCGCGGGCCGGACCGGCCGATCAAGGGAGGCATCTATGCTGAACGTCCACAAGACCAGGCATCGCATGATCGAGGTCGACGGGGTGCACCTGTTCTATCGCGAGGCGGGGCGGCACGAGGCGTGCGGCGTGCTGCTTCTGCACGGCCAGCCCAGCTCGTCCTACAGCTTCCGCGACGTGATGGGCCCGCTGGCCGAGGTGACACGCGTCGTCGCGCCCGATCTGCCCGGCTTCGGCTTCACCGAAGCGCCGGACGACTATCCCTATACGTTCGAGGCCATGGCACGGACGATCGACGCCTTGACGCGGGAGATCGGGCTGGAGCGGTTCTTCCTGTACGTCCACGATTTCGGGGCGCCCGTCGCCTACGCCCTGGCGCTGGCAAGCCCCGACCGGGTGATGGGGCTGATCATCCAGAACGGCAATGCCCATGAGGAGGGCCTTGGCCCGGATTGGGACGGGAACAAGGCCTACTGGGCCGATCCCACCCCCGAGAACCGCGCGAAGCTTCCCGAATGGCTGAACTTCAGGGGAGTGCGGCATACCTATGTCGGCGACATCCCCGATCGGCTGAAGCCGCTTTTCGCGCCCGATGGCTGGCACCTCGACTGGGAGCGGATGAGCCGGCCCGGGCTTGTCGAGATACAGTTCCGCATCTTCGCCGATTACGGGGCCTATGTCGCCCGGTTCCCCGACATCGCGGCCTATCACCGCGATCACCAGCCGCCTGCGCTCCTGCTCTGGGGCCGGCACGACCCGTATTTCGAGATCGAAGAGGTGCTCGCCTATGCCCGCGAACTCGACCGGCTGGACATGCATATCTACGACGCGGCGCATCTCCTGCTCGAGACGCATCATCGGGAATGCGCGGCGCTGATGCGCGACTTCATCCTGAATGTGCAATCGAGCGCGGCGATCCGGTGACGGTGCAACCTTTAATTCTTAATTCGGTGACAGTGCACAAATTTCGACAATATTCGGTGACAGTGCACAAATTGGTGCGATGCTGTGCATGGCTGAGATGGCCTTCGCACGGAGGGGTATATGGCTCGGTTGGCGCGGGCGGTGTTTCCGGGGCTTCCCCACCACGTCACCCAGCGCGGCAACGGGCGGGCGCAGACCTTCTTCTGCGACGCGGATTACGCGCTCTACCGCGACCTGCTCGCCACCCACTGCGCGGCGGCGGAGGTCGAGGTCTGGTCCTGGGTGCTGATGCCGAACCATGTCCATCTGGTCCTGGTGCCAGGCGATCCGGACGGCCTCCGCCGGGCGCTGGCGCCGGTGCACCGGTACTATGCCGGCCACATCCATCTCCGGCTCGGGCGCAGCGGCCATTTCTGGCAGGGGCGCTTCGGCTGCGTCGCGATGGACGAGGAGCATCTCGGGGCGGCGCTGCGCTACGTCGCGCTCAATCCGGTGCGGGCCGGGCTGGTGCAGCGGGCGGCGGACTGGCCCTGGTCCAGCGCGCCGGTCCATCTGGGCCGGATCCCGGCGGACGGCCTGACCGCGGTGGAGCCGGTGCTGTCGCGCTATCCCGACTTCGCCGCGGTCCTGGCCGCCGGTGAGGACGATGCGGCGTCGACCCGGCTGCGTCGGGCCGAGCGGATCGGCCGGCCGGTCGGCAGCCGCGACTTCCTCGACCGGCTCGAACGCGAGAGCGGCCGGCCTCTCGCTCCGGCCAGACGCGGGCGGAGGCCCGCTAAAAGTGCACTGTCACCGTAATTCTGTCACCGTAATTCATTCCCCGAGAAGGGCGACGAGCGGACGAATAGGCCGCGCTTCAAAAGGAAATTCGGTGACAGTGCATCAATTTCGGGTCCGGTGACGGCCTGACTCCACGGACACCGATTCAGTGGACTGTCACCCAATTCTGTGCCCGTCGATCGCCTGGACATTCCAACCTTGCAGCGCCCTGAGCCGCAGCACTCGATCAGGGCAGCCTCCTGTTGGTTCCTGGAGCCACTGGACCGCAACCTCGGCCGGTTGGCTGCCGGCCGGGGCTTCGACGGCTTCACAAAGAAACGGGCCGGCTGCCGGGCCGGCCCAGTCCGGCAGTCAATGCCTGCCGGGCGCAGCGGCGCGCGGCGAGGAACGTCTCGTCCTCAGGCGCCGATCAATGTGGATTCTTGGGGCGGCTCCAACCAGGCGGGTCGCCCTTTTTGCCGCCCGATTTCGCGACCGCCTCGGAGGTCAGGCTGGTTGACAGCAGCAACGTCATCGCCGGCGGCGTGATGACCGCAAACCGACCGCACTTCGACAAGAAGTCCCGTCGGCTCCGAGCCTCGGCATCCTGGCCGCATGCTTCAAGGTGTTTATCCATCGCGCACTCGCATAGCAGTGGGACGGTGCAAAGAAGCTGTCACCTCGTACCACCGCCATCAACAGGACCCTTCGGCTGCATTCCACCGGTCCTTGATCCGCCCCCGACATCCGAAAGACGGTTCGGAGGCCCAGCCTCTAAGGCGGAAGATGTAGGCCGGAATTCGGTGACAGTGCATGAATTTGTTCGGCTGACAGCGTCTGGAGTGGACCCCTCCGGTGAGACAGGAAAAATAGGGACAGTTCTCCGAGAAGGAGAACCGATGTCCAAGCGGGAGAGCCGGAGCGGTGGCCGCTCAGGGTTATGGAGCGGACAATTCAGGGTCTTGTCGAGAGGCCGCAGAGAGCCGAAGGCGGTCACGTCTGCTGATCCCTCTCCGAACGGCCTCCGCGCAGGCCGCAGCATCCTTCCCGCCCAGCAACGCCGCCCGTCCGCATGACGTCGACATTGCGGCGCAGATGAGCGGATCGGCGCCGAAATCGATCGGCTCGGCACGGAGTGCGCGCCGCGAAGCCCCTATCCTTGAGCAGACCAGACGCCACGGAGGGCCGGACATCATGCTCGTCGTTCATCACCTCGGGACCTCGCAGTCCGAACGCATCGTGTGGTTGTGCGAGGAACTCGGCGTCCCCTACGAGCTCAAGCGCTACGAACGCGATCCCAAGACCCGCCTGGCCCCTCCCGAATACCGGGCGCTGACGCCGTTCGGGACCGCCCCGGTGATCAGCGACGGCGGCCTGGTGCTGGGCGAATCCGCCGCCATCGTCGAATACGTCGGCCAGACTTACGGAACGGGCCGCCTCATCCTCCGGCCCGGTTCGCCCGGCTATGCCGACTTCCTCTTCTGGTTCCACTTCGCCAACGGCTCGCTGATGCCGGCGGCCCTGATCGACTCCCTTGCCCGCCGGGTCGGCGGCGAGGACGAGATGATGGCTGGGCTCCGCGCGCGGCTCGACCGCGCCTATGATCTCCTCGAGGCGCGGCTCGGCGCGGCGCCCTTCCTGGCCGGAGGCGCCTTCACCGCGGCGGACATCATGACCCTGTTCCCCCTGACCACCATGCGCCGGTTCTCGCGCCGGGACATCGGCCCCTATCCGCACGTCCGCGCCTACATCGAGCGCATCGCCGCCCGGCCGGCCTATCGGCGCGCCATGCGCAAGGCCGAGCCCGATCTGCCGCTCGCCGGATGAGCCGGGCCGCGACCATGGCCTCGCCGCCGGACGGCCAGCGCAAGGCCCTCGCCGCCCGCTCCGGCGTCGGCGTCACCGCGAGCGTCGTCCAGCGCGCGGCCTTGCGGTTCAGCCGTCTCGTCATCGACCGGCCGACCCTCATCGTCCTGCGCCACGGGACGAAGACGCTCCACTCCGCGAGCGGCGAATGGTCCCTGAGGGGCGGTGAGGCTGTCGCCATCGCCGGCGGCGAGCCCTCCGACGTGAGCAACCGCCTGTCCGGCGACGGCCTCTACGAGGCGCGATGGCTGGTCTGGGACCCCGCCCTGATCGCGCGGTTCGAGCAGGGGGCGGCGGAGGGGCCTGCCCTGGCCGGGGCGGCGGTGCTGGGCCGGCTCGAGGCCCCGTTCGCCTCCGCCTTCGACCGCGCGCTCGAAGCCATCTTCGACCTGCGGCAGATCCCCGATCCCGTCGCGAAGCACAGGCTGGCCGAGATCCTCGTCTGGCTGGCCCAGCGCGGCGTCCGCTACTCGGCCGCGGAAAGCCCCGCCCTGTCGACGAAGGTGCGCCGGCTGTTCGAGAACGCACTCGCCGAGCGCTGGACGGCGGCCGCAGTCGCCAGCCGTCTCGCCCTCAGCGAGGCGACCCTGCGCCGGCGCCTGGCGGCGGAAGGAACCAGCTTCGGCGACCTCCTCGCCGACGTGCGCATGTCCGCCGCCATGCTCCTGCTGCAGGCCACCGATCAGGCCGTCACCCGCATCGCCCTGGAGGTCGGCTACGAGTCCCCTCCCGCTTCGCCATCCGCTTCCGCGAGCGGTTCGGCTTCGCCCCGACCGCTATCAGGGGGCATGCGCGCCGCCGCCCCGCCGACGCCCCGTCCCGGGCAGCCGGCTGAAGTGCACTGTCACCGTAATTCCGGCCTGCACCCGAAGGAGCGCTCGCCCAGGCTGTCCACCAGCCAACCCAGGGTCACGCGCTCGGTGTCGGCGCCGCGCAGCAGGCCGTCCAGCAGGACGGAGGTCGGGATTCGTGTCGTCATGGCGCCGGCAGAATAGGTCGCTCTTGTCGGCAGGCAATCCTCGTTGGGCCCGTCCTTAAGCGAGCCGATCCATCAAATTGGCGGCAAGTCACCGTGCCTCAAATTCGGTGACAGTGCACGAATTCTGAAATTCGGTGACGGTGCAGGAATCCCGAGTGACCCATCAGAGCCACCCCGTACCGGCATCGATCATTAAGTGCACTGTCACCGAAATTCCGACGAATTAAAATTCCGATACCCGGCCGGTCTGTCAGCCACACCCTGTGCAAGAAACACGAAGAGCCGCTCTTCCATACTCTTACGTCGCCGGGATGCTAAGGCCAGTCAATGTCTGCTTTCCGCTTTTCCCTGCCGCCAAGCCGGATGACGGGCGCCCGGAAGGGGACGTTGCCTCGGTTGCCGACAAGGGGATCTGACACGATCCGAAGGAAAGCGGCCCCGTCCGCTTTCAGGCAATATCGGTGCGCCGGAAATGTCCGCTTCAGGGAAGCGAAGAGTGCCGCCAATCGTGCGCCAGGAACCGGCAGCCGTCAGAGACGAAGGCCGCCTCACCCGTTCCCCAGGCTGCCGATCAGGCCTTCGAGGCCGCCCTGGTCCAGCTCCTGCTTCGCCGGCTGCACCGTCGGGATGGTGGCCGTCGGCGGCACCAGCACCCTCGGCGCGCCCGGGGTCGCGGCGGTCGGGGCGATCGCGGCCGGGGCGGGGGCCCCGCCGCCCGGTCCCGCCGTGGCGACCGCGGCGGGCAGCGAGTCGTCGACGCCCAGCAGCGGCCTGGCCGGCTTGCCGCGCTCGGCCTCGACCATGAAGTCGTGCCAGATCTTCGCCGGCAGGCTGCCGCCGGTCACCTTGTCCATCGGCGTGCCGTCGTCGTTGCCGACCCAGACGCCGACCACGTAGTCGGCGGTGAAGCCGATGAACCAGGCGTCGCGGTATCCTTGACTCGTGCCGCTCTTGCCCGCCGAGGGCCGGTCCAGCCGGGCGCTGCGGCCGGTGCCGATGGTCATGGTGGCGCCCAGCATCCGGTTGATCGCCTCGACATGCCAGGGCAGCACCGCCTCGCCCGGGCCGCCGCCGAAGCGGGTGTAGAGCGCGGCCTCGCCCGGCGGGCCGATGCGCTCCACGCCGTAGGGCCAGACGCCGTTGCCCTGGTTGGCCAGCGCGGCATAGGCCGATGTCAGCTCCAGCAGGTTGACCTCGCTGGTGCCCAGCGCCAGCGACAGCTCCGGCCGCAGCGGCGAGTTGATGCCGAGGCGGCGGGCCAGCTCGATCGTCCGGTTGATGCCGGCGCGCTGCAGCATGCGCACCGCGGCGGTGTTGTAGGACTTGGCCAGCGCCTCGCGCGCCGTCACCTCGCCGTGGAACTTGCCGTCATAGTTGCCGGGCGACCAGTTCTTGATCGTGATCGGCGCGTCCAGCACCAGGCTGTCCGGCGTCAGCCCCTGCTCCACCGCCGCCAGATAGGCGAACATCTTGAAGGAGGAGCCGGGCTGGCGCTGCGCCGTGACCGCGCGGTTGAACTGGCTCTGGCTGTAGCCGCGGCCGCCGACCATGGCGACCACCGCGCCGTCCGGCCGCATTGCCACCAGCGCCGCCTGGCTGGCGCCGACCTTGCCGCCATCCTCCGCCATGCGGGAATCGACGATGCTTTCCGCCGCCCGCTGCAGCGACGGCACCAGCGTGGTCTCGACCCGGAGCGCCGGGGCGGCGGTGTTGACGAAATCCGGCACCTGGTCGGCGATCCAGTCGGCGAAGTAGCGGCTGCCCGAGCCGCCGCCCGGCCGGCGCGGCGGCACCGGCGGCTGGTCGTCGGCGGCCGCCCGCTCCTTCTCGGTGATGAAGCCGGCATCGACCATGGCCGACATCACCACGTCGGCGCGCTGCCGCGCCGCCTCGGGGTTGCGGTCCGGCGCGTAGCGCGACGGCGCCTTCAGGAGGCCGGCCAGCATCGCCGACTGCTCCAGGTTCACCTCCGTCGCCGGCACGCCGAAATAGGCGCGGGCCGCGGCGTCGATGCCGTAGGTGCCGGAGCCGAAATAGACCCGGTTGAGATAGGCGGTCAGGATCTGGTCCTTGGAGAAGTTCATCTCCAGCCACACCGCCAGGATCGCCTCCTGGATCTTGCGGCGGACCGTGCGCTCCGGCGTCAGGAACAGGTTCTTGGCGGCCTGCTGGGTGATGGTGGAGCCGCCCTGCACCGCCCGGCCGGCCTGCCAGTTCACCCACAGCGCCCGGGCCACGCCGATCGGGTCGATGCCGTAATGGCTGTAGAAGCGGCGGTCCTCGATCGCCAGAACCGCCTCGGTCAGATGCTTCGGCAGGGCCGAGGCCTGGACCATGTCGCCGGTCATGTCGCCGTAGCGGGCGATCTGGCCGCCATCGGCCGCCACCACGGTGATGGCCGTGCGCCGCTCCGGCATCGCCACCTGGCGGATGTCGGGCAGGTCGTAGGCGAAATAGGCGACGACGACGCCGAGCGCGATCACGCCCCAGATCGACAGCACCGCGCCCCATTTCGCGACGCCCCACAGCCAGTGCCGGCGGCCGGAGGACTTGCGGGCTCGTTGAGTCGATCTCGACGTCGATTTGGGGCGGCGCGGCGGGGACTTGCCGGCGGACGTGCTCGTCCGGGTGCGGCCACCACTGGCGCGCAAGGCTGGTCTGCCGGAGGAGCGGGTCGTCATAATAGCAAGCTTATCTCGCGAGAATCCCGTAATATCAAGCCGGAATAAGGCGGAATTCAGGAATCGGCTGAGGCTGTTGCGTCACGGTGACGGGGTAAATTCTCCAACAACAAAATTTCACTTGCATCAGGGGGGCACCGACCGTATTTGACCCCTCGGAACGTATTCGCACGTGCCCCGGCCCACCCGGTCGAACCAACACCGACCCAAGGTGGGCACAGCAACGACGTCACGCGTCTCCTCGGTCTGTCCGGCTTCGGCCGGCTGGGTTGAAGAGAAGTTTTTCGGTTGCAGGTGCGGAGAGGGTTCCTCTTCCGTGATTGTCTGGACGGTTTGACCGGGTGGCGCCCTTGGCGTCGTCCCGTGATCCCGTCTCTGCGATCCGGAACGCATGTGCCGCCGGGTTTCGTCGCCGGTGAGCAGAGGCGGGGCGCCTCAGGCAACGGTTGGGTTTGAACTGGCTTGCCGTGAGGGATCAGTCCCCATGAACACCAAGATTGCCTCCTTCCTGGAAGAGCGACGTCCCGAGACGCCGTGCCTCGTGCTGGACCTCGACGTCGTGGCCGGCAACTACCAGGCGCTGGCCGCCGCCATGCCCGACAGCCGCATCTTCTACGCGGTGAAGGCCAACCCGGCGCCGGAGATCCTGTCGCTGCTGGCCTCGCTGGGCTCGTGCTTCGACACCGCCAGCGTCGTGGAGATCCGCGACGCCCTGGCCGCCGGCGCCACCGCGGACCGCATCTCCTTCGGCAACACCATCAAGAAGCGGGTCGACATCGCCACCGCCTATGCGCTCGGCGTGCGCCTCTTCGCCTTCGACAGCGAGGCGGAGCTGCGCAAGATCGCCGAGGTCGCGCCGGGCAGCCGCGTGTTCTGCCGCATCCTGACCTCGGGCGAGGGCGCCGAGTGGCCGCTGTCGCGCAAGTTCGGCTGCGAGCCGAGCATGGCGCGCGAGCTGCTGGCGATGGCGCCGGGCCTCGGCCTCGACGCCTACGGCGTGTCGTTCCATGTCGGATCGCAGCAGCGCGACACCGGCGCCTGGGACCAGGCGCTGGAGTCGGCCGCGTCGATCTTCCGCGACCTGGCGGCCAAGGGCATCGAGCTGAAGATGGTCAATCTCGGCGGCGGCTTCCCGACCAGGTACCTCAAGGAGGTGTCGACGCCGGAGGCCTATGGCCGCGCCATCGACGCCAGCCTGCGCCAGCATTTCGGCAACCGCCTGCCCGAGACCATCATCGAGCCGGGCCGCGGCATGGTCGGCAATGCCGGGGTGATCCAGACCGAGGTGGTGCTGATCTCGAACAAGTCGGCGAACGACAACACCCGCTGGGTGTATCTCGACATCGGCAAGTTCGGCGGCCTGGCCGAGACGATGGACGAGGCGATCCGCTACCCGATCAGCACGGTGCATGACGGCGACGCGGCCGAGCCGGCGATCCTGGCCGGCCCGACCTGCGACAGCGCCGACGTGCTGTACGAGAAGACGCCCTACCCGATGCCGGTTTCGCTCGCGATCGGCGACAAGGTGCTGATCCACGGCACCGGCGCCTACACGACGACCTATTCGGCGGTCGCCTTCAACGGCTTCGCCCCCCTCAAGGCCTATTACATCTGAACCTCATACGGGTGGGGATTCGGGTCATGGACATCATGCGGGAGCGGCCGCGCCACGCGGCCGCCATCGAGGATCTCGTTGCCGATTGCTTCGGCGAGGGGCGCTTCGGCAAGACCGTCTACCGGCTGCGCGACGGGGTGCGGCCGATCAACGAGCTCGGCTTGGTCGCGCTCGAGGACGGCGACCTCGTCGGCACGCTGCGCTTCTGGCCGATCCAGGTCGGCGGCGTCGGCGAGACCATCCTGCTGGGCCCGCTCGCGGTGACCGAGGGGCAGCGCTCGACCGGCATCGGCTCGCGGCTGATGCGGGCCGGCCTGTCGCGCGCGGCGGCCTTCGGCTACCAGAGCGTGATCCTGGTCGGCGACGAGCCGTATTACCGCCGCTTCGGCTTCCGCCGCGACCTGACCCTCGGCCTGATGCTGCCGGGGCCGGTCGACTACGACCGGCTGCTGGGCCTCGAGCTGGTGCCCGGCGCCCTGGCCAACGCCCGCGGCATGATCGGCCGCGCCGACGGAATGCCGGTGCGGTACGAGATGGCGGCGACGGCGGCCTGAGGCTTCGACGGCAGCTCTCCCCCTCACCCTCCCGGCCCAAGCGGGCCGGGCCCCTCCCTCTCCCCGAGGAGAGGGGATTTCGGAGCAGCGCTTCCTTCACCTCTCCTTGGGGAGAGGTCGAAATCGCGCAGCGATTTCGGGTGAGGGGGTGGCGCAGGCCTCTCCTCAAGTCACCGTGCGCATCGCCACATAGTGCCCGTACAGCGCCAGGCTGGCGGCGACGGTGGCGTTGAGCGATTCGACCGCGCCGCTGGTCGGGATCGCCAGGCGCTGCACATCCAGCCCCGGCGGCAAACCCAGCCCCTCCTCGCCCAGCACCAGCCGCAGGTCGCGCGGCCAGGCGAAGCCCGACAGGTCCTCGCCCTGCCCGTCCAGCGCCAGCAGCGGCCCCGCCGCCCCGGCTAGGCCGGACCAGGCCGGGCCGCGCCGCAGCTCCAGCGCGAACTGCGCGTTCGACGCCGCGCGCAGGCATTTCGGGTGGAAGGGATGCGCCGCGTCGGCCAGCAGGATCACCCGCGAGACGGTGAAGGCGGCGGCGCTGCGCAGCAGGGCGCCGAGATTGCTCGGGTCGCCGAGGGCGCAGACCAGCTCCAGCCCCTCCGGCGGCCGCGTCAGGTCGATCGCCGGCATCTCCGGCACCAGCCCGACCAGGATCGGCAGGCCGGTGCCGGACACGTCGAGCCGGTCGAACAGCGCCCGGCCGAGCCGGATGCGCTCCAGCCCGGGCGGCGCCGGCAGGTCCTCGGCGCCGGGCGGCAGCAGCAGCGATTCGAACCGGTCGGGGTGCTGCGCCAGTGCCTCGCCCACGGTCTTGCGCCCGGCCAGCAGGAAGCGGCGGTGCTTGCGCAGCCCGCGGCTCTCCAGCAGCGACGCCCACAGCTTGGCGCGCGGATTGTCCGGGCTCTCGATGATGCGCTCGGCCATCGCCCCTGCTGCCGGACAGGCGCCTTACTTGATCTCGAACACCGCCTCGACCTCGACCGCGCAGCCGAGCGGCAGCTGGGCGACGCCGACCGCGGCGCGGGCGTGCTTGCCGGCCTCGCCGAAGGCCTCGGCCATCAGGTCCGACGCGCCGTTGACCACCTTCGGCTGGTCGGTGAAGTCCGGCGTCGAGTTGACGAAGCCGCCCAGCTTCACCACCCGCGCGACGCGGTCGAGGTCGCCGCCCAGCGCCGCCTTGGCCGCCGCCAGGATGTTGATGGCGCAGATCCGGGCGCAGGCGTAGCCTTCCTCGACCGTGAACTCGGCGCCGAGCTTGCCGGTGTGGCTGATCTTGCCGTCGACGAAGGGCACCTGGCCGGAGATGTAGAGCATGTTGCCCGAGATCACGGAGGGCACGTAGTTCGCCGCCGGCGCCGCGACGTTCGGGAGGGTGATCCCCTTCTCCTGCAGCCGCGCCTCGATGCTTCCTGCCATGGGTCGGTTCCCGCTCGCTTGAGTGAATCGGAGGCCGCACCATAGCCAGCGGCGCCGGGCGGCGAAAGCCCGGCCCCGACCCGCTTCGGCCGAAGCGCGACGGATCATGCCGCAGCCGGAACAGATTGCGGCTTCCCGCTGAGTCACTCTTCCCTCAAGGCCGGACACAGGCCCGTGCAGGGAGTCGTTGACGGCGTCATGGTTTCATGACGTTATTATTACAGTCAGGATACAATAGTGTGGCAGCCGCCATGTCATGGCAGGGCTATCGAACTGTATTTCGGCCAAGCCGGGCCGATTTCCCGACATTTCATCGGCTCTCTCCTTGACAAGGATTGCGCAGCGCAACACAGTCCCGCCGCATCCGCGCCGGAGCCCGGATTTGACCGTGCGCTCGACTTCGGATTCGGGGATTTTGCTAAAATCCGCCAAACAGACAGATGAACATCGGGGGTTGTGACATGAAGGCGACGTGGACATCCGTGCTGTCGATCTCGGCCCTGGCGCTCGCCGCCTCCGCCGCCCGGGCCGAGCCGTCGGCCGAGCTGATCGCCGCGGCGAAGGCGGAGGGCGAGCTGACCACCATCGCCCTGCCCCATGACTGGTGCGGCTACGGCGGCATCATCGAGAGCTTCAAGGCCAAGTACGGCCTGAAGGTGAACGAGCTGAACCCCGACGCCGGCTCAGGCGACGAGATCGAGGCGATCAAGGCGAACAAGGGGAATCGCGGCCCCCAAGCCCCCGACGTGATCGACGTCGGCCTGTCCTTCGGCCCGTCGGCCAAGGCCGAAGGCCTGATCGCGCCCTACAAGGTGTCGACCTGGGACACCATCCCGGACAGCGCCAAGGACCCGGAGGGCTACTGGTACGGCGACTATTACGGCGTGCTGGCCTTCGAGGTGAACAAGGACATCGTCAGCAAGATCCCGGCCGACTGGAAGGACCTGCTGGCCTCCGACTACGCCAACTCCGTCGCCCTGGCCGGCGACCCGCGCACCTCCAACCAGGCGATCCTGGCCGTGCTGGCCGCCGGCCTGTCGACCGAGAAGGACGCCGCCAAGGCCGCCGAGGCCGGGCTGAAGTTCTTCGGCGAGCTGAACAAGGCGGGCAACTTCGTGCCGACCATCGGCAAGGCCGCCTCGCTGGCCCAGGGCGCCACCCCGATCGTGATCCGCTGGGACTACAACGCCCTCGGCGACCGCGACACGCTGAAGGGCAACCCGGAGGTCGAGGTGGTGGTGCCGAAGACCGGCGTCGTCGCCGGCGTCTATGTCCAGGCGATCAGCGCCTTCGCGCCGCACCCGAACGCCGCCAAGCTGTGGATGGAGCACCTGTATTCGGATGAGGGCCAGCTCGGCTACCTGAAGGGCTACTGCCACCCGATCCGGTTCCAGAACCTGGCCGACACCAAGAAGATCCCCGAGGACCTGCTGAAGGCCCTGCCGCCGGCCGAGGCCTATGCCGCCGCGATCTTCCCGAGCCTCGACGACCAGAACAAGGCCAAGGAGATCATCACCAAGCAGTGGGATTCCGTGGTCGGCGCCAACGTCAAGTAACGCGAAGTGTCGCGCTTGAGGCCGCACCGCCCCCTGCCCTACGCTGCGGCCGGGGGATGGCGCGGCCTCTCGCGTCTTCCGTTCCCGCGGCAGGTTTCCGTCAGCAGGCGCCGATGACCCAGGCCTCGATCGCAGCCCCCCTCGCCGCGCCGGCCAGCCCGTCCAGGATCAACTGGGCCTGGCTGGGGGTGGCGCCGTTCTTCCTGTTCGCCCTCCTGTTCCTGGTGCTGCCCACCGGCTACCTGCTGGTCGGCAGCTTCCAGACGCCGGACGGGTCGTTCACGCTCGACAACATCGCCAACCTGTTCCAGCAGTCGATCCTCGACGCCTACTGGATCTCGATCCGGATCAGCCTCGCCTCCGCCCTGCTCGGCGCCCTGATCGGCTTCTTCCTGGCCTATGCCGCAGTGATGGGCGGGCTGCCGGGCTGGATCCGGCCGACGCTGATGACCTTCTGCGGCGTCGCCTCGAACTTCGCCGGCGTGCCGCTGGCCTTCGCCTTCATCGCCACCCTCGGCCGGCTCGGCCTGGTGACGATCCTGTTCGACACCCTCGTCGCCCCCGTGCTGGGCTTCCGGCTGTACCAGACCGGCTTCAACCTGCTGAGCTTCTGGGGCCTGACCCTCACCTATCTCTACTTCCAGATCCCGCTGATGGTGCTGATCCTGGCGCCGGCGCTGGACGGGCTGAAGAAGGAGTGGCGCGAGGCCTCGGCCATCCTCGGCGCCTCCACCGCGCAGTACTGGCGCATGGTGGCGCTGCCGATCCTGTGGCCCAGCATCGTCGGCACCACGCTGCTGCTGTTCGCCAACGCCTTCGGCGCCATCGCCACCGCCTATGCGCTGACCGGCAGCTCGCTGAACATCGTGCCGATCCTGCTCTACGCCCAGATCCGCGGCGACGTGCTGCACAACCCCAATCTGGGCTACGCCCTGGCGCTCGGCATGATCCTGATCACCGGCCTGTCCAACGGCCTCTACATGATCCTGCGCGCCCGCAGCGAACGGTGGCTGCGATGAAGCAGAACCGCATCGGCGCCTGGATCGCGCTCGTCATCGGCAGCCTGTACTTCCTGGTGCCGCTGATCGGCACGCTGGAGTTCTCGCTGCGCATGCGGCGCGGCGAATACAGCCTCGACGCCTACCGCATCGTGCTGGCCGACCCCGGCTTCCAGGCCAGCTTCCTCTATTCCTGCGTGCTGGCGATGGCGACCATCGTGGTGGGGGTGCTGCTGGTGGTGCCGACCGCCTACTGGGTGCGGCTGCGCCTGCCGCGGCTGCGGCCGGTGATCGAGTTCATCACCCTGCTGCCTCTCGTGATCCCGGCGATCGTGCTGGTGTTCGGCTACATCCAGCTGTTCAACACCTCCTCGATCCTGCCGCTCCTGGGCAGCGAGCGCGGCACCGACCTGCTGCTGACCTTCGGCTACGTCACCCTGGCGCTGCCCTACATGTACCGGGCGGTCGACACCGGCCTCGGGGCGATCGACGTCCGCACCCTGACCGAGGCGGCCGAGAGCCTGGGCGCCGGCCGGGCCCGGATCCTGTTCCGGGTGATCCTGCCGAATGTCCGCGCCGCGGTGCTGAGCGGCGCCTTCCTGACCTTCGCCATCGTCATCGGCGAATTCACCTTCGCCAGCCTGCTGAACCGGCCGGCCTTCGGCCCCTATCTGCAGCTGGTCGGCGCCAACCGCGCCTATGAGCCGGCGGCGCTGGCGATCATCGCCTTCGCCGTCACCTGGGCCTGCATGGGCCTGCTGCAGATCTTCGGCCGCGGTCGCCGCGGCTCCTCGGCGGCCACACGATGAACCATTCGACCGCATTCGCGCCCCAGGAATCGGCGTTGCAGGCAGGTGAAGCGATGGACACGGACTTCCTCGAGATCAGCGGCCTGCGCAAGAGCTACGGCCAGAACACCGTGGTCCACGATTTCGACCTGGCGGTGAAGCGCGGCGAGTTCATCTCCTTCCTCGGCCCCTCCGGCTGCGGCAAGCCCACGCCCCTGCGCATGGTGGGGGGGTTCGAGACCCCGCCCGGCGGGTCGACCCGCGGCGACGGCCGCGGCGTCCCCCGCCCCAGGCCCAACCAGCGCAATGTCGGCATGGGGTTCCAGGCCTATGCGCTGTTCCCGAACATGACGGTGGCGGACAACGTCGCCTTCGGCCTGAAGGTGGCGAAGAAGCCGGCCGCCGAGATCGCCCAGCGGGTCAAGGAGATGCTGGAGCTGATCAAGCTGCCGCACCTCGCCGACCGCTACCCCTACCAGCTGTCCGGCGGGCAGCAGCAGCGCGTCGCCCTGGCCCGGGCGCTGGCCAACAAGCCGAAGGTGCTGCTGCTGGACGAGCCGCTGTCGGCGCTGGACGCCAAGATCCGGGTGTCGCTGCGCACCGAGATCAAGGCGTTGCAGCGCGACCTGGGCATCACCACCATCTTCGTCACGCACGACCAGGAAGAAGCCCTGTCGATGTCGGACCGGATCGTGGTGATGAACGAGGGCTATGCCGAGCAGGTCGGCACGCCGTTCGAGATCTACAACTATCCGCGCACCCGCTTCGTCGCCTCCTTCGTCGGCACGCTGAACATCCTGCGCGGCCAGGTGACCGACGCCGCCGGCGGTCGAATCCGCATCGACGGTCAGGACATCGTCGCCGCCCGAGGTGTCGCCGACGCCAGGGACGGCGAGGTCCGCTCGGTGGCGCTGCGGCCGGAGGCGATCGCCCTGGCCGGATCGGCCGAGGATCGGGGTGCCGACCGCAACCGCATGCAGGGCACGATCGAGGATGTGAACTTCCTCGGCGCGGTGGTGCGTGTCCGGGTCCGGTTCCAGGAGAACGCGGTCTCGCTCGACACCTTCAACAGCCCCAGCCTGGCCCCGCCCGAGCGCGGCCAGCCGGTCACCGTCACCTTCGGCCGGGAGGATGTGCTGGTGCTGGAGGGGGAGCACGCCTGAGGCTGGCGTAGGTTGGGTTCGCGGCGCGAACCCAACATCCATCCGCGAGACCGATCGTTGGGTTCGCCAAGAGGCGAACCCAACCTACGACGCGAGGCTCAGACCCCGTATTTCGCCAGGTCCGGCCGCTTCGCCAGGGCGGTGCGGACGATGGTCTCGACCCGGTCGCGCTCCGCCCCCTGCAGCTCCAGCCGCGGCTGGCGCACCACGGTCGAGGTGCCGCGCACGATCGTCTCGGCCAGCTTGACGTTCTGGACGAAGCGCAGCGACACGTCGAGGTGCAGGAGCGGCATGAACCAGCGGTAGATCTCGAGCGCCTCGGGGATCCGGCCGGCCGCGACCAGCTTGTGGATCGCCACGGTCTCGCGCGGGAAGGCGCAGACCAGGCCGGCGACCCAGCCGACCGCGCCCAGCATCAGGCTTTCCAGCGCCAGATCGTCGACGCCGGTGAAGATGGCGTAGCGGTCGCCCACCGTGTTCAGGATGTCGGTGATGCGGCGGACGTCGCCCGATGATTCCTTGATGGCGACGAAGTTCGGCTC
The DNA here is from genome assembly GCF_916619195.1 of Inquilinus sp. Marseille-Q2685. NCBI lineage: Bacteria > Pseudomonadati > Pseudomonadota > Alphaproteobacteria > Rhodospirillales > Rhodospirillaceae > Inquilinus > Inquilinus sp. Marseille-Q2685. Next base: position 17,509 of record NZ_CAKAKL010000012.1, read on the forward strand.
GTCCGCCATCTCGGCGAACATCTCCGGCGTGATGTCGACCGAATAGGCGATCGGGTTGTTGTAGACCATGATCGGGAGGCCGGTCGCCCGCGCCACGGTGCGGAAATGCTGGATGGTCTCGCGCCGGTCGGAGACGTAGCGCATCGCCGGCAGCAGCATCAGCCCGTCCATCCCGGCGGCCGCGGCCCGTTCGGCCAGCGCCGCCGCGGCCCGCGTCGAATCCTCGGCCACGGTGAGCAGCACCGGGTGGCCGCCCGCCGTCTCCCTGACCGCGCCGGCGATCGCCATCTTCTCGTCCGCGGTCAGGGTGCTGGCCTCGCCAATCGAGCCGCAGCAGATGATGCCGTCGACCCCGTTCTCGATCTGGAACGCGACATCGTCGCGCACCGCGGCCAGGTCGACCTCCTGCCGCGCGTCCATCTTGGTGGTGATCGCCGTGTAAACCCCGGCCCAGCGCTGCCCCGCCATCGCCCTGCATCCCCTGTGTTTCCGCCGCCCATCCGCCTGCGGCCGAACCAGAATACCGTCTGTATTTAATTTGTCGACAGATTCGCCGAAAGCGAAGCGAGCCCTTCCGCAGCCGCATTGCACCGCAGCATTTCCTGCAAATCTATGTTGCAGTGCGAAATGGTACGATTATTCTCATCAGGTGCAGAGAGACGAGGCAACGCCCGACGGGCGGCTCGGTCTCGCCCTCTTTGGACCACATTTTACGGGCATTTGACCGGCCCGGCCCGATCGAGGCCGGGATCGAATGTCCGCTCAACAGGTGAAGGTTTACGGGAGCGATCCAATGCCTGCCGTCAAGAATGTCCGCTATGTGACCAAGCGCGAGCTGCCGACGGTTGACGACGCGCTGTACGCCGCCGAGGGCCTGACCGCCGACTACGAGGAGCGGCTGCAGATCGCCGCCGAGCTGAGCGGCCTGTCGCTGGACGAGGTCCGCGCCGCGGCCGAGGCCCAGGCGGCGGAGATGGCCAAGAAGTCGACCCTGCGCATCACCTCGACCATCCGGTCGAACACCGGCAGCGCCGTGGTGGTGGAGCGCCGCCGGACCCGCAGCGTGGCGATGCCGCGTTCGCTGACCCTGGCCTGAATTGCCGGACCCGGACGCTGCCCCGTCCGGCCAAGATTCGATCCCGTGCCTGCCTGGCGTCGAGCGCCGCTGCGGGCACGGGATTTTTGATTCCGGCAAACCGTTTCCGCCGGCCTTTCCCATCCAAGATCCGGCTCCATATGATCACAGCCGCGCCACCGCGCGACCGAGCGGAAGGGTCTTGCATTGGAGCTTGTGGACGACGCCCTGCGTGACCGGGCCCGCCGGGCCGGCATCGCGCCCGACTGGACCGACGTCACCGGCCAGGCCCGCAGCGTGGCGCCGGAAACGCTGGAGCGGCTGCTGGCGCTGACCGGCGCCGACGAGCCGGCCGCGGCGGTGCCGCCGCTGGTCACCGGCGTGATCCATCAGGCAATCCCGCTGCCGCCCGAGGCCGGCACCGGCGTCGCCATCCTGGTCCTGGAATCGGGCGAGCGGGCCGAGATCACCGTCCATCCGGGCGATGACGGGCGCTGCTGGGGTCCGCCGATCGACCGGCCCGGCTATCACCGGCTGCAGCTGCGCGACCGCGAGATCACCCTGGCGGTGGCGCCGCCCCGCTGCTTCGGCCTGGACGAGGTCGCCCGCGGCGGCCGGATGTGGGGCCTGGCTGCGCAGATCTACGGCTTGCGGCGCCCGGGCGATGGCGGCATCGGGGACAGCCGCGGCATTGTCGAACTGGCCCGGGCGGCCGGTCGCGCCGGGGCCGACGCGCTGGCGCTGAGCCCGACCCCCGCCCTGTTCACGGCCGAGCCGGAGCGCTTCGGCCCCTACTCCCCCTCCAGCCGCCTGTTCCTCAACCCGCTGCTGGCCGATCCCGCCGCGCTGTTCGGCCAGGGCCGCGTCGCCGCCGCGATCCGCGCGGCCGGCGTCGGCGAGGCGCTGCAGCGGGGCGAGGCGGCGACGCTGATCGACTGGCCGGAGGCGGCGCGGGCCAAGCTGTCGCTGTTCCGCGCTCTGTCCGACGGCTTCGATGCCGGGTCCGGCGGCGGCCTGGCCGAGGACTTCGCCGGCTTCGTCCGGGCCGGCGGGGCGCTGCTGCAGGACCATGCCCGGTTCGAGGCGCTGCAGGCGGCGCGCCTGGCCGCCGATCCGGCCGACCGCGACTGGCGGCGGTGGCCGCCGGCGCTGCGCGATCCCGCCGGCGCCGCGGTGGCGGAGTTCGCGGCCGCGCATGATCGCGAGATCCGCTTCCACCTGTTCCTGCAATGGCTGGCCGACCGCGCCTTCGCCGCCGCCCAGGCCGGGGCCCGGTCGGCCGGCATGCGCATCGGCCTGATCGCCGATCTGGCCGTCAGCATGGACGCCACCGGCAGCCATGCCTGGAGCCGCCCGACCGACGTGCTGGGCGGCGCCAGCATCGGGTCGCCGCCCGACGCCTTCAACGCCGACGGGCAGAACTGGACGCTGGCCGCCATCTCGCCGCGGGCGATGGTCGAGACCGGCTTCGCCCCGTTCCTGGACACGCTGCGGGCGACCCTGCGCCACGCTGGCGGCATCCGCATCGACCATGTCATGGGGCTGGCCCGGCTGTGGCTGGTGCCGGACGGGATGGCACCGACCGAAGGCGCCTATCTGACCTATCCGGCCGAGGACCTGCTGCGGCTGGTGGCGCTGGAATCGCACCGCCACCGCGCCGTGGTGATCGGCGAGGATCTGGGCACCCTGCCCTGGGGCTTCGCCGGCCGGCTGGCCGACCATGCCGTCGCCGGCATGCGGGTGCTGTGGTTCGAGCGCGAGGGCGACGGCTTCAAGCCGGCCGAGCGCTGGGATGCCGGCGCCGTCGCCATGAGCTCGACCCACGACCTGCCGCCGGTGGCCGGCTGGTGGCGCGGCACCGACATCGCAGCGCGGACGGAGCTCGGCCAATATGCCGATGGCGGCGCAGCGGAACGGGCGCAGCGCGAGGCCGACCGCGGCCGGCTGTGGCAGGCGGTCGGCGCCGGCCCGGCGCCGGAAGAGCCGGGACCGGTGGTCGATGCCGCGCTGCGCTTCGTCGCCCGCAGCCCGTCACGACTGGCACTGGTGCCGCTGGAGGATGCTCTGGGACTGGACCGGCAGCCGAACCTGCCCGGCACGATCGACGAGTATCCGAACTGGCGCCGCCGGCTGGAGCGCCCGGCCGGCGAAGCGCTGGCCGAGCCCGCCGTCGCCGCCCGCCTCGCTGCGATCCGCCGCGAGCGGCAGCGGTAAGCGTCAGCCGGCGGCCCGGCCGCTGTGCCGGCCCTCGGCGAATTCCTCGACCATCTTGGCGTTGAAGGCCGGGATGTCGTCCGGCGACCGGCTGGTGACCAGGCCCTGATCGACCACCACCTCGCGGTCGTACACCGTGGCGCCGGCATTTTCGAGATCGACCTGGATCGCCTTGTAGCCGGTCATCTCGCAGCCATCGACCACGCCGGCGCTGATCAGCAGCTGCGGTCCGTGGCAGATCGCCGCCACCGGCTTGCCGGACTCGAAGAAGCTTCGGACGAAGCCGAGCGCCCGGTCGTTCATGCGCAGCTGGTCCGGGCTGTGCACGCCGCCCGGGATCAGGAGGCCGTCATAGCCGTCGGGCTTGGCCCGGTCGAGCGGCACGTCGACCGGGAAGCTGTCGCCCTTGTCGAGATGCTTGTGCCCGGTCACCTGCGAGGCTTCCGGGCTGACGATCTCGACCTTGGCCCCGGCCTCCTTCAGGGCCTTGACCGGCTCGGTCATCTCCACCTGCTCGAAGCCGTTGGCGACGAGCACGGCGATCCTGCGTCCGTCGAGACGTTCGGGCATGCCATTCTCCATCCTGAGGTGACGGCCGCGGGAGTCGGGCCGTCTCCCCGGGCAACGGCATCCGGCGGGGCGCGGTTCCTACGCCGCCGCGACCTCGATCAGGGTCGGCCTGCCGTCCTCGAAGGCGGCGGCGAGGCGCTGCGGCAGGTGGCGCGGGTCGTCGACCGCGGCGTAGCCGCAGCCATAGGTCGCGGCCATGGCGTCGAAGGCCGGCGGGTCGATGTCGACGCCGAGGCGGTCGATCCCGGCCTTGTCCATGCCGTAGGCGATCTGGCCGAGGCCGCGGTTGTTCCAGACCACGACCGGCAGGCCGAGGCCGAGATCCGCGGCCGTCCCCAGCTCCTGGCAGGTGAAGCCGAGGCCGTAGTCGCCGGCCAGCGCCACCACCTGCGCCTGCGGCCGCGCCAGCTTGGCCCCGATCGCGGCCGGAAGCGCATAGCCCAGCGTGCCGAAGCCGACCGGGTGCAGCCAGCCGCGCGGCTGCCGCGACGGGAACACGACGTTGCCGGTATAGGCGATCTGGGTCATGTCGGTGACCACGACGGCATCGTCCGGCAGCGCGTCGCGCAGCCTGGCCAGGAAGGCCAGATGGCCGGGCTTGTCGCCGAACTCCGCGGCGTCGGCGGCCCGGCGCACCGGCTCCAGATCGCCGGCCCAGACCGGGCGGCCGGTCAGGTCGGACAGGGCTTCCGCCAACCCCTCCAGCGCCAGCCCGGCGTCGCAGAGCAGCGGCACCGTGGGACGGTGATCGCGCACCAGCACGTCGGGGTCGAGGTCGAACCGGATCAGCGATCCTTGGAAGCGCAACGGCGACCAGCGGTCGTTCATCGCCAGCTCGGTGCCGACGGCGAGCACGACATCGGCCTCGCCGACCAGGCGCTGCCCCTCCGCCGTGCCGATGCGGGAGCCGATCGAATGCGGCCCGTCATCCGGCACGACGCCCTTGCCGGCGATCGAGCAGGCGACCACCGCGCCCAGGCTCTCGGCGAGGCGCCGGGCCGCGTCGGCCGCGCCCACGGCGCCGCCGCCGAGCCGGATCATCGGCCGCTTGGCCTCGCGCAGCAGCCCGGCCGCCTGGTCCAGCGCCGCCGGGTTCGGGGCCGGCAGCGGCAGCGGCGGCAGCGCGCCCAAATCCTCAGGCGCCTCGGCGGTGGCGACGTCGAGCGGCAGCTCGATATAGACCGGCCGGGGCCGGCCCAGCGTCATCCGGGCCAGGCTGAGATCGGCCACGGCGCGGGCCTGGGACGGGTCGACCACGGTGAGGGCGGAGGCGACCAGCCCCTCCATCGCCAGGCGCTGGTTGCGCATCTCGTGCAGCTCGCCCCGGCCGAGGCCGAGATCGGCGCGGGCGTTGACGGTCGACAGCACCACCATCGGCACGCTGTCGGAATAGGCCTGGCCGATGCCGGTGGCGGCGTTGAGCAGGCCGGGGCCGGTGATCAGCACGCAGATCGCCGGCCGGCCGCTGGCCCTGGCATGGCCGTCGGCCATGAAGGCGGCGCCCTGCTCGTGCCGCACGGCGACATGGCGCAGCCCGTTGCGGCCGAGGGCGCGGTACAGCTCGAGCGTGTGCACGCCGGGGATGCCGAAGGCGGTGTCCACGCCGCTGCGGGTGAAGGCGTCGATGATCGCCTGGGCGCAGTTGTCCGCCATGAGAGCCTCTCCCGGGAGTGCGATTCGTTGCCGGAGAGACTGCCGCGCGCCGCGGCCGATGACCACCCCCGGAACCGCCGGGGCAGGGCTTCCCTCCCCGCCCCGGCGTCCGGAATCAGGCGGTCGCTTCAGCTAGCCGGCCAGCGGCGGGGCGGGAACCGCGGCCGATCGCCAGCACCATGAAGGCAGTGCCGACGCAGATCACCCCGGCGATCAGGAAGGCCAGGAGGTAGCCGTCCATGGCAGTGCGGATCACCCCGGCGCCGAAGGCGGCGGTGGCGGCGCCGACCTGGTGCGCCGCGGCGATCCAGCCGAACACCACCGGCGCGTCGTCCTTGCCGAAGGCGTCGGTGGTCAGCTTCAGCGTCGGCGGCACCGTGGCGATCCAGTCGAGGCCGTAGAACACGGCGAAGACCGACAGGCCGTAGAAGCTGAAGCCGGAGAAGGGCAGGTACACCAGCGACAGGCCGCGCAGGCCGTAATACCAGAACAGCAGCCAGCGGCTGGAGTAGCGGTCGGACAGCCAGCCCGAGGCGGTGGTGCCGATCAGGTCGAAGATGCCCATGGCGGCCAGCAGCAGGGCGCCGGTGGTGGCCGGAATGCCCTGGTCCATGCAGGCGGCGATCAGATGGGTGCCGATCAGCCCGTTGGTGGTCAGGCCGCAGACGAAGAAGCTGCCGGCCAGCAGCCAGAAATCGCGCTTCTTCGTGGCCCGGCCGAGGATGCGGAAGGCGGTGACGATCGGGTTGCCGGTGGCGGCGGCCGGTGCGGCCCCCGGCGCCTCGCCCAGGCGGGACAGGCCGACATCCTGCGGCCGCTCCGGCAGCAGCAGGGCCACCAGCGGGATCATCGCGGCCACCACGGCGGCGACCACCCAGGCCACCGGCTGCCAGCCGAAATTCTCGGCGACCTCGGCCAGGATCGGCAGGAACACCAGCGACCCGGTGGCGGTGCTGGCGGTCAGGAGGCCCATGACCAGGCCGCGCCGCTCCTGGAACCAGCGGTTGACGATGGTGGCGCCGAACACCATGGCGGCGATGCCGCTGCCGAAGCCGACCAGCACGCCCCAGGTCAGCACCAGCTGCCATTCCTGGGTGATCAGGGTCGAGCCGGACACGGCGGCGGCCAGCAGCGCCAGGGCGAAGATGATCACCGGGCGGATGCCGAAGCGCTGCATCGCCGCCGCGGCGAAGGGCCCCATCAGCCCGTAGAGGAAGATGTTCACGCCGATGGCGAAGGAGATGGCGTCGCGGCTCCAGCCGAAGGACTGCTCCAGCGGCACGATCAGCACGCTGGGCGTCGCCCGGACGCCTGCGGCGGAGAGCAGGACCAGGAAGGCGACCGCAGCCGCGATCCAGCCGAAATGCATGCGGCCCGATACCAGGCGGGCGACAAGGGCGGTCATCGGGAGTCCCCTACAGCTGCGGCGGAGGTCCGTTGCGACTGGACAACGGCTGCGATCCGGCCCAAATGTAACCGATCGGTTCGTCGGCTGCAAAGACGTACGAACCGGTCGGTCACATGTCAAGCCCGAGAGGTGGGACGATGGCGCAGACGAAGACGACCGGGGAGGCCGCGGCGGCGGGCGGCGCGGCGCCGAAGCGGGCGCGCGACCGGATCTTCGCGGTCGCCGATGAGCTGTTCTACCGCCAGGGCATCCGCGCGGTCGGGGTCGACACCATCGCCAAGGAGGCGGGGGTGGCCAAGATCAGCCTGTACCGCGCTTTTCCGTCCAAGGACGACCTTGTCGTCGCCTATCTCGAGGACCGCAACGCCGATTACTGGCAGCGCTGGGACAAGGCTTTCGACAAGCATGAGGGCGATCCCCGGGCGCAGCTGCGCGCCCTGATGGAGTATCTGGCCGACCGCACCACCGCGCCAGGCTATCGCGGCTGCCCCTTCACCAACGACGCCACCGAGTTCCCCGAACCGAGCCATCCCGGCCGCCGGGTGGCCGAGGCGAACAAGCGCGAGCTGCGGCAGCGCCTGCTGCGCCTGGCCGAGGCGCTCGGCGCGCCCGACCCGCAGGCGCTGGCCGACGGTCTGGTGCTGCTGGTCGAGGGCGCCTATGCGATCAGCCAGACCCTGCGCGGCCGCGACGGCCCGGGCAAGGCGATCGTCTGGGCGGCCGAGGCGCTGGTCGAGGCGCAGCTCAGGCGGGACGAGAGCGCCTGAGCCGGCCTACCGCCGGTCCAGCCCCAGCCGCTTCAGCTCCGCCTCCCGCCGCGGCGCGTCGGAGGCGAGGAAGAACTCGTCCAGCTGCGGCGGCGCCACCCGCGTGCCCGACAGCATGGCGTGTGCTTGGCCGCGGTGGTGGATCTGGTGCTGGAACAGGTGCGACAGGATGGCCGTGACCGTCTCGCGATAGGCGACGCCGTCGCGGCGGTCGATCGGCACCACCCGGTCGAGGCCGGCGGCGTCGAGCCCGTCGCAGAACCGGACCAGGTCGCGGTCCATCTGGGCCTGGGCGGCGGCCAGGTCGACCGCGTCGGGATAGGGGATCGGGTCGATCGGATATGCCCGGCCGGTGCCCTTGAGATCGGCCAGGTACGAGCGGTCGACGATCAGGATATGGTTCAGCGTCCGCCGCAGCGAGGGGAAGAAGCCGGTGCGCGGCGCCGCGAACTCCTCCGGCGTCAGCCTGAGGCACGCGGCATGCAGCCGGGCATTGGCCCAGGCGTTGTTGCGGGCCATCTGGCGGAAATGATCGGCCAGCGATGCCGCCATGCGATCCTCCCTGATTTTGGGGACAGTCGACCTGCCTTCCCGCTCCGGATCAAGGGAATACTGGTGCGCGCGAAGGCATCGTCCAGGCCGTCCCGCTTCGATCCGCCGACAATCCGCCGCAGCGCGCCGGCCCGGCCGATGCCCTAGGCTGTCCTCCCGGCAGCAACGAAGCGGGCCGGAGCGGCATGATCGAGCGGGAACCCTACAGCTGGCGGCAGGATCCGGCAGTGCCGCCCTTCCCCGACGACCGGCCGGTGATCGTGTTCGACGGTCAGTGCGTGCTGTGCTCCGGCTGGGCCCGGTTCATCCTGAAGCACGACACGGCGAAGCGGTTCCGGCTGCTGCCGGCGCAATCGCCGACCGGCCGGGCGCTCTACATCCATTTCGGGCTCGACCCGGAGGATTACGAGACCAACATCCTGCTGGCCGACGGCGTCGCCTGGCTGAAGTCGGAGAGCGTGATCCGCACCGCGCTCGGCCTCGGCTTCCCGTGGTCGCTGACCGCGGCGCTGCTGGTCCTGCCCTTCGGCTGGCGCGAGAGGCTGTACGACCTTCTGGCCCGCAACCGCTTCCGCCTGTTCGGCCGCAGCGACAGCTGCGTGCTGCCGGCTCCGGGGCAGGAGGACCGCTTCCTGACATGAGCGGCGATCACCGCCTGCGCGTCCTGATCCTGGGCGGATACGGCACTTTCGGGGGCCGGCTGGCCCGGCTGCTGGCGGAGGACCCGCGGCTGACGCTGCTGATCGCCGGCCGGTGGCAGGCCAAGGCGGAGGCGTTCTGCCGGGCTCTGGGCGGCGCGGCCGAGGCGGTGCCTCTGGCCTTCGACCGCGACGGCGCCGACCGGATCGCCGCCATCCGCGCGGACATCGTGGTCGACGCCACCGGCCCGTTCCAGGCCTATGGCGAGGCGCCCTACCGGGTGGTCGAGGCCTGCATCGCCGCCGGCGCCGACTATCTCGACCTGGCCGACGGCGCCGAATTCGTCGAGGGCATCGGCCGCTTCGACGACGCCGCCCGGGCCCGCGGCATCGCCGTGCTGTCCGGCGTCAGCAGCTTTCCGGTGCTGACCGCGGCCGTGGTCCGGCACCTCGCCGAAGGCCTCCAGGTCGACGCCATCGCCGGCGGCATCGCCCCCTCGCCCTATGCCGGGGTCGGCCTGAACGTGATCCGCGCCATCGCCTCCTATGCCGGGCAGGAGGTGCGGCTGACGCGCGGCGGCGCGCCAGCCGCGGGCCGGGCGCTGATCGAGACCCGGCGCTGGACCATCGCGCCGCCGGGCCGCCTGCCTCTGCGCAACACCCGCTTCTCCCTGGTCGACGTGCCCGACCTGCGGCTGCTGCCGGCGCTGTGGCCGGGGCTGCGCGAGATCTGGATCGGCGCCGGCCCGGTGCCGGCGGTGCTGCATCGCGGCCTCAACGTCCTGGCCCGGCTGGTGCGGATCGGCCTGATCCCGACCCTGCGCCCCCTGGCGCCGCTGTTCCACGTCGCCATCAACCGGCTGCGCTGGGGCGAGCATCGCGGCGGCATGATCGTCGTCGTCCGGGGCCGCGACGCGACGGGACAGCCGGTGGAACGGTCCTGGCACATGCTGGCCGAAGGCGATGACGGGCCGCTGATCCCGTCGATGGCCGCGGCCGCGGTGATCCTGCGCCGGCTGCAGGGCCTGCGCCCCGCGCCCGGGGCTCGGGCCGCCACGGAGGAGCTGGAGCTGGCGGATTACCGGCCGCTCTTCGCCGGGCGGGCGATCGTCCATGGCTGTCGCGAGGCATCGGCCGAAACGGCGCGCCAGCCGCTCTACCGCCGCCTGCTGGGCGAGGCGTGGGCGGCGCTGCCGGAGCCGGTCCGGGCGATGCACGACCTCTCCGGCGAAAAACGGGTCTCCGGCCGGGCCGAGGTCGAGCGCGGGACCGGCCTGCCGGCCCGGCTGATTGCGGCGCTGATCGGCTTTCCCGCGGCCGGACGCGACGTGCCGGTCGAGGTGACCTTCCAGGCCCGGGACGGCGTCGAGACCTGGTGTCGCCGCTTCGCCGGCCGCGCCTTCTCCAGCACCCAGCGGGCCGGGCGCGGCCGCTCCGAGGGGCTGCTGGAGGAGCGCTTCGGGCCGGTGCGGGTCGGGCTGGCGCTGGTGCTGGAGGGCGACCGGCTGCGCCTGGTGGTCAGGCGCTGGAGCCTGCTGGGCCTGCCGATGCCGCCGGTCCTGGCCCCGGGCGGCGAAGCCTGGGAGACCGCGGCGGAGGGCCGGTTTCGCTTCCATGTCGAGATCCGCCACCGCTGGGCCGGGCTGATCGTCCGCTACCGCGGCTGGCTGGCGCCGGAGGGGCAGGCGCCTGCGGAGGGGCGGCTGCCCCTCGTCCAGGACTACGCCGACCGTAACGCGAAGCGGCGCTTTGCGTCCTCCGACGCCGGCATATAGAGGGACACGGCGTTGCCCTCCGGGTCCCGGAACTGGAACGTCGCATTGCCCCACGGCATTGTCTTCAACTCATGCACAAGGACGACGCTGTCTTTGAGACGTGCATATTCGGACTGGATGTCGTCGACCTGCAGCTCGATGACCAGACTGCGATTGGTGGCCGGCGCGGCGCTGCCTTCCTGCCAAAGCGCGACGGTCTCGACGGCCCCGATAGCCCCGATAGCCAGGGTGGCGCCGGGCAGAACGATCTCGGCAAAGACCGGCGCAAGCCACTGCGCCTTGATTCTCGTGACCATCTCGTAGAAGGCGACCATCGAGCCGATGTCGGCGGTGATGATCCTGACCGACGCGAATTTCACGGGGAGTCTCCTGGTATCGACGGCCTCGCGGGCCACCGGGAGCTTGTCGCATGGTCCTGCTGCCACCGTCATGGCAACAGGCTCGCCATGGCGCGCCCCGAAGGAGCGTGGCCATCCAGGAATCGCGCCACTGGATCACCACGTCGCTCCTCCTCGCGATGACGATAAGGGGATAATCCGCAACCGAGGACAGCCGACCTCAGCGCGCCAGCCGCAGCACGGCGTCAAACAGGAGCGTGCCGTGCTGGCCGATCTGCTCCACCACGTCGAAATGGTGCCGGCCCGGCACCGCGATTGGGGCGCGGGCGAGGTTCGGCCAGGCCGCGGCCATCAGCGCCGACTGGCGGTGGAACTCCGGCGTCTCGTCGCCGCCGACCAAGAGCTCCAGCGGCGCGCCGTGCTGTGGCTCCGGCGACTCGTGCAGGCTCCAGCCCGAGGCCTGCTCCGGCGTCAGGCGGATCAGTTCGTTCATGCTGGTGCGCAGGAGCGGCCGCAGGTCGAACACGCCGGAGATCGACAGGCCGCCGGCGAAGGGCGCCGCCGGCAGGCCGCGCGCCGCCCAGTCGGTCGCCAGCATCGACGCGGTCAGGTAGCCGCCGGCGGAATGGCCGCTGACGATCAGGCACCGCCGCTCGGCCTCGCCCAGGAGGCTCGCCCAGGCGAAGGCGACGGCGCGGCGGCAACTGCCGGCGATGCCGGCGACCGTGGTCTGCGGACACAGCGGGTAGTTCAGCACCACCGTGGTGAAGCCGGCCGGCACCAGCGCCGCGGCCGCCCAGGACACCTCGTCCTTGGATGAGGCGCGCCAGTAGCCGCCATGGATGAACACCACGGCGCCGCGCGGCCGGTCGGCGCGGAACAGGTCCAGCGTCTCGCGCGGGTCCGCGCCATAGGCGATGCCGGCCCGGTGCGGCAGCCGCGCCCGGGTGGCGGCCGCGGCTTCCAGCCAGCGGCCGAACACGGCCGGCAGGTCCGGGACGGCGACCCGCGGGTTGTACTCCCGCTCGCACCAGTCCGGGTCGTCGTAATGGAGCTTGGTCATGGCACCTGCCATTGCTGGACCCCTTTTCTTGTCATGCCCGGGCTTGACCCGGGCATCCAGAGAGCGTCGACACCCTCTGGATTGCCGGGTCAAGCCCGGCAATGACACTGGAGAGATTTACTCCGGCAGCACGGCGGTGGCCTCGATCTCGACCAGCGCCTCCCGCTCCACCAGCTCGACCACCCGCATCACCGCCATGGCCGGGTAATGCGCGCCCATCACCTCGCGATAGGCCCGGCCGAGCGGCTTCAGGTTCGCGCGGTAGGCCTCCATGTCGGTGACGTACCAGGTCAGCCGGGCGATATGCTGCGGGCCGGCCCCGGCCTCGGCCAGCACCGCCAGGATGTTGCGCAGCGCCTGGGCGATCTGGCCGACCATGCCCTCGGCGAAGCGGCCCTCGGCGTCCCAGCCGATCTGGCCGCCGACGAAGACGACCCGGCCGCGGCCCATCATGCCGTTGGCATAGCCCTTCGGCGCCGGCCAGCCTTCCGGCTGCAGCGTCACCAGGCCGCCCTCCGTCGCCGCGGCCGCCCGGGCCTGACCGATCATCGTCACGTCGCGCATCTCCGCTGATAGGCCTCCACCGCCGCCCGGATGTCCGCCGGGATCGGGATCGGCGCCGCCTCGTGGATATCCGTGGTCACCAGCACCAGCCGTCCGATCAGGACCGGCTCGCCGTCGCGATGGCCGTGGAACGCCAGGCCGATCGAGCTGCGGCCGACCCGCTCGACCAGCAGGGTCAGGCTGAGGACATCACCCAGCCGCGCCGGCTTCACGTAATCGCATTCGGCCCGGACATAGCCCAGCCCGACCCGGCGGCGCTGGATGATATCGGGATAGTCGAGGCCGAGCTCCGCCGCGAACCATTCCTCCACCGCGCCCTGCATCATGGTGAAGTACCGGGCGAAGAAGACGATGCCGGCGGTGTCGCAATGCTCGAACCGGATCGGCTGCCGGGCGGCGAAGGCGGCTTCCGGCAGCTCGGCGGCAGCCAATGGGACGCGGCGTGTGTCGCTCATGAGGCCTTCGCCGGAGCCTCGGCGGCCATGCGGCGCAGCTGGAAGCGCTGCAACTTGCCGGTCTCGGTGCGCGGCAGCTTTTCCAGGAACTCGATCGCCCTGGGATATTTGTAAGGCGCGATCTCGGCCTTCACATGGTCCTGCAGCGCCTTGCGGGTCGCGGCGTCGGGCGCGTGGCCGGGCTTCAGCACGACATAGGCCTTCACGATCTGGCCGCGGTCCGGGTCCGGCACGCCGATCACGCCGCATTCCTGCACCGCCGGATGGGTCAGCAGGGCGTTCTCCACCTCCGGCCCGGCGATGTTGTAGCCGGAGGAGACGATCATGTCGTCCGACCGCGCCTGGTACCAGAAATAGCCGTCGGCATCGCGGCGATAGGTGTCGCCGGTCAGGTTCCAGCCGTCATGGACATAGGCGCGCTGGCGGTCGTCGGCGAGGTAGCGGCAGCCGGTCGGGCCGCGCACCGCGAGGCGCCCGGCCTCGCCCGCCGGCAGCTCGTTGAAATCGTCGTCGAGGATCTTCGCCTCGTAGCCCGGCACCACCGTGCCGGTCGATCCCGGCCGCCCCGCGCCGGGGCGGGAGGCGATGAAGATGTGCAGCATCTCGGTGGCGCCGATGCCTTCGGTGATCTCGACGCCGGTGGCGTCGCGCCAGGCCTCGAAGGTGGCGGCGGGCAGCGCCTCGCCCGCCGAGACGCAGCGGCGCAGGCTCGACAGGTCGCGCCCCGGCTTCTGCGCCAGCATGGCGCGATAGGCGGTGGGGGCGGTGAAGCAGATGGTCGGGCGGAAGCGCTCGATGCCGTCCAGGAGCTCCGGCGGCGACGCGCGCTCCAGCAGCACGGTCGAGGCGCCGGCGCGCATCGGGAACAGCACCAGCCCGCCGAGCCCGAAGGTGAAGGCCAAAGGCGGGCTGCCGATGAAGCGGTCGGACTCGTTCGGCTGCAGCACCTGGCCGGAATAGGCGTCGCAGATCGCTAGCAGGTCGCGGTGGTTGTGCATCGTCCCCTTCGGCACCCCGGTGGTGCCGGAGGTGAAGCCGATCAGGCAGATGTCCTCCGCCGCCGTGTCGACCGGCACGAAATCAGGGGAGACCGTGGCCATGCGGGACTCGAGGTCGGCCTCGGTGCCGCCACCGAAGGTCAGGATCTGCTCCAGCACCGGCGCCTGGGCCCGCGCCGCCTCCAGATCCGGCAGCAGCCGGGCATCGCAGATGGCGAGGCTCACCCGGGCCTTCTCGATCATGAAGGCCAGCTCCTTGGCGCGCAGCAGCGGCATGGTGGCGACCACCACCGCCCCGGCCTTCAGCGCCGCCAGATAGCTGGCGACCATCATCGGGTTGTTGGCCGAGCGCAGCAGCACCCGGTTCCCCGGCACCAGCCCGCAATCCCGCACCAGCACCCGGGCGATGCGGTTCACCCGGTCCAGCAGCTCGGCATAGCTCCATTCGACGCCCGGCGCGATCAGGCAGGGCCGGTCGCCATGTCCCTCCGCGACGTGGCGGTCCAGCAGCTCGACGACGCAGTTCAGCCGCGCCGGATACTGCAGCGCCGGCAGGGTGAAGCGGAACTCCGGCCACTGGTCCCGCGGCGGAAGGTTGTCGCGGGCGAAGCTGTCGACATGCGCGCTTTTCGTCTCCATCTCGCCTCTCCCGTTCGTCTTATTGGCTTTTGGTGTCATGCCCGGGCTTGACCCGGGCATCCAGGGGCCGCCGGAGCGGCTCTCGAAAGCTCCTGGATTGCCGGGTCAAGCCCGGCAATGACAGTTTGGGATGACCGATAGTTCGAGCCATGACGGTCACTCCGCCTCCGCCAGCAGCTGGCGGGCGATGACGATCTTCTGGACCTCGGTGGCGCCCTCGTAGATGCGCAGCGCCCGGATCTCGCGATACAGCTCCTCGACCTTGACGCCGCGGGTGACGCCGAGGCCGCCGAACAGCTGCACCGCCCGGTCGATCACGCGCTGCGCCGCCTCGGTGGCGTGCATCTTGGCCATCGCCGCCTCGCGCGTGACCCGCGCGGCGCCCCGGTCCTTGGCCCAGGCGGCGCGATAGATCAGCAGCGCGCTCGCGTCGATCTCGGTCGCCATCTCGGCCAGGGCCGCCTGGCTGAGCTGCAGGTCGCCCAGCGCCCCGCCGAACATCTTCCGGCCGCGGGCGCGGCCCAGCGCCTCGTCCAGCGCCCGGCGGGCGAAGCCCAGCGCCGCGGCGCCGACGGTGGAGCGGAACACGTCCAGCGTCGCCATCGCGACCTTGAACCCCTCCCCCGCCCCGCCGATGCGGTCGGTCACCGGTACGCGGCAGCCCTCGAAGCCCAGCGTGGCCAGCGGGTGCGGCGCGATCACCTCGATCCGCTCCGCCACCGTCAGGCCGGGCGCGTCGGCCGGGACCAGGAAGGCGGACAGGCCGCGGGCGCCCGGGGCCTCGCCGGTGCGGGCGAAGACGACGTAGTGGTCGGCGATGCCGCCATTGGAGATGAAGGTCTTCTCGCCGTCGATCCGCACCGCATCCGGCCCGTCCGGCACCGCCGTCGTGCTCGTGGCCGCGACGTCGGACCCGGCCTCGAGCTCCGACAGCGCGAAGGCGGCGATGGCGCGGCCGTCGCGCACCGGCGGCAGGATTCGGTCCTTCAGCGCGTCGCTGCCGAACAGCGTGACCGGGCCGGTGCCCAGCCCCTGCATGGCGAAGGCGAAATCGGCCAGCCCGTCATGCCGGGCCAGGATCTCGCGGATCAGGCACAGGCTGCGCACGTCCAGCCGCTCCGCCGCACCGCCATGGCTGGCCGGCACCGCGTGGCGCAGCCAGCCGTCCCGGCCCAGCGCCGCCACCAGCCGGCGGCAGGAGCCGTCGACGTCGTGATGATCGACCAGCCCCGGCAGCGTCCGCCCGGCCCAGTCGTCGAGCGCAGCCGCCAAGGCGCGATGGCGGTCTTCGAAGAAGGGCCAGTCGAGGAAGCTGCGGTCGGGCATCAGTTCCCCTCGAACACCGGCCGGGACTTGGCGGCGAACGCCTCATAGGCGCGGCGGAAGTCGCGGGTCTGCATGCACACCGCCTGGGCCTGGGCCTCGGCCTCGATCGCCTGGTCGACGCCCATGTCCCATTCCTGGTGCAGCATCCGCTTGGTCATGGCATGGGCGAAGGTCGGGCCGTCGGCCAGCGACCGGGCCAGCGTCGCGGCTTCGTCCAGCAGCGCCTCGGGCTCGACCAGCCGGTTGAGGAAGCCCCAGCGCTCGGCCTCCGCACCGTCCATGCTGCGGCCGGTGTACAGCAGCTCCGACGCCCGGCCCTGGCCGATGATGCGAGGCAGGATCGCGCAGGCGCCCATGTCGCAGCCGGCCAGGCCGACGCGGGTGAACAGGAAGGCGGTGCGGCTGCGCGCGGTGCCCAGGCGCAGGTCCGACGCCATCGCCAGGATCGCCCCGGCCCCGGCGCAGACGCCGTCGACCGCCGCCACGATCGGCTGCGGGCAGGCGCGCATCGCCTTGACCAGGTCGCCGGTCATGCGGGTGAACTCTAAGAGGCCGGCCATGTCGCGGTCCAGCAGCGGGCCGATGATCTCGAACACGTCGCCGCCGGAGCAGAAATTGCCCCCTGCCCCAGTCACCACCACCGCCTTGATCTCGGTGTCGGCGGCAAGCGCCCGGAACAGGGCCACCAGTTCGGCATAGCTGTCGAAGGTCAGCGGGTTCTTCCGCTCCGGCCGGTTCAGGGTGACGGTCGCGACCTTGCCCTCGACCGACCACAGGATGTGCCGGGCCTGGTAGGCGGACAGCGGCGGGGCGATGGGGGCCTGGCTCATCGGTCTCTCACATCACTTCGCCGCCGGCGACCGGCAGCGCGATGCCGTTGACGCTCGCCGCCTCGGGTCCGGCCAGCCAGGCGACGGCGGCCGCCACCTCCTCCGGCCGGATCAGGCGGCCCTGCGGGTTGCCGCGGATCAGCTCGGCCCGGATCTCGTCGGGGCTGCGGCCGGTCTTGCCCTCGATCCGGGCGACCGCGCCCTGCACCAGATCGGTGTCGGTGTAGCCGGGGCAGACGGCGTTGACGGTGATGCCCTTGGCCGCGAATTCGCGGGCCAGCGCCCGGGTCAGCCCGATCACGCCGTGCTTGGCGGCGCAATAGGCCGCGACATAGGGGTAGCCGGTCAGCCCGGCGATGCTGGCGATGCTGATCACCCGGCCCCAGCCGCGCTCGGCCATGCCCGGCAGCACCAGCCGCGTGGCCTCGTACACTGCGCCGAGGTTGAGGCCGACCATCCGGTCCCACAGCGCCCGGTCGGTACGGGCGAAGGGCGCGCTTTCCGCCGCCCCGGCATTGTTGACCAGGATGTCGATGGGGCCGTGCTCCGCGGCCAGCCGGGCGACGGCGGCTTCGAGCTGGTCGGGCTGCGTGACGTCCGCGACGGCGTAGGCGCGGGCCTTGCCGGCGGCGACGGCCCCGGCCAGGCGGGATTCGGTCCGGCCCAGCACGGTCACGGTTGCGCCCCGCGCCGCCAGCGCCGCTGCCACCGCTGCCCCGATGCCGCTGCCGCCGCCGGTGACCAGGGCGTGCCGCCCGTCCAGGGCGCGGCGCCCTTCCGGGGATGAAGCTGCCGTCATGCCGACCTCCCGAGAGATACTTTAAGCTTGAAGCATCTCGTCGGCAAGGACCGTCGGCGCTACCCCTCCGCTGGCTCCGCCAGCCCAAGTTGCTGCAGCAGTCGGGCGAGATAATCCCGCAGATCCTCCGCGGTCGGCGGGGCCGGGTCGATCAGCAGGCGGTGCAGCATGGCGCCGCCCATCATGTCCTGCAGCATCCCGGTGTCGGCCAAAGCCGGCAGCTCGCCGCGCGCCTTCGCCCGGTCCAGCAGCACGCCGAAGGCTTCGCGCCGCGGCTGCAGATAGGTCGCCCAATAGATCGTCATCAGCCGCGGATGGCTCTGCACCGAGCCGATCAGCCGGGCCAGCAGCTTGCGGTTCTCGTCGCTCGCCATCAGCTCGGCCCCCGCCTCCATCATCCGGCGCAGCGTCGGGCCCAGCGGCATCTCGGCGAAGTCGCGGAAATCGGTGACGCCGATGTCGCGCTCGGCATTCTCGCGCACCCGGCCGATCGCCTGGGCCAGCAGCTCCTCCTTCGACGACCAGCGGCGATAGATCGTGGTCTTGCCGACCCCGGCCCGTCTGGCGATCCGCTCAATGCTCGCGCCCTCGACACCATGGTCCAGGAACAGCGCCAGCGCCGCCTTCAGGATCGCCTCCTCCGCCGCCCGGCTGCGCGGCCGTCCCGGCGCCCGCCGATCCCCTGTTTTCGCCGCCGTCACATCGAACCCTCCGAGCCTTCTCTCGAATCATATATCGAAACGATACTGTTTCGTATATATATTCTCATCGACTCGCCGCTTTCGGAGCCGCAGTTGAAGACCGTCCGCATCCTGTCCGCCGTCCTGGTGCTGGCGCTGATCGCCGGCGCCGCCTTCTGGCTGTTCGGCCGCCCCGCCGCGGTCGCGACCGCGGCGCCGCGGCGGGGCGAGGCGGCGCAGATCGTCTACGCCACCGGCGTGATCGAGCCGCGCGTCTGGGCCAAGGTGACGCCGCTGATCC
This sequence comes from Inquilinus sp. Marseille-Q2685, assembly GCF_916619195.1. Taxonomy (NCBI): domain Bacteria; kingdom Pseudomonadati; phylum Pseudomonadota; class Alphaproteobacteria; order Rhodospirillales; family Rhodospirillaceae; genus Inquilinus; species Inquilinus sp. Marseille-Q2685. The sequence continues at coordinate 36,154 of NZ_CAKAKL010000012.1, forward strand.
AGGAGCGGATCACGGCGCTGTGCGACTGCGAGGGCAAGCCAGTGGAGCCCGGCGCGGAGCTGGCCCGGCTGGACAGCCGCGAGGCCGAGGCGACGCTGGCCGAGCTGAAGGCGCGGCAGAAGCTGGCGGCGGCCGAGCACGACCGGCAGATGGTCCTGGCCGGCCGCAATGTCGCCAGTGTCCAGGCGCTGGACCAGGCGCGCAGCGAGCTGTCGCGGCTGGACGCGATGATCGCCGGCCAGACCGCCAAGCTGGAGAACTACGTCCTGCGCGCGCCGATGCGCGGCCTGGTGCTGCGCAAGGACGGCGAGGTCGGCGAGATCGTCGACCCCGGCACCATCCTGTTCTGGGTCGGCGAGCCGAAGCCGCTCTGGGTCATCGCCGACGTCAATGAGGAGGACATCCCCCTGGTCGCAGTCGGGCAGAAGGCGCTGCTGCGCGCCGACGCCTTCCCCGGCCAGGCGCTGCCCGCCACGGTCGACAGCATCACGCCGAAGGGCGACCCGGTGGCCAAGACCTACCGCGTGCGCCTGGCCCTGCCGGACGACACGCCGGTGCGGATCGGCATGACGGTCGACGTCAACATCGTCAACCGGACGGTGCCGAACGCCCTCCTGGTCCCCACCGAGGCGGTGAACGGTGACGCCGTCTTCACGGTCGACGGCGACGGCCGCGCCCGGCGCCGGACGATCGAGGCCGGCATCCGCGGCATTCGCGACATCGAGGTGGTGTCCGGCCTGGCCGAGGGCGACCGGGTGATCACCCCCTTCCCCGAGGCGCTGGCCGACGGCGCGCGGGTGGCGCCGGAGGAAGGCTGAGCCATGCGGCTGCTGCTCGACCTCGCCGTCACCCACATCATCGGCCGCGGCCGGCAGACGCTGGTCGCGATCCTGGGCACTGCTCTTGGAGTCGGCTTCTCGATCGCCATGGCGGCGCTAATGCAGGGCGGCGAGGACGATTTCGTCGCCCAGCTGATCGACACCATGCCGCATGTCCAGATCACCGACGAACGGCGGACCGCCGCGCGCCAGCCGGCCGAGGACGAATTCGACGCGGTGGCGATCGCCGGCCTCAGGCCCCGGGACGACCGGCGCGGCATCCTGAACCCGACCGCTGCGGTGGCGGCGCTGAGCGCCTGGATCCCCGGCAAGATGTCCAAGAGCCTGAAGACCCAGGGCGTGATCCGCTATGCCGGACAGGACATCGGCATCAGCATCTTCGGCGTCGAGCCGCGGCAGGAGGCGCGCGTCTCCTCGATCGCGCAGGATTTCCGCCAGGGCAGCTTCGATTCGCTGATCGCCGGCGGCAACAACATCGTGGTCGGGGACAGCTTGGCGAAACGGCTGGGCGCCGATCTCGGCACCACCGTCACCCTGGTCTCCGCCACCGGCCAGAGCCGCGCGGTCAAGATCGTCGGCCTGTTCCACACCGGCGTCACCGCCCGCGACGAGGGCGAGGGCTACGTCCTCCTGAAGATCGCGCAGATCCTGAGCGAGCGGCCCAACGCCATCAACGAGATCCGGCTGAAGCTGGACGACGCGAATGCGGCACCGGCGGTGGCCAAGCGGGTGGAGGCGCAGATCGGCTACAAGGCTGTGGCCTGGCAGGAGGCGAACGAATCCCTGCTGGAGGCCTTCGTCATCCGCAACATCATCATGTACACGGTGGTCGGCGCCATCCTGCTGGTGGCGGGATTCGGCATCTTCAACATCGTCTCGACCATCACCCACGAGAAGGCGCGGGACATCGCCATCCTGAAGTCGCTCGGCTTCGAGGCGCGGGACATGCGCCGGCTGTTCCTGCTGGAGGGGCTGACGCTCGGCCTCGCCGGGTCGCTGGTCGGCTGGCTGCTGGGCTTCGCCCTGTGCTTTGCCCTGTCGCAGGTGGAGCTGCACCTGTCCGGCGCCAATATCGGGCGCGAGATCACCAGGCTGCCGCTGACCTGGAGTCCCTGGCATTACCTGATCGCCGCCGGCTTCGCCCTGGCCGCGGCCGGCATCGCCGGCTACCTGCCCGCCCGCCAGGCGGCGAAGCTGAACCCGGTCGACATCATCCGGGGGGCGACATGAGCACGCTGATCGAGGCGAAAGGCCTGACCCGTGTGCTGCCGGAGACGGTGCCGGTGACCCTGGTCAAGGACGTGTCGCTGGAAATCGGCGAGCGCGAGCTGGTCGCCGTCACCGGCCCCTCCGGCTCCGGCAAGTCGTCGCTGCTGTACCTGCTCGGCCTGCTCGACCGGCAGACGGGCGGAGAGCTGCGCATCGCCGGGCAGGAGGCGGCGGCGCTGAACGAGCGCGGCCGGGCCCGGCTGCGGCTGGAATCGATCGGCTTCGTCTTCCAGTTCCACTTCCTGCTGCCGGAGTTCACGGCGCGCGAGAATGTCGAGATCCCGATGCGCAAGCTCGGCCGCCTCGGCGCCCGGGAGATGCGGGAACGGGCCGACGCGCTGCTCGACGCGCTCGGACTTGCCGACCACCGCGGCAAGCGGCCGGACCAGCTGTCGGGCGGCCAGCGCCAGCGCGTCGCGGTGGCCCGGTCGCTGGCCAACGACCCGCCGCTGCTGCTGGCCGACGAACCGACCGGCAGCCTCGATTCCCACAGCTCCGAACAGGTCTTCGCCATCCTCTCGGCCCTGGTGCGCGAGCGCGGAAAAACCGTGATCGCAGTGACCCACGACGTCGACCTGGCGGCCCGGATGGATCGGCGGATCCATCTGGTCGACGGGGCGGTGACGAGCGATGAGCGGACGGGCGGGTGACCACCGCAATCCTCTCGCGGACCGGTTCGTGAAATACATATGAATTTTGCCCGCCCCACGCGATCAGATCTTGCGCACATCGCAAGAATGTGTCGGCGTTGATCGGCATATAGGAAGTGATTCGCGACAGGGCTTCGGCCCCAAGCTCCAGCGAGCCGATTGGTTTTGCGGCGTTGGAGCGGACAGAGATCGTTTCGTGTGGATGGGCTTCGGATCGCGGCTGCGTGTGGCTGTCCTGCGCATGCTGGGCGCAGGTCTGGGCCTGATCGACACATCACGGGAGGGGGACCCGGTGGACCATCGACTCATGGCCGTCCTGCTGGCGGCGCTGTTCCTGTTCGTGCCGGGCCTCGGCCACGCGCAGCTGAGCTGGAAGCCCGGCAACCCCGGCGGCGGCGGCGCGTTCAATTCGCCGGTCGTGACCAGCGAAGGATACTGGGCCGTCGGCTCGGACCTCGGCGGCGTCTATCTCAGCAAGGATGCCGGCGCCACCTGGTCCGCGGTGGGATCGGCCCAGGGGCTGACCGCCACCCATATCGCGTCGCTGGCCGCCCATCCCGCCGGCAAGCTGCTGGTCGGCACCGATGGCGGGCTGTTCGTCGGCAACAGCAACGGCACAGGCTTCAGCCGGAGATACGCCACCGGCTACATCGCCGCCATCGCCGTGTCGGCCGATCCCAACATCGTCTACGCCGCGGTGCATCCGCAATGGGACAGCCTGAGCCCCTATATCATCCGCTCCAACGACGCCGGCCAGACCTGGAGCGCGACCGGGTCCAACCTGCCCGCCAATCTGCGCATCACCGGGCTGCGCACCCATCCGGTGGATCCCGACGGCGTCTGGGCGGTCAGCGGCCGGGGGCGCTTCCCGGACACCCCTGAAAGCCAGGTGGTCTACCAGGCCCATTTCTCCATGGATGGCGGCGCGACCTTCGCCCGGATGGACCCCCAGCAGGGCAAGCTGGTCGACATCGCCTACGGGCTGGACCCGCAGAACCTGAACCTGATGTATGCGACCGTCGCCGCGACCGGCAACGCGCCGCGGGTCTACAAATCGCTGGAGACCGGCTTTTCCTGGACGCTGCTCGCCTCCGGCACCCAGGCGCCGTCCGGCATCATCCTGGCCGACGCGACCAATGCCGGCCATGTCAGGATCGTCGGCCTCGACGACCAGGCCCTGCGCCCCGCCGGCACCTATGGCAGCTTCCTGTGGGAAAGCAGCAACGGCGGGACGAGCTGGACCAGATACACGCTGAGCGTCAGCGGCGGCTGGTCCCAGGCCGACGAGGTCTGGGGCATGGGCTTCAGCTACCAGGGGCTGGGCCAGACCATCGGGTACAAGTCGTCGACCCCGAACACCGTGCTGTGGACCAACAACCAGTTCCTCTACGCCAGCAGCAACGGCGGCAAGGCCTGGAGCGACAGCGTCTCCACCGCAGTCAGCGGCAGGTGGCGGTCGCGCGGCATCGACAACGTGGTGCCGGTCGTGGTCGAGCAGAGCGCGGCGGACGCCAATGTGGTCTATGCCGGCTACATGGATCTCGGCCTGTGGCGCTCCGACGACGGCGGCCTGGGCTGGACCAGCCTGAACACCGCGGCCTACACCGGCGGCTGGGCCGGCAAGGGCGGCAACAGCCTGAGCGTGGCCGCGGATCCCAGCCGCGCCAATGTGGTGTGGGCCCAGCTGGGCGGCAATCTCGAGAATTGCGGCACGCCCTGCGACGAGCCGATGTACCTGCTGAAGAGCACGGACAAGGGCGTAACCTGGCAGAACATCACCCAGGGCCTGCCCAGCCCGATCCGGCGCCTGGAGGGGCTGACCGTGGCGCCCGACAGCACGGTCACCTATCGCTGGGTGTACGCCGCCGTGAACGGCGACGTGTATCTGAGCGAGGATGACGGCGTCTCCTGGGCGCAGGTGCTGGACTGCCCGAACGACGACTGCTTCCGGATCTACTACACGGCGACCAACGGCGTGCTCGCCCTGTCGGCCGGCGCCGTCTACCGCTCCTGGCAGGGCGGCAGCGCCGGCACCTGGAGCCAGCTGGCCCTGCCCGCCGCCATGACCAGCGGCTGGACCCCGGGATCGCACTGGCTGCACGACGTCTGGACCTACAGCGGCCCGATGGACCTGGCCAGCCGGGGCGGCAACATCTGGATCGCGGTCAAGGGCAGCGGCAAGGGCCTGTACCGGTCGGCGGATTACGGCCAGAGCTGGACCCGCGTGCGGGCCGACGACCAGGCCCGGACCGTGACGGTCAATGCGAGCACCGGCCGCGTCTATTTCGGCAGCTCCAGCGCCGTCCATGCCGGCGGCTATGCCACCACCAGCCAGGGCGTGGTCACCAGCGCGGACGGCGCGACCGGCTGGACGGCGCAGAACCAAGGCCTGGCGTTCCCCTTCGCGCTGTTCGCCAGGGTCGCGGCCAACGGCGCGCTGTGGCTGGTCTCGCCCGGGCAGGGCGTGATGAAGTGGCGGTGACATCAGCCTCCGGGTCGTGACGGGATCTGCAGCCCGTCACGACCCTGCATCGAATCACCCGCCGGATCGGGTATGGTCGCGGCCATGCCGCCGATCATCACCGTCTCGAACCTGTCGAAGACCTATGCCTCCGGCTTCCAGGCGCTGAAGAGCGTCGACCTGGAGATCCGGCGCGGCGAGATCTTCGCCCTGCTCGGCCCCAACGGCGCCGGCAAGACCACGCTGATCAACATCGTCTGCGGCATCGTCCGCGCCAGCGGCGGGACCGTGACCGTGGACGGCCACGACATCGTCGCCGGCTACCGCGCCGCCCGGTCCCGCATCGGGCTGGTGCCGCAGGAGCTGACCACCGACACCTTCACCACGGTCCAGGCGACCGCCGCCTTCAGCCGCGGGCTGTTCGGCAAGCCGGCCGACCCGGCCCATATCGAGAGGGTGCTGAAGGACCTCTCGCTGTGGGAGAAGAAGGACAGCAAGATCATGACGCTGTCCGGCGGCATGAAGCGGCGGGTGCTGATCGCCAAGGCGCTGGCGCATGAGCCGCAGATCCTGTTCCTGGACGAGCCCACGGCGGGGGTGGATGTCGAGCTGCGGCAGGACATGTGGCGGCTGGTCCGCAGGCTGCGGGACCAGGGCGTGACCATCATCCTGACCACCCATTACATCGACGAGGCCGAGGAGATGGCCGACCGGATCGGGGTGATCCGCAAGGGCGAGATCATCCTGGTCGAGGACAAGGCCGAGCTGATGCGCAAGCTGGGCAAGAAGCAGCTGACGCTGCAGCTGCAGGCCCCGCTGGAGCGCCTGCCCGAGGCCCTGGCCGCGCATCATCTGTCGCTGTCGGCCGACCACACCGAGCTGGTCTACACCTACGACACCCAGGGCGAGCGGACCGGCATCACCGCGGTGCTGCAGGCCCTGTCCGAGGCCGGCATCCGGTTCAGGGACCTCCGCACGAGCCAGAGCTCGCTGGAGGAGATCTTCGTCAGGCTGGTGAGCGAACGGCCATGAACCTCCACGCGATCCGCGCGATCTACCTGTCCGAGATGGCGCGCACCGGGCGCACCCTGATGCAGAGCATCCTGTCGCCGGTGATCTCGACCTCGCTGTACTTCGTCGTCTTCGGCTCGGCCCTCGGCTCGCGTATCGAGGAGATCCACGGGGTCAGCTACGGCGCCTTCATCGTGCCCGGGCTGATCATGCTGTCGCTGCTGACCCAGAGCATCTCCAACGCCTCGATCGGCATCTACTTCCCGAAATTCATCGGCACGATCTACGAGCTGCTGTCGGCGCCGGTCTCCTATCTCGAGATCGTCGTCGCCTATGTCGGGGCGGCGGCCACCAAATCGATCATCCTCGGCGCCATCATCCTGGCCACGGCCGGGCTGTTCGTGCCGCTGCAGGTGGTCCACCCCTTCTGGATGCTGCTGTTCCTGGTGCTGACGGCCGTCACCTTCAGCCTGTTCGGCTTCATCATCGGCATCTGGGCCGACGGCTTCGAGAAGCTGCAGGTGATCCCGCTCCTGATCATCACGCCGCTGACCTTCCTGGGCGGCAGCTTCTACTCGATCGCCATGCTGCCGCCCTTCTGGCAGACCGTGGCCCTGTTCAACCCGGTGGTCTACCTGATCAGCGGCTTCCGCTGGAGCTTCTACGGGGTCGCCGACGTGAGCGTCGCCGTCAGCCTGGGCATGACCCTGGCCTTCCTGGCGGTTTGCCTGGCCGCCGTCGCCTGGATCTTCAAGACCGGGTATCGGCTGAAGTCCTAGAGACGGGCCCGTCCGCAGCATTTCCGCCATGCAACCATTCCGGTTAACATCTGCGGGGACGATGGCAGGGTGACCGCAATCGGGCCGGGAGAGGCCCGCGACGGAAGGATTCGCCATGCCTGAGCGTTCACGGCGGCCCGTGCTGTGGCTGCTGCTCCTGCCCTATATCGGGCTCCTGTGGGTGCCGTTCTACAATGCGCGGGAGCCGGAGATCCTGGGCTTCCCGTTCTTCTATTGGTATCAGTTCGCCTGGGTGCCGCTGACCGCGCTGATCATCTGGGTCGCGTATCGGAGCGTGCGCCATGACGACTGAGCTGGATGTCGTCGCGCTCGCCGTCTTCGCCTTCTTCTTCATCCTGGTCACTGTCATGGGCTTCGCCGCCGCCCGCTGGAAGCGGGGCGAGACGCTGGCCCATATCGACGAATGGGGGCTGGGCGGCCGCCGCTTCGGCACCTGGATCACCTGGTTCCTGGTCGGCGGCGACTTCTACACCGCCTATACCGTGATCGCGGTGCCGGCGCTGGTCTATGCCGTCGGCGCCTACGGCTTCTTCGCCCTGCCCTACACCATCATCGTCTACCCCTTCGTCTTCCTGGTGATGCCGAAGCTGTGGAAGCGGGCGAAGGAGCAGGGCTACGTCACCGCCGGCGACGTGGTGTTCGGCCAGTACGGCTCACGCGGGCTGGAGCTGGCGGTCGCCATCACCGGCGTCCTCGCCGTCATGCCCTATATCGCGCTGCAGCTGGTCGGCATGGCCGCGGTGATCAAGGCGCTGGGCCTGACCGGCGAGCTGCCGCTGGCGATCGCCTTCATCATCCTGGCGCTCTACACCTATTCCGCCGGCCTGCGGGCGCCGGCGCTGATCGCCTTCGTCAAGGACATCATGATCTACATCGCGGTGCTGGCCGCGGTGGCGCTGATCCCGTGGGAGCTGGGCGGCTACGGCGCCGTGTTCCAGGCGGCCGACCAGGCCTTCCAGGCCAAGGGCGCGGGCGGCCTGCTGCTGGGCGACAGCCAGATGGTGGCCTATGCCACGCTGGCGCTGGGCTCGGCCCTCGCCGCCTTCATGTATCCGCACACCCTGACCGGCATCTTCGCCTCGGCCAGCGCCAACACCATCCGCAAGAACGCGGCGCTGCTGCCGGCCTACACGCTGCTGCTCGGCCTCCTGGCCCTGCTCGGCTATATGGGCCATGCCGCGCATCTGCAGGTGGCCAGCCCGAACGACGTGGTGCCGGCGCTGTTCCAGACCCTGTTCCCGAGCTGGTTCGCCGGCTTCGCCTTCGCCGCCATCGCCATCGGCGCCCTGGTGCCGGCGGCGGTGATGAGCATCGGCGCCGCCAACCTGTTCACCCGCAATTTCTGGAAAGCCTATGTCGCGCCGGACATCAGCCATGCCGGCGAGGCCCAGGTGGCCAAGCTCACCTCGCTGGTGGTCAAGGTCGGCGCCCTGCTGGTGATCGTGTTCCTGCCGACGCAGTTCGCGCTGGACCTGCAGCTGCTGGGCGGCGTCTGGATCCTGCAGACCCTGCCGGCGCTGGTGTTCGGCCTCTATGTCGGCTGGTTCCGGGCCCCCGCCCTGCTGGCCGGCTGGGCGGTCGGCTTCTTCGGCGGCAGCTGGATCGTCTGGCAGGATGGGCTGAAGCCGCTGCACGCGCTGAGCTTCGGCAGCAGCACCGTCACGGTCTACGCCGGACTGCTGGCGCTGGCGGCCAACATCGTGGTCGCGGTGGTGGTCAACCTGGCGGTGGCGCCGCGGGTGGCGCGCACCGCCTGATCGCACGGACGAGGCAGGGCTACTCGGCCCGGCCTCGTCCCCGCGGCTTGGTCGCCTCGGCGACCGAGGCCTTGGTGCGGCCGAGCAGCTCCATCAGCCGCTCGATCTCGCCGGTCCCGAGCCCCCCCGTCATCTCGGCCACCCAGTCGCCATGCGCTGCGGCCATGGCGGCGAACTGGTGCTCGCCCTCCTCGGTCAGGCGGATGACGTGCTTGCGCCGGTCTTCCCGCGACTGCTCGCGCGCCACCAGCCCGCCCTCGACCAGCCGCTCGACCAGCCCGGTGATGTTGCCGTTCGAGACCATCAGCCGCTGGCTCAGCTCGCCCAGGGTCAGCCCCTGGCGCATCTTGTACAGCTGCGCCATCAGGTCGAAGCGCGGCAGGGTGGTGTCGAAGCTCTCGGCCAGGCGGCGCCGCACCTCGCGTTCGATCATGGTGGTGCAGGTCAGGAGCCGCAGCCACAGCCGCAATTCGAGGCGATGGTCCTTCGGCCGGTCGGCGACCGCGGTCTCGGCATCGATCATTCTGCTGCTGTCCTGAACACGGCCGGTGGCCACCCGATCTGCTTTAAGTTTAAAGTATAGCCGCGGACGGCGCCCCGAAGAAGGGTGCCCCTGCCGCAGCCAGCGGAGATCAGAAATGACCAGCAGATGGGTCGACATCACGGCCGATGACGGCGGCCGCTTCCAGGGCTATCTCGCGGTGCCGGCCGCCGGCTCGGGCCCCGGCATCCTGCTGCTGCAGGAGATCTTCGGCGTCAACGCGCATATCCGGGCGGTGGCCGACCTCTATGCCGAGGAGGGCTATGTGGTGCTGGCGCCGGACCTGTTCTGGCGGCTGGAGCCGAAGATCGATCTCGGCTACGGCGAGGCCGACGTGGCCCGCGCCCGCGACCTGCTGGGCCGGCTCGACATCGACCGCGCCGTGGCCGATTGCGGCGCCGCCCTGTCGGTGCTGCGGCACCTGCCGGAATGCCGCGGCAAGGTCGGCGCGCTGGGCTTCTGCCTGGGCGGACGCCTGGCCTATCTGACCGCCGCGCGCCACCATGTCGATGCCGCGGTCAGCTATTACGGCACCGGGCTGGAGCCGCTGCTGGGCGAGGCCGGCGCGATCCGCTGCCCGATGGTGTTCCATTGCCCGGAGAAGGACCGACACCTGCCGCCGGCGGTGCGCGACGCGATCGCCGACGCCTTCGCCGGCCGCGACGACGTGCAGATCTTCGTCTATCCGGGCGCGGACCACGGCTTCAACGTGCCGGCGCGGGCGACCTACGACAAGCCGGCCTCGCTGATGGCCCATTCCCGCAGCCTGGCCGTGTTCCGCCGGGCGCTGGGGCCGCATTACGACCTGCCGGCGCTGTGGGAGCGGCATACGGAGCTGGAATTCGCCACCCGCGACGCCCGCGCCACCATGGCGACGATGGTGGCCGAGCCCTATGTCAACCACATCCCGACCATGACCGGCGGCGTCGGCCAGGCGGATCTGTACCGCTTCTACGCCAACCACTTCATCCCGAAGACGCCGGCCGACACGAAGCTGATCCCGATCAGCCGCACCGTCGGGATCGACCGGCTGGTCGACGAGATGCTGTTCTGCTTCACCCATGACGTCGAGATCGACTGGATGCTGCCCGGCATCCCGCCGACCGGCCGCTATGTCGAGATCCCGCTGGTCGCCATCGTCCGCTTCCGCGGCGACAAGCTGTACAACGAGCACATCTACTGGGACCAGGCGTCGGTGCTGGTGCAGATCGGCCTCCTGGACCCGAAGGGGCTGCCGGTGGCCGGCGTCGAGACGGCGAAGAAGCTGGTCGACGAGAGCCTGCCGTCCAACACCCTGATGGCCCGCTGGGCGGAGAGCGCGCCGGACCGGAAGGCGTAGCCGGAATCGACCGGCCCCGGAACGAACGGCATCGACTCCGGGGCCGGTTTCGATGAGGATGGTGCGAGCAAGGGGGATTTCTCGAACCGTCATTTGAGATGCGCATTCATGGTTTCGTGCTGGGGCTACTGCTGGCATCGCCGGCGGCCCTGGCCTCCCCGGCGCCCTTCACATCCGCGGGGCCGGGTCCTTCCGACGACATCCTGGCCATCACCGCGACCGGGCCCGAGGCGGTGCTGCGAGGCCTGCGCCTGGCCGCCGAATCCGGGGATGCCGAGGCCCAGCTGCGGCTCGGCTATCGCTACGAGGCCGGCGACGGCCTCGACCGGGACCTCGCCGAGGCGGTGCGCTGGTACCGGATGGCCGCCGAGCAGGGCAACGCCCGGGGCCAGGCCTATCTCGGCGACATGTACCGGGACGGCGCCGGGATCGCCCGGGACGACGCGGAAGCCGTGCGCTGGTACCGGCTGTCGGCAGCCCAGGGCTACGACCGCGGCCAGACCTATCTCGGCTACATGTACCAGGACGGGCGCGGCGTGGGGCGCAGCGAGGCCGAGGCGGTGCGTCTGTACCGCCTGGCCGCCGAGCAGGGCTATGCCCCGGCCCAGGTGAGCCTCGGCTACATGTCCGAGAACGGCCGCGGCGGACCGCTGGACACCGCCGCCGCGGCCTATTGGTACGGCCGCGCGGCCGAGGCCGGATCCGCCGCCGGCCAGCGGCTGCTGGGCAACCTGTACAGCTCCGGCCGCGGGGTGCCGCGGAACGATGCCGAGGCCGTGCGCCTCTACCGGCTGGCGGCGGAGCAGGGCAATGCCGAGGCCCGGACTAATCTCGGCTGGATGTACGAGGTCGGGCGCGGCGTGGCCGAGGACCAGGCCGAGGCCGTCCGCCTGTACCGCCTGGCGGCCGAGCAGGGGCTGGCCCGGGCGCAGACCAACCTGGCCTTCATGATCGACAGCGGCCACGGCGTGGCCCAGGACCCGGCCGAGGCGGTGCGCTGGTACCGGCGGGCGGCCGCCCAGGGCTATGCGCGCGCGCAGGCCGAACTCGGCGCCATGTACAACTACGGCCGCGGCGTGGCCGAGGACGATGCCAAGGCGATGCGCTGGTACCGCCTGGCCGCGAAGCAGGGCTATGCCGAAGCCCAGAACGCCGTTGGCATCCTCTACGACACGGGGCAGGGCGTGGCGGAGGACGACGCCGAGGCCGCGCGCTGGTACCGGCTGGGCGCCGATCAGGGCTATGACCATGCCCAGAGCAACCTCGCCTGGATGCACGAGTACGGCCGCGGCGTGGCGAAGGACGAGGCCGAGGCCGCCCGCCTGTACCGCCTCGCCGCCGATCAGGGCCTGGCGCGGGCGCAGACCGACCTCGGCGATCTCTATCGCGACGGCAAGGGCGTGGCCAGGGACGACGCCGAGGCGGTGCGCTGGTATCGCCTGGCCGCGGATCAGGGCTATGCCCGCGCCGAGGCCAATCTCGGCTGGATGCACGAGCGCGGCCGCGGCGTGCCCGAGGATGATGCCGAGGCGCTGCGCTGGTACCGCCGCTCGGCCGACCGGGGCTATGCCTATTCCCAGGTCAATCTCGGCCGGATGTACGAGGAGGGCCGCGGCGCGGCGCGGAGCGACGTCAAGGCGCTGCGCCTCTATCGCCTCGCCGCCGACCAGGACGATGCGCGGGGCGCCTATCACCTGGGGCGCCACTTCAAGACCGGGCGCGGCGTCGCGCAGGACGACGCCGAGGCGCTGCGCTGGTTCCGGATCGCCGCCGAGCAGGGGGATGCGGAGGCGCAGAACGAGCTGGGCATCGCCTATGAGACCGGCCGGGGGACCGCGCGCGACGAGGCCGAGGCCGTGATCTGGTTCGCGCGTTCACTGGCGGAGGAGGACGACGCGCCCCGATACGCCGCCGTGCTCCTGGGCGCCCGGTCGTCCGCCGCGAAGGTCGCGGCAGCGCTGCGGCTTCTGGCGGCGCTGGGCTATGCCTCCGGCGGCACGGCGGACACGGAGGACAGCCGGTTCCGGGTGGCGGCCGAGGCCTTCCGCCGGGCCGAGGGGCTGCCGCCGGCCGACGGCGTCGATGACGCCCTGCTGATCGCCCTGGCCCGGAAGGTGGGGAGCGCCGGCCACGGGTCCTGAGACCGAATTCATGTAACCGCCCGCCGGCTCCGGGCGTATCGACTTCCCGAGGGGGATGTCGACGCCCGAGTGAGGACAGCATCATGAAGCGCAGCGCGATCCTGGGCCTGGCCCTGTTCGCAGCCCTGTCGGCCCTGCCGGCCATGGCTCAGAGCCAGCCCCAGCAACGCATCCGCGGCACCATCGAGGCGATGGACGGTCCGGTGATGACCATCGCCGCCCGCAGCGGCGGCACCGCGACCGTCACCCTGGCCGATGACGCCACGGTGCGGACGATCGCCCCGGCCGACATCCGCGACATCAAGCCCGGCAGCTATGTCGGCAGCGCCGCCATGCCGCAGCCCGACGGCAGCCTGCGGGCGCTGGAGGTGCAGGTGTTCCCGGAGAGCATGCGCGGTGTCGGCGAGGGCCAGCGCCCCTTCGACCTGAAGCCCGGCAGCACCATGACCAACGCCACGGCCGGCGCGGTCGAGGGCACCGACGGCCGGGTTGTGACGCTGCGCTACCAGGGCGTCGAGACGAAGCTGGTGGTGCCGCCCGACGTGCCGGTGATCACCTACGAGCCGGGCAGCCGCGACCAGCTGACCAAGGGCGCCCATGTCATCGTTATGGCCGCCAAGACCGCCGACGGATCGCTGGTCTCGCACGCCGTCCAGGTCGGCAAGGACGGGCTGGTGCCGCCGATGTAGCCGGTGCCGGAACCCTACACCGTCATGGCGAGCGAAGCGTGGCCATCCAGTCCCGCAGCCGGAGCAGACCCGGTTATCCTGGATGGCCGCGCCCCTTCGGGGCTCGCCATGACGACAAGGGTCGGACCATCCTTCCGCCTCAGATCAGCTTGCTCCGCCCCAGCTCGACCTTGAGATAGGCGTAGAAGACCGGCGCCGCGATCACGCCGGGCACGCCGAAGGCCGCCTCCATCAGCAGCATGGCGATCAGGATCTCCCAGGCCCTGGCATGGATCTGGGTACCGACGATCTTGGCGTTGATGAAGTATTCCAGCTTGTGGATCAGGATCAGGAACGCCAGGGACCCCGCGGCGACATAGACCGACAGGCTCAGGCTGATGATCGTGATGACGGTGTTCGAGATCAGGTTGCCGATCACCGGCAGCAGGCCGCAGACGAAGGTGACCACGATCATGGTCTTGGTCAGCGGCAGATGGATGCCGAACAGCGGCAGGATCACGACCAGATAGATCGCCGTCAGGGCCGTGTTGAGGGCGGAGATCCGCACCTGGGCGAAGACCACGCGGCGGAACGACAGGGCCAGCAGCCGGGCCCGCTCCGCCAGCGCCCTGACCAGCGGCCCGCGGCCCGGCTTCTCCGTCAGGTCGGCGATGGCGATCATGCCGCCGATCACCAGGCCGATGATGATGTGGACCAGGACACGCCCGACATCGGTGGTGATCCGCAGCAGGTCCCGCGCATGGTCGCGCAGCGACTGCGCCAGCATGGTGTCGAGATCCTGGCCGCTGTTCGGGATATAGGCGACGATCCAGGGCGGCAGCTGCTGGCTCGCCCGCTCCACCGCCTCGGCCATCTTGCGCATCACCGCGACCAGCCCCTCCGGCCGGTCGGTGAGCACCGAGATCAGCTCGATCACGCCGAAGATCACGGCCAGGCTCAGCACCGCTGTGAGCAGGCCGAGGGCGATGATGCGGCCGATATTCGGCAGGAAGCCGAAGCGCCGGAACGCCGGCGCCACCGCGTGGACCAGCTCGTGGATCAGCAGGCCCGCCAGCAGTGCGGCGAGCAGGCCGAACCAGAGGGTGCCGAGCAGGGCCAGCCCGGCCAGGATCTGGGCCGAGATTTCGATGCGACGATCCCGGGGGGCGGGATGCACGGCCGCGGGGACCACGGCCGGAACATCCTCGCTTCGGCCGGGCTGAAAATTCATGATGGGAAAGCCTGTTCTCGACGGGTGCGCGCAAAGGTTACCGGCCGACTCCGGACCTTTATCGGACAAAAGTCAATCAAACGCTGTGGAGGAGGCCCGACATGGATGATCCGATCGGCGACCGCTGCCTCGAGGAGATCGAGCGGCTGCACCGGTTTTTCGAGCGTTGGCTGGGCGACGCCGCGGCCGATCCGGCGGAGTTCGCCCGGAACGAGCCGGCCTGGCCCGCCGACTTCACGCTGATCGCCCCGGACGGCGCGGTGCTGGACCGCGCCGCGGTGGTCGGCTGGCTGCGCGACGCGCGCGGGATGCATGCCGACCCGGCCGCGCCGTTCCGGATCGAGATCCGCAACCCCGCCGTCCGTGTCGTCCTGCCCGGCGGCTTCCGCCTGTGCACCTATGACGAATGGCAGAGCGTCCGCGGCGTCGAGAGCCTCCGGCGCTCGACCGCCCTGCTGGAGGTCCGGGAGGAGCTGGTGCTGTGGCGGCACCTGCAGGAGACCTGGGCCGGGCAGGATTGAGCCCAACGCCTCCAACCAACCGTCGTTGCGAGCGCAGCGAAGCAATCCAGGGGCCGCGCGCACCGGCCCCTGGATTGTTTCGTCGGCTTCGCCTCCTCGCAATGACTGCTCCGGAAACCTGCCCTACAGCTTGTATGCCGCCTTGGGCAGCCGGTAGGCGAGGTCGATCGCCACCTCGACCGCTTCCTCCTCGTCCAGCCGGTGCTCGGCCACCAGCTGGGCCAGGTAGCGGCAGTCGATGCGGCGGGCCACGTCGTGCCGCGCCGGGATCGACGGGAAGGCGCGGGTGTCGTCATTGAAGCCGACGGTGTTGTAGAAACCGGCCGTCTCGGTCGCCAGCTCGCGGAAGCGCAGCATTCCCTCCGGGCTGTCGAAGAACCACCAGGGCGGGCCGAGCCGCAGCACGGGGTAATGCCCGGCCAGCGGCGCCAGCTCGCGCGCATAGGTGCTCTCGTCCAGCGTGAACAGGATCACCGACAGGTCGCGCTCGTTGCCGAAGCGGTCGAGCAGCGGCTTCAGCGCATGGACATAGTCGGTGCGGGTCGGGATGTCGGCGCCCTTGTCGCGGCCGAATTCGCGCTGCAGCGCCGGGTTGTGGTTGCGGAAGGAGCCGGGGTGGATCTGCATCACGAGGCCGTCTTCCAGGCTCATCCGCGCCATCTCGGTCAGCATCTGGGCCCGGAACAGCTCGGCATCCTGCGGCTCGAAATGGCCGGAGACGATCTTCTCGAACAGAGTCACCGCCGGCACCGGGTCGAGATCGGCCGTCGCCGCGGTCGGGTGGCCGTGGTCGGTCGAGGTCGCGCCCATCCCCTTGAAATAGACACGGCGCTGCTGCAGGGCGGCCAGGTAGCCGCGCCAGGAATGGGTGTCCTCGCCGGTGATCTCGCCCAGCGTCTGCAGCCCCTCGCGGAAGCCGTCGAACTCCGGGTCCACCACCGGGTCGGGGCGGAAGGCGGTGACCACCCTGCCCTTCCAGCCGCTGTCGCGGATCGCGCGGTGATGGTCGAGCGGGTCCAGCGGCGATTCGGTGGTGGCGATGACCTCGAGGTTGAAGCGCTCGAACAGCGCCCGCGGCCGGTATTCCGGCCGCACCAGCCGCTCGGCGATGCGGTCGTAGATCCGGTCGGCGCTGGCCGGGGTCAGCCGCTCCTCCACCCCGAACAGGGTCTCGAAGGTGTGGTCGAGCCACATCCGGGTCGGGGTGCCGCGGAACAGGTGCCAATGCTCGGCGAAGCGGCGCCAGATCGCCCGCGAGTCGGTCTCGACCGGCCCGCCGTCGCGCCGCGGCACGCCGAGATCCTCCAGCCGCACCCCCTGGCTGTAGAGCATGCGGAAGATGTAGTGGTCCGGGATGATCAGCAGCGAGGCCGGGTCCGGGAACGCCTCGTTCTTCGCGTACCAAGCCGGGTCGGTGTGGCCGTGCGGGCTGATCAGCGGCAGCCCGGCGACCTCGGCATAGAGGCGCCGGGCGATGCCGCGCTGGGTCGGGTCCGGTGAAAAGAGACGGTCCGGATGGAGGCTCATGCGACGGCCTTCGGCTGCGGACGCCAATCGGCGTATTTGGGATGATCGCGGCCGATGGGCAAGTCGACGGCCGCGCCGGTCTCCGCAGAATGGAACAGCGCCGTCGCCAATTCCAGCGACCGGCGCGCATCGTCGAGCGTCACCGGCAGCGGACCGCCGCTCTCCAGCGCCGCGTGATAACGGCCGAGCTGGCCGGCGAAGCGCGACGGCACCGGCTCCCAGCCCGCCAGCACCTCTTCGATCCGCTGCGCGATCTCGGGCGAGGCCGGGATGATCTGCCAGGGGCCGTCGCCCGGGGCATAGGGCTTCAGCCCGCTCTCGAAGGTCACGTTCTCGAAGCAGAAGCGCAGCCGGCTGATCTCGACCTGCGACCCGAGGGTGGCGGCCAGCGAGACCAGGGCCCCGCTCTGCATCACCACGCTGGCCACGGCGCAATCCTCGACCTCGATCGGGTTCACCCGGGTCGCGGTGCGGCAGTAGACCGAGGCCACCGGTCCCAGCATCCAGGTCATGATGTCGTGCGAATGGATGGCATGGGTCAGCAGCACGCCGCCCAGCTCGGTGTCCAGCCGGCCGCGCCAGGGCACCGAATAGTACGTCGCGCCGCGGTTCCAGTGCGTCTCCACCGTGGCCAGGTAAGGCTTGCCGGCGATTCCCGCGTCGACGATGCGCTTGGCCTGCTGCAGCCCGTCGCCGTAGCGGTACTGGAAGATCGGCATCACCCGGCCGGGGACCGCGGCCTCGGCCTTCACCACCCGGTCGAGATCGGCCAGCGACCCGACCAGCGGCTTCTCGCAGATCACCTGCTTGCCGGCCTCGAGCGCCGCCAGGATCTGGCCGATATGCACGGTCGGCGGGGTGCAGATGTCGACCACCTCGATCTCCGGCATGCGCAGGATCTCGTCGAAGCGGGTGGTCCGCACCGGGACATCGAACTCGTCGCCGATCTCGGCCAGGCGCTCCGGGTTCAGGTCGCAGATCGCGCCGACCCGGAACTTGTCGGGGTGGGCGGCATAGCCTTCGGCGATATGGCCGCGGCCGACGCCGAGGCCGATCACGGCAACGTTACGGATCGCCATTCCTACGCCCTCCGTCCGGCGGCCGATTCCGCCATCGCCTGCGCCGTCAGCGCCAGCTCCATGGCCTTGAAACAGTGCTCCTGGCTCATCGCCGTCTCCGTCCGCTCCAGCACGTCGGCGACCAGCTGCCGCCCGAAGGGGAGTTCCACGTTGCTGCAGTCGATCCGCTGCATGCCCTTCCCGTCGACCAGGATCAAATGGTCCGTGCCGGGCTGGCCGGTCGGGTCGATATATTTGCGCAGCTCGATGGTGCCCTCGGTGCCGAGGATGGTCAGCCGCCCGTCGCCCCAGGTCGGCAGCCCGTCCGGCGTGAACCAGTCGATCCGGATGTAGCCGGTGGCGTCGGGGCTGCGCAGCAGCGCCTCGCCGAAATCCTGAAGCTCCGGCGTCTCTGGGTTGCCGCGGTTGGCGACCGCGGCCGAGGCGACCTCGACGTCGAGCGTGCCGGCGAAGAACAGGAACTGCTCGAACTGGTGCGAGGCGATGTCGGTCAGGATGCCGCCGTAGCGGGCGCGCTTGAAGAACCAGTCCGGCCGCGTCTTGGCGTTCAGCCGGTGCGGCCCGAGGCCGACGGTGTTGATCACGCGGCCGATCGCCCCGGCCTGCACCAGCTGGCCCGCCTTGACGGTCGATCGTGTCTGGAAGTGCTCGGAATAGCAGATCGAGTAGATCCGGCCGGTCTCGGCCTGCACCCGCCGCACCTCGGCCAGCTGCTCCAGCGAGGTCATGCCCGGCTTGTCGGAGAGATAGTCCTTGCCGGCCTTCATCACGGTGATGCCGAGCGGCGCCCGGTCGGCCGGGATGCCGGCCGAGGTCACCAGCTTGATCGACGGGTCGTCCAGGATGGCGCGCGGGTCGGAGACGCGCTTGGCCTGCGGGTAGCGGGCCTGGAACGGGCCGGCGAGGTCGTCCTCCGGCGCGTGGAAGGCGACGAACTCGCCCCCAGCGCCGAGCAGCGCGTCGACCTGCCCGAAGATGTGGTTGTGGTTGATGCCGATGGCGGCGAAGCGGATGGTCATTCGGGGGTCCCGGTTCAGCGTTTCATGCCGGTGGTGGCGACGCCTTCGATCAGAAGGCGCTGGAAGAACAGGAAGAAGAAGAACACCGGCAGCAGGGTCAGGACGGACATGGCGAACAGCGCGCTCCAGTCCGACTTGCCGGTCGAGTCGACGAAGTTCCTGAGGCCGAGCTGGACCGTGTAGGAGCCCATGTCGTTCAGGTAGATCAGGGGCGCGAAGAAGTCGTCCCAGGTCCAGATGAAGGAGAAGATCGCCGCCGTGGCCAGCACCGGCTTCGACAGCGGCAGGATGATCTTCCAGTAGATCGTCCAGGGCTTGCAGCCGTCCATCATCGCCGCTTCGTCCAGCTCGCGCGGGATGCCGCGGAAGAACTGCACCATCAGGAAGATGAAGAAGGCGTCGGAGGCCAGGTACTTCGGCACCACCAGCGGCAGGAAGGTGTCGACCCAGTCGAGGTTCAGGAACAGCACATACTGCGGGATCAGGGTCACGTGATAGGGCAGCATCAGCGTGCCCAGCATCAGCGCGAACCAGAAGCCGCGGCCCGGGAAGCGCAGCCGGGCGAAGGCGAAGGCGGTCAGCGAGCAGGCGAAGACGTTGCCGATCACCGACAGGACCGAGATCACCGCCGAGTTCCAGAAGAACTGGCCGAAGCTGATGTCGAGCCCGCTCCAGCCCCGGACATAGGCGTCGAGGCTGAAGCTCTCCGGCCACAGCGAGGCCGAGGAGAAGATCTGGCTGTCGTCCTTGAACGAGCTGGCGAGCATCCACAGCAGCGGATACAGCATCGCCAGCGAGCAGGCGCACAGCGCGATGTGGATCAGCAGCGACCGCGACAGCGGGCGGCGGGCGGGGCTCTCAAGAGTGATGTCACTCATCGTAATGCACCCAGTAGCGCGCCGAGAGGAAGGAGAAGGCGGTGAACAGCGCAATGATCACCACCAGCACCCAGGCCAGCGCCGAGGCGTAGCCCATGCGGAAATTGCTGAAGGCTTCCTGGTACAGATAGAGGGTGTAGAACAGGGTGGAGTCGATCGGCCCGCCCGTGCCCTCACTGATGATGAAGGCCGGGGTGAAGGCCTTGAACGCCTCGATCGTCTGGATCACGGCGTTGAAGAACACCACCGGGGTCAGGAGCGGCAGGGTGATGCGCCAGAACCGGTGCCACGGACGGGCGCCGTCGATCGCTGCCGCCTCGTACAGGTCGCGCGGGATCTGCCGCAGGCCGGCGAGGAAGATGATCATCGGCGACCCGAACTGCCAGATGCTGAGGACGACCAGCGTCGACAGCGCGTAGTTCGGGTTGGAGATCCAGCTCGGCCCCTGGATGCCGAAGATGGCGAGGGCCTGGTTGATCAGCCCGTTGCCGGCGAAGAGCTGCCGCCACAGCACGGCGATGGCGACGCTCGCGCCCAGAAGGGACGGCAGGTAGAACAGGGCGCGGTACACCGGCAGGCCGGCGATGCCCTTGTTCAGCATCATCGCCACGCCGAGGGCGAAGGCCAGCTTCAAGGGCACCGCGAACAGCACGAACAGGAAGGTGACCTGCATCGAGGACAGGAACTTCGGATCGGCCGTGGCGATCCGGACGTAGTTCGCCGCCCCGACCCAGTTGGGGGCCTGCAGCAGGTCGAAATCGGTGAAGGACAGGTAGAGCGAGACCAGGATCGGCCCGGCCGTCAGGCCGATGAAGCCGATCAGCCATGGCGTCAGGAACAGATAGCCCGAGAGGGTGCGGGATGTGATCCGCCGCCTCCCCCGCGCCGGTTCCGCCCGCCCCGAGGCCTGCACCGCAATGGTCATGTCGTCACCCGCGATCGAGGATGCTGTTGGCTTCGTCGACGAACTGCTTGGCGCCGTCCGCCGGCGACGCCTGCTCGAAGCCGACCTGCTCGTTCACCCGCTTCAGCAGGAAGTTGATCTCGCCGGCGCCCTTCGGCGGCGACGGCGGCAGGTCGCCGACCTTGTCGGTGATGAAGGAGACGTAGTCGAGCATCGCCCGGCTGAGCTCATCCAGCGTCGGCGCCACCGCTTCGCGCAGCGCCTTCGACGCCGGCACGCCGCGCTCGACGCCCAGCACCTTCCCGGCCTCGACATCGGTGACGTAGAAGTTGGCGACCCGCACCGCCTCCTCGGCGACCTGGCTGCGCGCGGCGATGCTGAACAGCATCGACGGCTTCAGATACTGGCCGGGCTTGGCGCCGGGGCCGCCGCTCGGCTGCATCGTCATCTTCAGCTTGGTCTTGCTCAGCACCTGATGCGCCACCAGCTGGTTCGAGTTGGTGATGATCGCGGCGGAGTGGAGCAGAGCCAGCATGCTGGTCTCCGGCGACTGCTTGTCCAGCGCCTGGATGTCGGCCGGCGGGATCGCCTTCTTCTGGCGCAGCTCATGCCAGAAGCCGAACCACTCGGTCATCTCCTCGACGCCGAAGCCGGGGCGGCCCTCGGCGGTGTACAGCGCCTTGTCCTTCTGGCGCAGCCAGCAGTCGAGCGCCGGCTCGATGCCGCCGCAATCGCCGATGCCCCAGAACCCGTCGCGCTTGGAGGCCTGGGCGACCTTGAGCGACCAGTCGCCCCATTGCGCCCAGCTCCAGTCCCACTGCGGCTCCTCGACGCCGATCTGCTGCAGCGTCTCGGCGTCGTAGACGATGGCGGTGGAGTTGTTGCCGAGATTGACGCCGTAGAGCTTGCCCTCGACCCGTCCGCAATCGATCGCCGGCTTGCCGAAATCCTCGATCTTCAGCACCGACGGCAGGTATTCGTCGAGCGGCAGCAGCGCCCCGCGCCGGGCATATTCGACGATGTAGCGGTAATCCATCTGGATCACGTCGGGCGCGTTGCGGCCGGCGGTCTGGGTGGCCAGGCGCGGCCAGTAGTCCGGCCAGCCCAGCGTCTCGCCGTTGATCGACGTACCCGGATGCGCGGCCTCGTACAGCTTGTTGACCTTGGCCGTGCGGTCGGCCCGCTCCTTCGAGCCCCACCAGAACATGCGCACGCGCTTGTCCTGGGCCAGGGCCGGCATGGACAGCCCGGAAGCGGCCAGCCCGCCCAGGGCGGCGCCCAGCTGCAACACCTGCCTGCGGTTGGTGATCAGCCTCGCCATCTCGTGTTCCTCCTGTCGATCGCGCCTCTTCTCTCCGAAGGCGCTGGGTGATGTCGGGGTCAGCTGCGGCCGAGGATGGCGGCAGCCTCGCCGGCGCCCTCGGGCGGCGGCGCAATCCTGTCGGCTATGAAGTGGGTGTCGTCGGGTCCGGCCCGATCCGGCGCCGCGAGCCCGGGCGCGATCGTCACGCGAGCCCTGGCGAGACCGGCGACGCCGATCCCGACCTCCAGGGCGTGCCTGCGGGTCAACCGCAGCGGCGTCATCGCGTTCCTCCTGATGCCCCGCCCCGTCGATCGGCGCGGCGTTGCAAGCGGTGGTCGGTTGGTGCCTGAAGCAGGCCTTCGACCGAAGGCCGGCGAGACGATGTTATAACCAGTTGGTTACAAGCTAGATCGATGCGATGATGGCTGTCAACACGAACCCCGGCAGCGACGCTGCGTCGCCTCCGGCCCTGATCGAGGCCGCCACACCGTGAGCATCAGCGACGAGACCATCGACGCCCCGACGAAAGATAAAGCGAAACGCCCCGCCACCAAGGCCGTGCGCGACCCGGAGCGCACCAGCGCCGCGATCCTGGCCGCCGCGGTGAAGGAGTTCATGGAGAAAGGCTACAGCGGCGCACGGATCAACGAAATCGCCAAGCGCGCCGGCGCCAACAAGCGCATGCTGTACCATTATTTCGGCGACAAGGAGGCCCTGTACCTGGCGGTGCTGGAGGGCGCCTATGTCGCCATCCGCTCGGCCGAGAGCAAGCTGCACCTGGCCGATCACGACCCGGTCGACGGCATCCGCGAGCTCGCCCTGTTCACCTGGCGGTACTTCATCGAACACCCGGAATTCCTGAGCCTGCTGCAGACCGAGAACCTGATGAAGGCGCGGCACCTGAAGCGTTCCGCCCGGATCTTCGACCTGCATTCGCCGCTGGTCGCGGTGATCTCCGACCTCCTGAAGCGCGGCGCCGCCAAGGGCGTGTTCCGGGCCGACGCCGATCCGGTGAAGGTCTATGTCAGCATCGCCTCGCTGGGCGCCTTCTACCTGTCGAACCGCTACACCCTGTCGACCATCTTCCGGCGCGAGCTGACCGAACCCAAGGCCCTGGCCGAATGGGGCGAGCACATCGCCCAGATGATCCTGGCTTCGCTGCGCCCCTGATCCGTACCGCGGCCTCTTGACGCGCAGGCCCGTTCCGTGGTCGGCTAGTAACCATCTGGTTACAACAAGGCCGGGGATTCTGCCCGTGCCGCAACGGGAGGGAAGAATGGCCACCCAGCGCCTCGGCCTCATCATGCACGGCGTCACCGGCCGGATGGGCTACAACCAGCATCTGGTGCGTTCGATCTGCGCCATCCGCGACCAGGGCGGCGTGCCGCTGCCCAACGGCGACAAGGTCCTGCCCGACCCGATCCTGGTCGGCCGCAACGCGGAGAAGGTCGAACAGCTGGCCAAGCGCCACGGCATCGCCCGCTGGAGCGACAGCCTCGACCAGGCCCTGGCCAATCGCGACGACACCGTGTTCTTCGACGCCGGCTCGACCCAGATGCGGGCGGAGCTGCTGACCCGCGCCATCGACGCCGGCAAGCATGTCTATTGCGAGAAGCCGATCTCCGAGACGTTGGAGGTGGCGACGAAGCTGGCCCGCCACGCCGACGCCCGCGGCATCCGCCACGGCGTGGTCCAGGACAAACTGTATCTGCCGGGGCTGCAGAAGATCCGCATGCTGCGCGACTCCGGCTTCTTCGGCCGGATCTTCGCGGTGCGCGGCGAGTTCGGCTACTGGGTGTTCGAGGGCGACTGGCAGCCGGCGCAGCGGCCCAGCTGGAACTACCGCAAGGCCGATGGCGGCGGCATCATCCTCGACATGCTGTGCCACTGGCGCTACGTGCTGGACAACCTGTTCGGCGAGGTGAAGTCGGTCAGCTGCCTCGGCGCCACCCATATCCCGGAGCGGGTGGACGAGAACGGCAAGCGCTACGCCGCCGATGCCGACGATGCCGCCTACGCCACCTTCCAGCTCGAAGGCTGCGTGGTCGCCCACATCAACTCCTCCTGGGCCGTGCGGGTGCGGCGCGACGACCTGGTCACCTTCCAGGTCGACGGCACCCATGGCTCGGCGGTGGCCGGGCTGACCCGCTGCTTCACCCAGCACCGGGTGAACACGCCGCGGCCGGTGTGGAACCCGGACCAGCCGCAGACCATGAAGTTCCTCGACCAGTGGGAAGAGGTGCCGGACAACGTCGTCTACGACAACGGCTTCAAGGCGCAGTGGGAGGACTTCATCCGCCACGTCGTCGCCGGCACGCCCTGGAAGTACACGCTGTGGGAGGGCGTGAAGGGCGTGCAGCTGGCCGAGGCCGGGCTGCAGAGCTGGGCCGAGCGGCGCTGGATCGACCTGCCGGCGCTGGAGCGCTGAGCCATGGCTTCCTTGACGCTCCCCCGCGCCGGTGGCGGTCTCGAGAGCTACAACATCAAGAACGCGCCGCTGCCGATCCCGGCGCCGGGCAGCGCCCCGGCCTTCAGCCGGGTCGCCTATGCCGCGGCACATGTCGTGGCCGACCCGCTGGCCGACAACGATCCCTGGCTGGACGCCGCGGTCGACTGGGACCGCACCATCGCGTTCCGCCACTATCTCTGGGACCTCGGCCTTGGCGTGGCCGAGGCGATGGACACTGCCCAGCGCGGCATGGGGCTGGACTGGCCGACCGCCAAGGCGCTGATCGGCCGGGCCCTGGCCGGGGCGAAGGAGCGGCCGGGCGCGGTGATCGCCTGCGGCGCCGGCACCGACCACCTGCCGCCCGGCCCCGGCGTCACCATCGCCGACGTGATCGCCGCCTATGAGCAGCAGATCGAAGCGGTGGAAGGCCTGGGCGGCCGGGTGATCCTGATGGCCAGCCGGGCCCTGGCCACAGCGGCCAAGGGGCCGGACGACTATGTCCGGGTCTATGGCCGGATTCTGGGCCAAGTGAAGCAGCCGGTGATCCTGCACTGGCTGGGCGAGATGTTCGACCCGGCCCTGGCCGGCTATTGGGGCGATGCCGACCACGACCGGGCGATGGACACCTGCCTGGCCGTGATCCGAGACAGCGCCGCCAAGGTCGACGGCATCAAGATCTCGCTGCTGTCGAAGGAGAAGGAGATCGCGATGCGCCGCCGGCTGCCGGCGGGCGTGCGCATGTACACCGGCGACGACTTCAACTATGCCGAGCTGATCGCCGGCGACGAGCACGGCTATTCCGATGCCCTCCTCGGCATCTTCGACGCCATCGCCCCCGCCGCCTCGGCCGGGCTGGCGCGGCTGACCGCCGGGGACGAGGCCGGGTTCCACGATATCCTGGCGCCGACCGTGCCGCTGAGCCGGCACATCTTCAAGGCGCCGACCCGCTTCTACAAGACGGGGGTCGTGTTCCTGGCCTATCTCAACGGCCTGCAGGACCATTTCCTGATGATCGGCGGCCAGCAGAGCACCCGGTCGCTGCCGCATCTGGCCGAGCTGTTCCGCCTGGCCGACACCGCCCGCGTGCTGCGCGACCCGGACCTGGCCGTGCATCGCATGCGCAAGGTGCTGGCGCTGGGCGGGGTGGAATAGAAGATCGTGACCGCCCCCCGCTTGCGCGTCGTCGAGGCCCGGCTGTATGAGCGGCCGGTGCGGTTCCGGCTGCCCTTCCGCTTCGGCGCCGCCACCGTCACCGGCGCGCCGCAGGCCTTCCTGCGGCTGACGGTCGAGGCCGCGGACGGCCGCCGGGCCGAGGGGCAAGCGGCCGAGCTGATGGTGCCGAAATGGTTCGACAAGAACCCGGCCCTGACCGAGGCGCAAAACTTCGACCAGCTGCGCCGGTCGCTCGCCATCGCCCGCCCCTTCTACCTGGAAGCGCCCCCGGCCCCGGTCTTCGCCCTGAGCGCCGCGATCGAGCCGCGCCAGCACGCGGCCTGCGCGGCGGAGGGGCTGGGAGGGCTGATCGCCTCCTTCGGCCTCGCCCTGTTCGACCGCGCCGTGATCGACGCGCTGTGCCGGATCGATGGGATCGACGCGGTCACGGCGGTGCGGGCCAACCGGATCGGGCTGACCGCCGCCACCGCGCCGGACCTCGGCGATTTCGATCTGGACCGGTTCCTGGCCGGGCTGTCGCCGGCCGACCACATCCACGCCCGGCACACGGTCGGCCTGGCCGACCCGATCACCACCGCCGAGATCGCCGATCGGCTCGACGACGGGCTGCCGCAGAGCCTGGAGCAGGCGATCGCCGCCTATCGCCACACCCATTTCAAGCTGAAGCTGAGCGGCAAGGCCGATTCCGACCTGGACCGGCTGCGCCGGATCGCCGCCGTGCTGGAGCGGCTGCCGGACTATCGCGTCACCCTGGACGGCAACGAGACCTTCGCCGAGGCCGGGCCGGTCGCCGAGTTCTGGGACCGCCTCAAGGCCGATCCCGCCCTGGCCCGGCTGCGATCCGCGGTGCTGTTCCTGGAGCAGCCGATCGCCCGCGCCCGGGCGCTGGCCGAGCCGATCCACGCTTTGGCCGAGCGCATACCGGTCGAGATCGACGAATCGGATGCCGAGATCGGCGTGTTCCCGCGCGCCCGCGCCCTGGGCTATCGCGGCGTGTCGTCGAAATCCTGCAAGGGGTTCTACCGGTCGCTGCTGAACCGGGCCCGGATCGCCAAGTGGAGCGCCGAGGACGGCGGCCGCTACTTCCTGTCGGCCGAGGATCTGACCACCCAGGGCGGCGTCGCCCTGCAGCAGGACCTGGTGCTGGCGGCGCTGGGCGGCACCGGCCATGTCGAGCGCAACGGCCACCACTATGTCGACGGCATGGCCGGCGCCCCGGCGGCGGAGCAGCGCGCCTTCCTGGCCGCCCACCCCGACCTCTACGCCGACGCCGGCGGCCGCGCGCGCCTCGCCATCCGCGACGGACGCCTGGCCATCGGCTCGGTGCTGGCCGCGCGCGGGCTGGGCACGGCCCTCACCCCCGACTGGTCGGCCATGGCCGACGGATTCCTGGAGACCTGACCATGGCCGAGGGCCTGTCCATCAACCTCGCCACCGTCCGCCAGCAATGGGACATGCGCCAGGCGGCCGAGGCCTGCCTGGGGCACGGCATCACCGCCATCGCCCCCTGGCGCGACCAGGTGCAGAAGATCGGCCTGGCCGAGGCGGCGCGGATCGTGCGCGACAACGCCTTCCAGGTCACCGGCCTGTGCCGCGGCGGCATGTTCCCGGCCGGCGACCCGGAGGCGCGGAAGGCCGCGATCGACGACAATCTGCGCGCGGTGGACGAGGCGGCAGCGCTGGGCGCGGACTGCCTGGTGCTGGTGGTCGGCGGCCTGCCGCAGGGCTCGCGCGACATCGGCGCCGCGCGGCAGATGGTGGCCGACGGCATCGCCGCCATCCTGCCACATGCCCGGGCCAGCGGCATCCCGCTGGCGATCGAGCCGCTGCACCCGATGTACGCGGCCGACCGCGCCTGCGTGAACACGCTGAAGCAGGCGCTGGACATCTGCGACCTGCTGGGCGAGGGCATCGGCGTCGCCATCGACGTCTACCACGTCTGGTGGGACCCGGAGCTGATGCCGCAGATCGCCCGGGCCGGCGCCGAGGGGCGCATCCTGGCGCATCACATCTGCGACTGGCTGGTGCCGACCAGGGACCTGCTGCTGGACCGCGGCATGATGGGCGACGGGGTGATCGACCTGCGCGGCATCCGCGCCGCGATCGAGGCCGCCGGCTTCGCCGGCCCGCAGGAGGTCGAGATCTTCTCGGCCGAGACTTGGTGGAAGCGCCCGGGCGACGAGGTGCTGAAGACCTGCATCGAGCGGTATGAGACGCATTGCACGCTGTAATGGGCACCGTGTAACGGGGTCTGGAGGCGGAAATGGGCAAGACGAGGGTCGCGCTGGTCGGAACCGGCCATCGCGGCGCGGGGACCTGGGGGCGGGAGCTGCTGGCCCAGGTCGGCGACGTGGTCGAGATGGGGGGGCTGTGCGACCAGAACCCGCTGCGGCTGGAGCGGGCGCGGGCGGCGATCGGCGTCGACGCGCCGGCCTTCACCGATCTCGGCGCCATGCTGCGCGAGACCCGGCCGGACCGGCTGATGGTGTGCAGCCGCGACAGCGCCCATGACGAGCACATCGTCCAGGCGCTGGAGGCCGGGGTCGACGCCATCACCGAGAAGCCGATGACGACTACGGCGGAGAAGTGCCGCCGCATCCTCGACGCCGAGAAGCGCACCGGCCGGCGGGTCGACGTCACCTTCAACTATCGCTACGCCCCGACCTCGCAGCGGATCAAGCAGCTGCTGCTGGACGGCGCCATCGGCGAGGTCGTGTCGGTCGACTTCCACTGGTATCTCGACACCAAGCACGGCGCCGACTATTTCCGCCGCTGGCACGCCTATCGTGCCAATTCCGGCAGCCTGTTCGTGCACAAGGCCACCCACCATTTCGACCTGCTGAACTGGTATCTGGCGTCGGAGCCCGAGGAGGTGTTCGCCCGTGGCGAGCTGCGCCATTACGGCCGCAAGGGCCCGTTCCGCGGGCCGCGCTGCAAGACCTGCCTGCATGCCGGCGAATGCGACTTCCACTTCGACGTCTCGGCCGATGCCTGGCTGACCATGCTGTACGAGGACCCGTCGCGCGAGGACGGCTATGTCCGCGACGCCTGCGTGTTCCGCGAGGACATCGACATCCCGGACACGATGTCGGCGGCGCTGCGCTACCGGAACGGCGTCCAGGTCTCCTACTCGCTCAACACCTTCATGCCGATCGAGGGCCACCACCTGGCGTTCAACGGCACCAGGGGACGGATCGAGGTGCGGCAATACGAGCGGCAGGCCTGGACCGTGCCGCCGGCCGACGAGATCCTGCTGATGCGCAACTTCGGCGCGGTCGAGCACATCTGGGTGCCGCAGGAGGAAGGCGGCCATTGGGGCGGCGACCCCAAGATGCAGGCGATGCTGTTCCGCCCCGGCCTCCCGGACCCGCTGGGCCTGCGCGCCGACGCCCGCGCCGGCGCCCTGGCGGTGCTGTGCGGCGTCGCGGCGCTGGAGAGCATCGACAGCGGCCGCAGCGTCGCGGTGGCGCCGCTGCTGCAGGGCTGAGTCCGCCGCCCCTTCCCGTCCGGCCGGATTTCCGCCACCTTGCCGGCCGAGTGGGAGGAAGCGGACAGTGACCGAATTCGACATCGGGCGGGAGGGGCGCGGATGAGCCCGTCCGCCGACATCGCCGCGGCCAAGGCCTCCGGCAGCGCGCCGCTGCTGGGGCTGCTGCTGCTCTGCTCCTTCCTCTGGGCCACCGCCTATCTGCTGATGAAGGTGCTGGGGACCGACATCGCCCCGGTGCCGCTGGCCGCCATCCGCGGGCTGATGGGCGGCGGCCTGCTGGCGCTGTGGCTGCTGGCCCGCGGCCAGAACATCCTGCCGCGCGGCCGGGAGTGGCGCGATTGGATCGTGCTGGGCATCCTGCAGGGCATCGTCCCGAACACGCTGACCGCCTATGCCCTGGCCGACACCGAGGCCGGGTTGGCGGCGCTGATCGCGGCGTCGAGCCCGCTGATGGTGGCGGTGCTGGCGCATCTGCTGTTCGCCGACCAGCGGCTGACCGGCCGGCGCGCCGGCGGCGTGCTGGCCGGCTTCGCCGGCATGGCGATCCTGATCGGCCCCGCCGCGGTCGGCGACAGCGGGCTGTTCGGGCCGCTGGCGATGCTGGCGACGGCCGCCAGCTACGCCGTCGGCGTGATCTATGTGCGCGGCATGCCGTCGCCGCAGCCGGTGCGGCTGGCGCTGGGCCAGCAGGTCTTCTCCGGCCTGCCGAGCATGGCCTGGGTGCTGGCCGTCACCGGCCCATCGGCCTTCGCCGCGGTGCCGGCGCACGGGCTGGAGCTGCTGGCCTTCGGCGTGTTCTCCACCGCCGTGCCGATCGCGCTGTACATGCAGATCCTGCGCCTGGCCGGGCCGACGCTGGGGTCGATGAACGCCTATCTCACCCCGGTCTGGACCGTGCTGCTGGGCGTGCTGGTGCTGCACGAGACGGTCGGCCCGCGCGAGATCGTCGGCGGCCTGGTGGTGCTGGGCGGGATCGCCATCGCCTCCTTCGCCAATCGTCGCCGAAGCGCCGCGGCCTGAGGCGCCGGCCGGTCACCCGGTGTCGGGTGCGTGAGGTTCGGGGGGCTCCTCGTAGTCGCCGGCGAAATCGACGCCGAGGGAGCGGCAGAGGCGGGCGGCGGCCCGGGCGGGCGGCTCGGTGTCGATCAGCTCTTCGGCATCGGGCTCCTGCAGCCGGGCGTCCATCCCGGCCTCGAGGCCGGGAGCCTTGGCGGGATCGATGGCCCCGAGCGTCCGCTTCATCAGCGCGTGCAGCCGGGCCCGGCGCCGCGCCCGGATCTCGCCCGGGCTGCCGGTCGGCGGCGGCGGATAGGGCGGACCCGACCAGTCGGCCGCCCGGCGGCGCCATTCGTCGGACAGGCCGAGGCCGCAGGCCAGGCCGGTGATCACCGCGCCCACCGGCCGGTCCTCGATCCGGTCCTCCTCGTCCTCGTACAGCGCGTCGAGCCGCTCGTGCAGCATGCCGGTGCGATGGTCGGCCTCGTCGAGCTCCTCGATCGACTGGGCGGGGTCCCAGATCAGGGCGTAGAGGGCCTCGGTGACATGGTTGCGCTGGCGGGCCCGGCGGGCGCGCCGGGCGGCCCTGTCGCGGGCGCAGAGGTCGGCGGCGGCGCGGGCGCGCTGCATGAGGGCCCGCTGCACCGTGCCGGCATGGCGGGCGAAGGCAAGGCCATGGTCCTTGGCCGCCGGGGGCTCGGCCCCGGGCGCTTCAGCCTCAGGCTGCTCGGCCTGGGCGATGGCCTTGGCGCCCTCCGCCTCGACCAGCCGCATGCCGATCTCGGCGATGCGCGTCAGCATCCCGATCTGCTGCAGCGCGAGGCTGCGGCAATGCGCCTGGATGTCGAGATCGGAGTCCGTGCCTGCGTCCATGGAACGTATCATGAACGAAGTGCGAGCGGTCAAGCAATGAACATTGCGTTAACCATTCGCCGGCCCGGTGCGGCGGCGGGCCGGATCGCCGCCGGCAAGAGACGACCCGAGGGCGCCCCGATCCGGCAGGCGCCTCTGCATATAGGCCTGGGGGCTGCAGCCCATGTCGATCCGGAACGCTTAGGCGAAGGCGGATGCCGAGCCGTAGCCGAGCTCCATCGTCGCCTGCGTCACGCCCAGGCCGCCGCCCAGCAGCTCGACCGCCTTGAACAGCCGCAGACGCCGCCGTCGTCCGGCCCGGCCGGTTGGGACGGGCCGGGATCGGCCGATCCGGCTGATCTGGTGCCGGCGCGCTCACGTGCTGGACGATCAACCGGCCCGGGAGCCGAGCCGATCCGAGAGGCCTGCAAAGCCGCGCTCCTGCAGGCCTGCGATGTCGGCCGGCTACAGGACGAAATCCGCCGCCGTCAGAGCGTGGTCGGCATAGACGGTGATGATCGAGTCCGGCGTCCTGTCGCCATCGGCGTCGAGATAGACGGCCTGGCGACCGTCACCGAACGCCACCACCCGCACTGACCCGCAACGCCGGTGAAGTTGCCGGTGCCGAAGGCGAAGGCGGTGTCGCCGTTGGCCGCATTGCCGTCGGCATCGATGCCGGACAGATCGATGCGGTCGCCGGCCGAGAAGTCCGCGATCGTGTCCTTGCCCGCCGCGGCCACGGTGCTGTCGGACAGGGCGGTGTAGACGAAGCTGTCGTTGCCGGCCCCGCCCTTCAGCATGTCGGCCCCGCCGCCGCCGTTGATCCGGTCGTCGCCGGCCATGCCCCACAGCGTGCTGGCGCCGGCGTCGCCGATCAGCAGGTCGTCATGGGCCGAGCCCAGCAACTGCTCGACATTCACCAGGATGTCGCCGGCGACATCGCCGCCGGTGCCAATCCCGAGGGCGAGCGAGACCTGCACCGCCGTGGCCGAGCCGGCATAGCTGGCCGTGTCGATCCCGTCCCCGCCATTGATGACGTCGCCGCCGCCCGCCGCCTCGATGAAGTCGTTGCCGCCGCCGCCGTCGATCTGGTCGCCGCCCTCGCCGCCATAGATGGAATCGTTGCCATTCCCGCCGATGATGGTGTCGTTCCCGGTTCCGGCATCGATGGAATCATCGCCGGCGCCGCCCTGGAGGTTGTCGATGCCGTCCCCGCCGACGAGCCGGTCGTTGCCGTCGCCCCCTTCGAGCCGATCGTCGCCGGCCTCTCCCGACAGGGAATCATTCCCGCCATTGCCGACGAGGATATCGTTGCCGAGCTCACCGCCGATGATGTTGCGGACGTCGTTGCCGGTGAGCTGGTCGTCGAAGCTTGACCCGTAGAGATTCTCGATGCCGGTCAGCGTATCGCCCTGGGCATCGCCGCCCGAGGCGGTGCCGGCCAGCAGGTTCACGGTCACCGCCGCCGCCGAGCCCTGGTAATTGGCGAAGTCCGAGCCGTCGCCGCCATCGATCACGTCGGCCCCGCCCCCGCCGCGGAGCGTGTCGTCGCCCGCCCCGCCGGTGAGCG
Source organism: Inquilinus sp. Marseille-Q2685 (assembly GCF_916619195.1). Lineage (NCBI taxonomy): Bacteria > Pseudomonadati > Pseudomonadota > Alphaproteobacteria > Rhodospirillales > Rhodospirillaceae > Inquilinus > Inquilinus sp. Marseille-Q2685. The sequence continues at coordinate 68,622 of NZ_CAKAKL010000012.1, forward strand.
CATTCGCGCCGGCATCGCCGTACAGATGATCGTCGAAGCCGGAGCCGATGACGTTCTCGACTGTTGCCAGCGTGTCGCCCTGGGCGTCGCCGCCGGTGCCGGCACCGGCCGCCAGATCGACGGTGACCCCGGCGCCCGAGATCGAATAGTCGACGGTGTCGACGCCGGCATCGCCGGTCAGCTGGTCCGCCCCGGCACCTCCGGCCAGAACATCGTCGCCGCCGTGGCCGTTGAGGATATCGTCTCCGCTGCGGCCGGTCAGGCGGTTGGCGGCGGCATCGCCGTGCAGCGCGTCGGCGAGGGCCGAGCCGATCAGGTTCTCGATCCCGGTCAGCGTGTCGCCGCCGGCCATCCCTGCCGAGACCTGGCCCCCTGCCAGCCGCAGATCGACCGTCACCCCCGCCTGGGAATCGGCGTAGCTGACCGTGTCCGTGCCGGCCCCGCCGTCCAGCGTCTCGGCGTTGGCGCCGGCGATGACGGTGTCGTCGCCGCCGCCGCCCTGCAGCGACACGGCATCGCCCATCGCATGGATGGTGTCGTCGAAGGCCGTGCCGCGGATCTCTTCGAAGCTGGTGCCGGCCGGCGTCCAGTAGACGGCGATGCGGACGCCGTCGGACTGCCGCAGGATGCTGCTGTAGCCGCCCAGGCTGTCGCTGTTGAAGATCAGGCCCTGGCCGAAGGCGGAATAGTCCAGAAGGTCGTAGCCGCCATAGGGGACATAGATGTTGCCGTTGCCGGCGCCGATGACGATGTCGTCCCCGCCGAGGCGAAGACGTAGTCCCCCGGGTTGTAGGTGATGTCGTTGTAGCCGGAGGGGGCAGTCCTGCCGTCTCCCGCGGCGTGAAAGAAGTCCTGCCCGTCCGTGCCCATCACGTCCGCCATCAAACGCTCCCTGAAAATGCTTAGGGTCGAGTCCGACCAAAACCCCGCCTTCATACGAGATTCGCAGGACCGCCGCATAGATCGAATTTGGCGATTTTCCGATGGATCTCCGCAATCCGGGCGTGCGGCCGGCGGTCCTATCCCGGGCTGCCCGGGCCGGCGCGCAGCACCTCGATGAAGGCGCGCAGCGCCGGGGGCATCTGCCGGCGGCCGGGATGGTAGAGGTAGAAGCCCGGGAAGCGCGGCGACCAGTCGCGCAGCACCCGCTGCAGCCGCCCGGCCTCGACATCGGCCTGCGCCTGGCAGTCGAGCAGATAGGCGATGCCGGCGCCGCCGAAGGCCGCCTGCAGCATCAGCGCGGTGTCGTTGACCACCAGCGGCCCGTCGACCGCCAGCGAGACCTCCTGCCCGCCCTTCTCGAACTCCCAGCGGTAGAGGTCGCCGCCGCCCGGCCAGCGGAAGCGCAGGCAGCGGTGGCGGTGCAGGTCGGCCGGCGTCTTCGGCACGCCATGCTCGGCGAAATAGTCCGGCGTCGCCACCGCCGCCAGCTCAAGCGCGCCGGTCAGCGGCACCGCCACCATGTCGCGCTCCAGCGTCTCGCCCAGCCGGATGCCGGCGTCGAAGCGGCCGGCGACGATGTCGGTGATGGTGTCGTCGACCACCACCTCGAGCTCGACGCCGGGATGGGCATGGTGGAACCGGCCCAGAACCGGCCCGACGAAGAGGGCGGCGGCGAGGCGCGGCACGTTGATGCGCAGCCGGCCGGCCGGCGCGTCGCGGAAGCGGTTCACCTCCTCCACCGCCTGGTCGAACTCGGCGAAGAGCGGCCGCAGCCGGTCCAGCAGGCGCTCCCCCGCCTCGGTCGGGGTGACGCTGCGGGTGGTGCGGTTCAGCAGGCGCACGCCCAGCCGCCCCTCCAGCCCGCGCAGCGTCTGGCTGAGGGCCGAGGGCGAGACGCCGAGGCGCCTGGCGGCGCGGGAGAAGCTCGCCGCCTCCGCCACCGCGGCGAAGGCCTTCAGCTCGGCGAAGTCGCTGCCGCGCATTCTGCACCGTTTCCTTCAAGGCCATTGAAGATCATGGGCCATTCTCTTCAAGGAAGCGAGGCCGCATCCTCGGACCAGGACACCGAGGGGAGCGCCATGAAGATCCTGATCGTCCACGCCCATCCCGAGCCGCGCAGCTTCAACGGCGCGCTGACCGATGCCGCCCGGCGCTGCCTGCCCGAGGCCGGGCACGATCTCGTGGTCTCCGACCTCTATGCCATGGGCTGGGATCCGCGCTCCGGCCGCCACAACTTCACCGGCGCGCTGGACCCGGACACGTTCAGGCAGCAGCAGGAGGAGGCGCATGCCAGCGCCACCGGCGGCTTCGCCCCGGAGGTGCAGGCGGAACTGGACAAGCTGGCCTGGTGCGACGCGTTGGTGTTCCAGTTCCCGCTGTGGTGGTTCGGGCTGCCGGCGATGCTGAAGGGCTGGGTCGACCGGGTCTTCGCCATGGGCGCGGTCTATGGCGGCGGGGTCTGGTACGACCGCGGCCGCTTCGCCGGGCGCCGGGCCATGCTGTCGCTGACCGTCGGCGGCCCGGCCTCGATGTACGGGCCAGACGGGCTGAACGGCGAGATCGGCCAGCTGCTGTACCCGATCCAGCACGGCATGCTGCGCTTCACCGGCTTCGACGTGTTGCCGCCCTTCATCGCCTGGCAGCCGGCCCGCATCGGCGAGGAAGGCCGGCGCGCGTCTCTGGAGCAGTACCGGCAGCGGCTGCTGACCCTGGCGACCACCGAGCCGCTGCGCTTCCCGAGCCTCGACGACTACGATCCCGAAACCTATGCGCTGAAGGCGGAGGCGGCGGCATGAAGATCATCGTCATCGGCGCGACCGGCACGATCGGTTCGGCCGTGGCCGCGGCGCTGGAGGCGCGGCACGAGGTGCTGCAGGTATCGCGGAGCGGGTCGCCTTCGGTCGACATCGAGGACCCGGCGTCGATCGCGGCGCTCGTGCGATCGGCCGGCCCGGTCGACGCCGTCGTCTGCTGCGCCGCCAGCGCCCGGATGGCGCCGCTGGACGCGCCGGACGCGGCCTTCCTGCAGGGGCTGCAGGGCAAGCTGCTGGGCCAGGTGGCGCTGCTGCGCCTGGCCCTGCCGCAGCTGCGCGACGGCGGGTCCGTGACCCTCACGGCCGGGACCATCGACCCGGCGATGGCCGGCGCCGCCTTCGGCGCGCTGGTCAACGCCGGGCTGGAGGCCTTCGTCCGCGCCGCGGCGCTGGAGCTGCCGCGCGGCCTGCGGGTCAACGCCGTCAGCCCCGGCTGGGTGCGCGAGACGCTGCAGGCGATGGGCCGGGACGGCGGCACGCCCGCGGCCGAGGTCGCCCGCGCCTATGTCGACGCGGTGGAGGGCACGGCACAGGGGCAGGTGATCAGGCCCTGACGCTGCTGCCAGGATCTGGCAGCATAGGCCTCTCGGGAGGAAGAGGCCGTGTCGCGATCCGAACGCCTGCTGACGCTGATCCAGGTGCTGCGCCGCCACCGCCGGCCGGTCAGCGGGCGCACGCTGGCGGCCGAGACCGGGGTCAGCCTGCGCACGCTGTACCGCGACATCGCCACGCTGCAGGCGCAGGGCGCCGACATCGAGGGCGAGCCGGGCCTCGGCTATGTGCTGCGGCCCGGCTTCATGCTGCCGCCGCTGATGTTCTCGGAGGACGAGATCGAGGCGCTGGTGCTGGGCTCGCGCTGGGTCGCGCAGCGCGCCGACGACCGGCTGGGCGACGCCGCCCGCAACGCCCTGGCCAAGATCGCCGCGGTGCTGCCGGACGACCTGCGCCAGGGCCTGGACGCCACCGCGCTGCTGGTCGGGCCCGGCCAGGCGATCGCCGGCGGCAGCATCGACCTCGCCGCCGTGCGCCGGGCGATCCGGGCCGAGCGCAAGCTGGCCATCGCCTATCGCGGCCCGGAGGGGGCGGAGACCCGGCGCGTGATCTGGCCCTTCGCCCTCGGCTTCTTCGACCAGGTCCGCGTGGTGGTGGCGTGGTGCGAGCTGCGCCAGGGCTTCCGCCACTTCCGCACCGACCGCATCCTGGAGCTGGCGCCGGTCGAGGCGCGCACTCCGCGCCGGCGCCAGGCCCTGCTGAAGGAATGGCGGGAGATCCAGGGGATCAGTCCTCGCGACTGATGCTGCCGGAAACTGTCAGCATGGGTGCGCATCCTGGGGCTGTCATCACCCAGGAGAACCCGATGCCCATCCCCAGCTACACCCTGCTCTATGTCGACAACCCGCCGGCCAGCGCCGCCTTCTATGCCGGGCTGCTGGGCCGCGAGCCGGTCGAATCCTCACCGACCTTCGCCCTGTTCGTGCTCGACGGCGGGGCGAAGCTGGGATTGTGGTCGCGGCATACGGTCGAGCCGGCGGCGACTGCGGCCGGCGGGGGCGGCGAGATCGGCTTCAGCGTCGCCGACGCCGCCGCGGTCGATGCGCTGCATGACGAGTGGCGCGGCCGCGGCCTGCCGATCCTGCAGCCGCCGACCACGATGGATTTCGGCCACACCTTCGTCGCCCTCGACCCCGATGGCCACCGGCTGCGGGTGTTCGCGCTGACAGTGTAGAGGGGTCGGGACGGCTCCCCTTTGTCATGCCCGGCAATGACAGAATTGGGATGTTCGGTCCTCTGACTCCTCGGACCCGTGGTCGCGGAAAACCGAACTCGACAAATCTGCCCGCGGCTGGTCGAGTAGCGGATCGTGCCCGGCCGGCGGCCCGCCGGGGCGATGGGGATCACGGGCCGCGGAACCATCGCCCGTGACCGACCTGTCCCAGATCTCCGCCGCCGCCCTCGGCCGCCTCTATCTCGCCGGCACGACCGACCCGGTGGCGGCGGCCGAATTCTTCCTCGACCGTATCCGCGCCTGCCCGGACAAGGCGGTGTTCCTGACCCTGACCGAAGAGCGGGCGCGGCGCGAGGCGGAGGCGAGCCTGAAGCGCTACCGCGCCGGCCGGCCGCTGGGGCCGCTGGACGGCGTGCCGGTCGCCTGGAAGGACCTGGTCGACCTGGAGGGTACCGTCACCACCGCCGGCGCCGAGGTGCTGCGCCACGCCCCGCCGGCCGCGGCCGATGCGCCGATCGCGCGCCACCTGGCCGCCGCCGGCATGGTCAGCCTGGGCAAGGTCAATCTCAGCGAATTCGCCTATTCCGGCCTCGGGCTGAACCCGCATTACGGCACGCCGCTGAATCCCCACGACACGAACACGCCGCGGGCGCCCGGCGGCTCGTCCTCCGGCTCCGCCGTCGCGGTGGCGCGCGGCCTGGCCCCCTGCGCCATCGGCACCGACACCGGCGGGTCGGTGCGCATCCCGGCCGCCTTCAACGGGCTGGTCGGCCTGAAGACCTCCGAAGGCCGGATCGACAAGACCGGCGTGTTCCCGCTGTCCCAGACCCTGGATTCGGTCGGCCCGCTGGCCCGGACGGTGGAGGACTGCATCCTGCTGGACGCCGCGCTGCGCGGCGCCGTCGCCACCGACATCCGCCGCGCCGATCTCTCCGGCCTGCGCCTGGTGGTGCCGGACAACATCGTCTTCGACCAGGCCGAGGACGGCGTGATCGCCAATTTCGAGCGGGCGCTGTCGGTGCTGGCCGCCGCCGGGGCCGAGGTCGAGCGGCGGCGCATCGGCATCATCGACGAGATGGCGGCGGTCGGCGCCGCCCACGGCTCGCTGACGGCCGCGGAGGCCTATGCCTTCCACCGCGAGCTGATGGAGGGGCCGGATGCAACGCGGGTCGACCCGCGCATCACCTCGCGCATCTCCGGCGGCAAGCGGATGACCGCGGCCGACCTGCTGGCGATCCAGGCCATGCGCCGGCGGCTGAGCCCGGCGCTGGCGGCGGAGCTGGACGGCGCCCTGCTGGCCTTCCCCACCGTGCCGCATGCGGCGCCGGAGATCGCGCCCTTGGAGGCCGATGTCGACCTCTACCACCAGATCAACCTGCGCACGCTGCGCAACACCATGATCGGCAACATCCTGACCATGTGCGGCCTGGCGCTGCCGACCGGACGGGACGAGCGCGGCCTGCCGACCAGCCTGCTGCTGTCCGCCCCCGCCGGCGACGACGCCCGGCTGCTGGGGACAGGGTTGGCGGTCGAAGCCGCCGGCATCGACCAGCGCGGCTGATTGTCCGAGAGACGGGGCCGTCCCTAACCGTCATTGCTTCGTCGGCTTCGCCTCCTCGCAATGACGGGAACGGCCTCTTCGGCTCGGCATTCGCGTATCCATAATAGCGATGATTTTTTGTATATTAATTTATCATTCTTATCCTGTATGTATTTATCGCCATATATATACACTTCGAAACTGGATGAGCCGATGACGCTGCTGTCGCGCCGCACCTTCGCGGCCCTCCTGGCCGGGGCGGGAGCCCTCGCGGCCCTGCCCTCCGCCGCCCTCGCCGACGACACGCCGAAGGAGCTGCGGATCGGCTTCCAGAAGGTCGGCCTCCTGGTCGTCGCCCGGCAGCAGAAGCTGGTCGAGGCCAGGCTGGAGCCGCTGGGGGTCAAGGTCAGCTGGGTCGAGTTCGCGACCGGCCCGGCGCTGCTGGAGGCGCTGAACGCCGGCAGCCTGGATTTCGGCTACACCGGCGACGGCCCGCCGATCTTCGCCCAGGCCGCCGGCATTCCCTTCGTCTATGTCGCCGCGATCCCGCCGACGCCGCAGGGCGAGGCGATCATCGTCAAGGAAGCGTCGCCGATCCGCAGCGTCGCCGACCTCAAGGGCAAGCGCATCGGCCTGGCCAAGGGCACCAGCTCGCACAACCTGACCGCGGCGGCGCTGGAGAAGGCGGGCATCGCCTTCGGCGACATCACCCCGGTCTATCTGGGCCCCGCCGACGCCGCTGCCGCCTTCGACACCGACCAGTTCGACGCCTGGACGATCTGGGACCCGTTCCTGGCGCTGGCGCAGCAGCGCACCGGCGTCCGTGTCGTCGCCTGGACCGGCGAGGTGCTGCAGGCGGCGCCGTTCCTGCTGGCCCATCGCGACTATGCCGACGCGCATCCGAAGACCATCCGCCTGGTGCTGGACGCGCTGACCGAGGCGGCGGCCTGGGCCAACGGCCACCGCGACGAACTGGCCAAGGCGATGGCGGCGGTCACCGGCGTCGACCTCGCCGCCCAGACGGTCGCGGCCCAGCGCGGCGCCTTCGGCGTGCTGCCGCTGGACGGCACCATCGTCGCCAACCAGCAGGAATCCGCCGACCGCTTCCACCGGCTCGGCCTGATCCCGGAGGCGATCACCGTGCGGGACAACGTCTGGACGCCGCCCCAGGGGTAAGAGACCATTTGGAAATGCTACTGGCGCGGCCGTCTGACGGCGGTTTCTCCGCTTCCGGTGCTCACGCACCCAATGTGCGCTGCGCTCCGGTTCTCGAAACCACCGCCAGCCGACTCACGCCAGCGCATTTCCAAACGGTCTCTAAGCGCCTCGTCGCGAGGCGCGACAAGGCCCGTCAGGACCGATCCTGACGGGCCGGCCGGGTCATCCGGCCCGGAACGCGCCTTCCGAGACGATGCTGCTCAAGGGCTTGCGGCCGCTGGGCACCTCGCGCGACCGCAGGCTCTCCGGCAGGGCCGCCTTGTCGCCGAGCCGGCCGACGGCGATGGCGGCGTCGGCCCCGTATTCCGCCGGGAGGCCCAGCAGGCTGCGGGCCTTGTCGCGGTCGAAGCCGGCCATGCCGTGGGTGTGCCAGCCGGACAGGAGGGCCTGCAGTGCGAAGTTCGACCAGGCGGCGCCGGCGTCGAAGGAATGGGTCGGCAGCGGGGTCTCGCCCTTGCCGGGCTGGTCGAAGCTGGCCCTGGACGCGACGATCACCAGGGCCGCGGCATGCTGCGCCCAGCCGCGGTTCCAGTCGTTCAGGATCTCGAGGAAGACCGGCCAGCGCTCCGTGCCGCGGCGGGCGTAGATGAAGTGCCAGGGCTGGGCGTTGTAGGCCGAGGGCGCCCAGCGCGCCGCCTCGAAGAAGCGCAGCAGTTCCGCCTCCGGGATCGCCTCCTCGGTGAAGGCACGCGGCGACCAGCGCCGCAGGAACAGGGCATCGATGTCGTGCTCGGCCACGCGGCCGTTCAGGCTGGTCATGTCGACTCCAGGCCGATCCCTCGATCGGCGGCTGCGGCTGGTCTGAAAGGCCATTGTCATAGCGGCCAAAGCGCCGTCAAAACAAATTACCGATGTGCAATTATCCGGCATCGCTGCCATGCGGCGGCGCCCGGGATCGCCGACCCGAACCCCATCGTCGCCGAAGAGCGAAGGAGAATCAGCATCTTAAAAATTATACATTTTATTCTAGATATTAAATTTAGAATCACATTGACTGACGCATACTATTGGTCATTATCTACAGGTCAGCGGCGCCCGCTGTCGCCCCTTCCGCATCCGGCAACAGGACATCGCCTTGACCGCCCTTTCGCCGACCCAGCCTGCCGGCGGCTTCCGGATCGAGCGGTTCCGCCGCTTCATCCCGCCGCTGGCGATCATCCTGCTGTGGCAGGCCGGATCCTCCGCCGGGCTGATCCCGGCCCGGTCGATCGCCTCTCCGGCGACCATCATCGCCACCTTCTGGACTCTGCTGGCCTCGGGCGAGCTGCTGCAGCACCTGCTGGTCTCGCTCGGCCGGGTCTCCGCAGGGCTCGCCATCGGCGTCACCACGGGCGCCGCGCTGGCGCTGATCGCAGGGCTGTCGCGGCGCGGCGAGGACCTGGTCGACGCCACCATGCAGATGCTGCGCACCCTGCCCTTCCTGGCGCTGGTGCCGCTGTTCATCCTGTGGTTCGGCATCGGCGAGACGCCGAAGATCGCGCTGGTCGCGCTCGGCTCCGCCTTCCCGATCTACCTGACGCTGTTCGCCGGCATCCGCGGCGTCGACGCCAAGCTGGTCGAGGCCGCCAGCGTGTTCGGCCTGTCGCAGCGCGAGCTGATCCGCCAGGTGATCCTGCCGGGCGCCCTGCCCTCGGCCCTGGTGGGCCTGCGCTATTCGCTCGGCTCCGCCTGGCTCAGCCTGGTGATCGGCGAGCAGATCAACGCCTCCAGCGGCATCGGCTACCTGGTGATGACGGCGCGCGACTTCCTGCGCACCGACATCATCTTCGTCGGCCTGATCGTCTACGCCCTGCTCGGCCTCGGCGCCGACCAGCTCGTCCGCGGGATCGAGCGCAGCGTGCTGCGCTGGCGCCCCAGCTTCGTGAAGGCCTGAGCTTCAAAGGATACGCCCCGTGCTCCTTTCCGCCGCCCGTCCCCGGGCCGACGCCGAAGACGCCGCCGCACGCCCCGACGTGGTCCGCATCCGCGGCCTGACCCGGTCCTTCGGCGGCCCCAACATCCTCGACGCGCTCGACCTCGACATCGCCGATGGCGCCTTCGTCGCCCTCCTGGGCCGCAGCGGCTCCGGCAAGTCGACGCTGCTGCGCACGCTGGCGGGGCTGGACCCCGCCCCCGCCGGCACCGTCACCGTGCCGTCGGAGCGCACCGTGGTGTTCCAGGAGCCGCGGCTGCTGCCGTGGAAGAGCGTCTGGCGCAACGTCGCGCTGGGCCTGAAGGGGCCGGATGCGCGCGACCGCGCCGTCGCGGCGCTGCAGGAGGTCGGGCTGTCGCACCGGATCGACGCCTGGCCCCTGACCCTGTCAGGTGGCGAGGCCCAGCGCACCGCTTTGGCCCGGGCGCTGGTGCGCGAGCCGCGCCTGCTGCTGCTGGACGAGCCCTTCGCCGCGCTGGACGCCCTGACCCGGATGAAGATGCAGGGGCTGGTCGGGTCGCTGTGGCAGGCGCATCGCCCGGCGGTGCTGCTGGTCACCCATGACGTCGACGAGGCGCTGCTGCTGGCCGACCGGGTGCTGGTGCTGGCCGAGGGCCGGATCGCCACCGACATCCCGATCGCGCTGGACCGGCCGCGCCGCCATGGCGATCCCGGCTTCGTCCGGCTCCGGGCCAGGCTGCTGGCCGATCTCGGCGTCGACGAGTTCGAGGGCGAGGTGGCACCGCCGGCCCCCCGACCCGCCGGCCGGTCCGCGCCCGCCGGCCATGCGGTTCCCGCCCCGGCCGGGGCCTGAGGCCATGGCCCGGCCCGACCAGCCGCTGCGCAGCGTCCCCCTGCATCGTGTCGGGGCACCGCCGCCCCTGGCGGAGACCGTGGCCGGGCTGGCCGCGGAGTTCGCCGCGACGGCGGCGGAGCATGACCGCAGCGGCGCCTTCCCCTTCGCCCATTTCGACCGGCTGGCCGAAGCGGGGCTGCTGGCCCTGGTCACGCCGCGGCGCTTCGGCGGGCTGGGCGGCGGGCTGCAGGAGGCGGCGACGGTGATCGGCGGCATCGCCTGGGGCGAGCCGTCCACCGCCCTGGTGCTGTCGATGCAGTATCTGCAGCACGCCTCGATGGAGGAGCGCGGCTGGCCCGCGCATCTGGCGGAGCGGCTGGGCCGCGAGGCCGCAGCCGGCGTATCGCTGATCAACGCCCTGCGGGTCGAGCCGGAGCTGGGCACCCCCGCCCGCGGCGGCGTGCCGGCGACGGTGGCGCGGCGCACGCCGGAGGGCTGGCGCGTCTCCGGCCACAAGATCTTCGCCACCGGCATCCCGATCCTGTCCTGGCTCGCGGTCTGGGTCGCGACCGACGAGGCCGAGCCGCGCGTCGGCACGATCCTGGTGCCGGCGACGGCGCCCGGCATCCGGGTGGTGGAGAGCTGGGACCAGCTCGGCATGCGCGCCACCAACAGCCACGACGTGATCCTGGAGGACGTGGCGGTGCCGTTCGACCACGCCGTCGACCTGCGCCCGCCCGAGGCCTGGCGCGTGCCGGAGCCGGTGAAGTCGGCCTGGGGCGCGGTGCTGATCGGCGCGCTCTACGACGGCATCGCGCGGGCCGCCCGCGACTGGTTCGTCGGCTTCCTCAAGACCCGTGCCCCGGCCAATCTCGGCGCGCCCCTGGCCACCCTGCCGCGGATGCAGGAGTCGGTGGGCGAGATCGAGGCCCGGCTGGCGGTCAACGCCCGCCTTCTGGCCAGCGCCGCCCGCGACGTCGACGACGGCCGCCCGCCGGCGCCGAACGAGAGCGGCATCGTCAAGCTGACCGTCACCGGCAACGCCATCGCCGCGGTCGAGACGGCGGTGCGGCTGACCGGCAATCCCGGCCTGGCCCGCGCCAACCCGCTGGAGCGGCATTACCGCGACGTGCTGTGCGCCCGCATCCACACGCCGCAGGACGATTCCATCCGACTCGCCGCCGGGCGCCTCGCCCTCGGCCTCTGATTCTCGAGGAACTTGCCATGAGCGTCGAATTCATCGGTTTCATCGGCACCCGCGATTTCTCCGAGACCCGCCCCGCCAGCGGGCCGGTGATCGACGTGCCCTATATCGAGACCGTCGCCCGGGCGCATGAGGCCGCCGGCTTCGACCGCGCTTTGGTCGCCTTCCACTCGACCTCGCCGGAAAGCATCCTGGTCGCCGGGCACGCCGCATCGGTGACCGAGAGGCTGGGGCTGATGATCGCGCACCGGCCGGGCTTCACCGCCCCGACCCTGGCGGCGCGGCAGTTCGCGACGCTGGACCAACTGACCGGCGGCCGGGTCGCCGTGCACATCATCACCGGCGGCGACGACGCCGAGCTGCGCCAGGACGGCGACTTCCTGACCAAGGACGAGCGCTACGTCCGCACCGACGAGTATCTCGGCATCCTGCGGAAGATCTGGACCAGCGACGCGCCCTTCGACCACGAGGGGCCGCACTACCGCTTCGAGCGCGGCTTCTCGACCGTCAAGTCGGTGCGGCCGCCGCACATCCCGGTCTATTTCGGCGGTGCCTCGGACGCGGCGATCGCGGTCGCCGGCAAGCATGCCGACATCTACGCGCTGTGGGGCGAGACCCACGCCCAGGTGCGCGAGCTGACCGGCCGGGTGCGTGCCGCGGCGGCGAAGCACGGACGGCAGCTGCGCTTCAGCCTGTCGCTGCGGCCGATCCTGGCCGAGACCGAGGAAAAGGCCTGGGCCCGCGCCGACGCGATCCTGGAGCAGGCGCGCGCCGTGCAGGACAAGACCGGCTACAAGCGCACCGCCGAGCCCGCCAATGCCGGGTCGCAGCGCCTGCTGGCCGCCGCCGCCCAGGGCCTGCGGCTGGACAAGCGGCTGTGGACCGGCATCGCCGCCCTGACCGGCGCCAAGGGCAACTCGACCGCGCTGGTCGGCACGCCGGAGCAGGTGGCCGACGCGCTGCTGGACTATTACGACCTCGGCGTCACCACCTTCCTGATCCGCGGCTTCGACCCGCTGGACGACGCCATCGACTACGGCCGCGAGCTGATCCCGCTGACCCGCAAGCTGGTCGCCGAGCGGGTGCGCGCCAGCGCCACCGCGGCGGAGTGAGACGCCGGATGGGCCGGGGCTCTCCCCCTCACCCTCCCGCCGCCAACGCGGCGGGCCCCTCCCTCTCCCCGAGGAGAGGGAAACATTACCTCTCCCCAGGGGAGAGGTCGAAATCGCGCAGCGATTTCGGGTGAGGGGGCGGCTCGGTGCCGAGTTAAATTGGAGCATCTGTGATGAAGCGCATTTTGGCCGGCCTTACGGTCGCCTTCGCGATCACCGGCGCGGCCCATGCCGAGACCGTGCTGCGGGTCGGCGACCAGAAGGGCAACGCCCGATCGGTGATGGAGGCGGCGGGCGTGCTGTCCGACCTGCCCTACCGGGTCGAATGGAGCGAATTCCCCGCCGCCGCCCCGCTGCTGGAGGCGCTGAACGCCGACGCCATCGACGCCGGCAGCGTCGGCGACGCGCCCTTCACCTTCGCCGCCGCCGCGGGGGTGCCGGTCAAGGCGATCGCCGCGATCCGGTCGAAGCAGGACGGCCTGGCCATCGTCGTGCCCAAGGACTCGCCGGTGCAGGGGCTGCAGGACCTGGTCGGCAAGACCATCGGCACCGGCCGCGGCTCGATCGGCCACCAGCTGATCCTGGCGGCGCTGGAGCAGGCCGGGCTGAAGCCGGACGCGGTCACCATCGTCTACCTGCTGCCGGCCGAAGCCAAGGCCGCGCTGTCCAGCGGCGCCATCGACGGCTGGTCGACCTGGGAGCCCTACACCTCGCAGCTGGAGCTGCAGGAGGGCGCGCGCCGCGTCGTCACCGGCGTCGGCATCACGCCGGGACTGAGCTTCCTGGTCGCCCGGCCGGATGCGATCGAGGCCAAGCGCGCGGCGCTGCAGGATTTCGTCGGCCGGCTGGCGAAGGCCCGCAACTGGGGCACCAGCAACTACCCCGCCTATGCCAGGATCTGGAGCAGGCTGGTCGGCCTGCCGCAGGAGGTGGCGCTGCAGTACCTGTCGCGCCAGGCCGTGCGACCGGTGGCGATCGACGACGCCGTGCTGGCGGACGAGCAGAAGACCATCGACCTCTATCTCCGCGCCGGGCTGATCCAGACCCGGCTGGACGCAGACACCGTGCTGGACCGCTCGTTCAACGACCCGGTGCTGGCGGAGCTGGCGAAGAAATGAGCCTCGACACCCTTCTTGCCCTGGCCGCGGCCGGGCTGGAGCCCCTGGAGGAACGCCACCCGCCGGTCACCGACGACGCCTTCCGCGGCGCCATGCGCCACCTGGCGGGAGCGGTCAGCATCGTCACCGCCGGGCTGGGGGCGGAGCGCAACGGCCTGACCGCCACCTCGGTGGTGTCGCTGTCGGCCGACCCGCCGACCGTGCTGGTCTGCGTCAACCGCTCGGCCTCGGCCTGGCCGCTTTTTGTGCGGCACGCGCATTTCGGCGTCAACGTGCTGGCGGCGTCGCAGCAGCCGATCGCCGACCGCTTCGCCGGCCGCAACGGCGAGAAGGGCGAGGCGCGCTTCGCCGGCGCCCGCTGGATCCGGCTGGCCAGCGGCGCGCCGATCCTGGCCGACGCGCTGGTCGCCTTCGACTGCACGCTGGAGGAGCGGATCCAGCGCCACTCCCACGACATCCTGATCGGCCGGGTGCAGGCGCTGCACGGCGCCGGAGGCACGGATCCGCTGCTGTACTGGCGCGGCGCCTATGGCGCGATCCGCCCCCCTGTCTGAAAGACCGCCTTGCGGCTGGGGAACCTGCCGACGACATGATAGGACAGGGGTGGAGCCGCACCCGGCGCAGCCATCCCGGTCCTGAGGACAGCCATGAGCCGTGAGAGCTACAAGACCGCCCTGATCGTCGGCACCGGCAGCGGGCTCAGCGCCTCGCTGACCCGGCTGCTCAGCCGCCAGGGCCTGCGCGTCGCCGTCGCCGCGCGCGACACCGACAAGCTGAGGCCGCTGCTGGAGGAGACCGGCGCCGCCGCCTTTTCCGCCGACGCGTCGGACGCCCAGGCGGTGGCCGGGCTGTTCGACGCCGTGCGGCAGCGCTTCGGCGGTGATCCGGACGTGGTGGTCTACAACGCCAGCGGCCGGCTGCGCGGCCCGCTGGCCGACCTGAACCCGGCCGAGGTGCAGCGGGTGCTGGCGGTGACGGCCTTCGGCGGCTTCCTGGTCGGGCAGCAGGCGGCCCGGCGGATGCTGCCGAAGGGCCGCGGCGCCATCCTGTTCACCGGCGCCTCGGCCAGCGTCAAGGGCTATGCCCGCTCCGCCCCCTTCGCCATGGGCAAGTTCGCGCTGCGCGGCCTGGCCCAGAGCATGGCGCGGGAGCTGGCGCCGCAAGGCATCCATGTCGCCCATGTCGTGATCGACGGCCAGATCCGCGAGGCCGGGCGCGAGGACCCGCCCAGCAAGCCGGACAGCACGCTCGACCCCGACGCCATCGCCCAGAGCTATCTCGACCTGCTGCGCCAGCCGCGCAGCGCCTGGAGCTGGGAGGTCGAGCTGCGGCCCTGGGTGGAGACGTTCTGACATCCCGCGCTTCGGAGGGCCCATGGACACGATCGGTTGGTTGATCCACACGCTGGAGAGCCGGTTGCCCGAGACGGCCGAGGATAGGCCCGAGCCGCCGCGCCGGGCGCGGCCGGCCAGGCCCGGCCTGCTGGACCGGTTCCGGGCGGCCGCCCGGCGGCCCCTGCCCCGCTGACGATCAAGACCGCCATGCCGGATGCCCCGACCCCGCCGGGCCTCGCCCCCGAATTCCTCGCCGCCCAGGCGCTGCTGCGCGAGAGTGGCATCGTCCAGGCCGATGTCCTGACGATGCCGGTGGTGGTGGCCCGCGGCCATGCCCTGACGCTGCAGGCCTTCCTGAACCAGGACGCCCCGCCCTTGGCCCGGGTCGAGGAGCATGTCCTCGACCACCTGCCGGTGCCGGTGCGGGTGCGGCTGTACTATCCCGATGGCGCCGCCGGGCCGCTGCCGGCCTATCTGCACGCCCATGGCGGCGGCTTCGCCCTCGGCGGCATCGACTCGCTGGACCGCTGGAAGCGCGAGGTGGCGCGCGACGCCCGGGCGGTGGTGGTCGGCCTGGACTACGCCCTGGCGCCCGAGCACAAGTTCCCGACCGCGCGCGAGCAGGCGGTCAGCGTGGTCCGCTGGCTGCGCGCGAACGCCGCGGCGCTGGGCATCGATGCCGGGCGGATCGGCATCGGCGGCGATTCCGCCGGCGGCAACCTGGCGCTGACCACGCTGCTGCGCCTGCGCGACCTGGGCGAGACGCTGCCGCGCTTCGGCGCGATCGTCTACGGCATGCTGTCGGCCGACCACGACACGCCGTCGCACCGCGACTTCGGCGACGGCCGCTACGGCCTGTCGACCGCCAAGCTGGACTGGTTCTGGACCCAGTACCTGCCCGACCCGGCGCTGCGCACGAATCCGGAGGCGGCGCCCCTGACGGCGGACCTCGCCGGGCTGCCGCCGCTGGTGCTGCTCGCCGCCGGGCTGGACCCGCTGCTCGACGACACGCTGAACCTGGACCGGCGCTTGGCCGCGCTCGGGGCGCCGCACAGCCTCAAGCTCTATCCCGACATGCCGCACGGCTTCCTGGCCCAGACCCGCCTCCTGTCCCGCGCCCGCGAGGCCCGTGACGACGTGGTCGCGGCGCTGCGGCGGCACCTTGTCTGACAAGCCGGCCGCCAGGCATGGACAAGCACGCCATCGGCTACTATCGATAGCCTCATCGATCGGTCGACTGGTCATCAGCGGACAGAGAAGAGGCATCAGATGAGCGACGCGGATATCGCAGTCGTCGGCTTGGCCGTCATGGGCCGGAACCTCGCCTTCAACATGGCGGAGAAGGGTTTCCGGGTCGCGCTGTACAACCGCAGCGTCGAGAGGACCGACGAGGCGATGGCCCTGGCCGGCCCGCTGGCCGACCGCCTGGTGCCCTGCCGCACGCCGGAGGAGCTGGTGGCCGCCGTACGCAAGCCCCGCGCCATCCTGCTGATGGTGCAGGCCGGCGCCGCGGTCGACGAAACCATCGCCCGGCTGCAGCCGCTGCTGGAGAAGGGCGACGCCCTGATCGACGCCGGCAACGCCAATTTCCACGACACCGTGCGGCGCGAAGGCGCGCTGGACAAGGCCGGCCTGGCCTTTCTCGGCGTCGGCGTGTCGGGCGGCGAGGAAGGGGCGCGCCACGGCCCGTCGATCATGGTCGGCGGCAAGCCGGAGGTCTATGGTCGGGTCGACAAGATCTTCACCGCGATCGCCGCCAAGTTCGAGGGCACGCCGTGCTGCGCCCTGCTGGGCACCGACGGCGCCGGCCACTTCGTCAAGACCATCCACAACGGCATCGAATATGCCGACATGCAGATGATCGGCGAGGTCTACGGCCTGCTGCGCCGCGGCCTGGGGCTGACCCCGGCCGAGATCGGCGACGTGTTCGCGCGCTGGTCCAAGGGCCCGCTGTCCTCCTATCTCGTCGACATCACCGCCACGGTGCTGAAGACCACCGACCCGAAGACCGGCAAGCCTCTGGTCGCCGTCATCGTCGAGAGCGCGGGGCAGAAGGCCACCGGCCGCTGGTCGGCGACGGGGGCGCGGGCGCGGGGCGCCCCCGCCTCGTCGATCACCGCGGCGGTCGAGGCGCGCGGCGTCTCGGCCGAGCGCGCCCTGCGCAAGACCCTGTCCGACCGCTTCCCCGGCGCGGCCCAGCCCCTCGAGCTGGCCGGCAGCCGCGAGGCGGCGATCGACCTGCTGGAGAAGGCGCTGCTGGCCGGCAAGATCCTGGCCTACACCGAGGGCTTTGCCATCATGTCGGCGGCGTCGCGCGAGTACGGCTGGAAGCTGCCGCTGGCCGAGGTGGCGCGGATCTGGCGCGCCGGCTGCATCATCCGCTCGACCCTGCTGGACCGCATCGCCTCGGCCTACGACCAGACGCCGGACATCGAATCCCTGGTGCTGGCGCCGGGCCTGACGCCGCTGTTCGAGGGCGCCGCCGGCGCGCTGCCGGAGGTGGTGGCCGAGGCCTTCCGCCACGGCCATGCGGTGCCGGCCCTGTCGGCCGCGACCTCGCGCTGGCTGGCGCTGCGCCAGCCGCGCTCCACCGCCGACCTAACCCAGGGCCAGCGCGACTTCTTCGGCGCCCACGGCTTCGGCCGCATCGACGCCGAGGGCCAGCACCATGGCCCGTGGAGCCAGAGCGGAGGCTGAGCGCGGCGAGGGCTGCCGCCCCTTGACGTCGTTCCCGATCGCCTGGCTCGACCTGCGCGAGCCCGCGGACCACGCCGCCCGAAACCCCACGCTGCGCAGCGCCGCTGCGTCCCTCGTCGAGGCCGGCGGGCTGATCGTGGATCTGGGCTGCGGCGCCGGATCGACCGTCCGGGCGCTGCAGCCCCATCTCTCCCCCTCGGCCCGGTGGCGGCTGGTCGACCATGATGCGGCGGCGCTGCGCGAGGCCGGGCGGAGAACCGGCGCCGCAGCGGAAACGGTGCTCTATGACCTGTCCCGCGGAGATCCGCCGATCGAGGGTGCCGCGTTGGTCACGGCATCGGCGCTGCTGGATCTCGTGTCCGAGGCGTGGGTCGAGCGCCTGGCGGATGCCCTGACAGCCCGTCGATGCCCGTTCTATGCCGCACTCTCCTATGACGGGCGCCTGTCCTTCGATCCGGCGCATCCGGGCGATCAGGCGATGGTCGCGGCCCTCAACGCACATCAGCGGACCGACAAGGGCTTCGGCCCGGCGCTGGGTCCGGAGGGGGCGAAGGCCCTGGCCGCGGCCTTGCGGTCCCGGGGCTTCAGGGTCCGGGTCGAAGAGAGCCCGTGGCGCCTCGGCCCGGGCGACGCCGAGCTGGTCGCCGCGCTGCTGCCCGGGATCGCCGAGGTGGCCGCCGGATGGGGCGGCATCGCCGCGGCGGAGGTCGAAGGCTGGCTGGAATTCCGCCGGGCCCGGGCGGCGGACGGGCACTGCCTGATCGGGCATGTGGATGTCCTGGCGACCCTCTGATCAGGTCGCCGGTCGCGCGCGACGGCGGCGCAGCAGCCATCCCACGTCGACGGCGAAGGACCAGGCCAGGGCCGCGAGCGCGACCGCAGCGACGGCCGTCGTCGCCGGCGGATGCGCGACCGGCAGCAGCAGGACCAGCAGCGCGGCGTATTGGACGATGCAGACGGCCTTCCGGCGCAGCGACGGCGGCAGCGGTTCGGCCAGCGCCGGCCAAGCAATGCCGGCGGCCATGAAGGCGTATCGCATCAGGCCGATCAGCATGACCCAGGCACCGGCCTTCCCCAGCAGGATCGCCAGGATCGAGAGCAGCAGGATGGTCAGCGCGTCGACCTCCATGTCGAACCGCGCCCCGAACCGCGACGCCATGGCCTGCCGGCGGGCCAGCAGGCCGTCGACG
Organism: Inquilinus sp. Marseille-Q2685; assembly: GCF_916619195.1. Classification (NCBI taxonomy): domain Bacteria; kingdom Pseudomonadati; phylum Pseudomonadota; class Alphaproteobacteria; order Rhodospirillales; family Rhodospirillaceae; genus Inquilinus; species Inquilinus sp. Marseille-Q2685. Next base: position 87,225 of record NZ_CAKAKL010000012.1, read on the forward strand.
CCGTCCAGCACCAGCGCGACCAGCAGCAGGGCGGCGCAGGTCCAGGCGACCCCGGCCGAGATCCGGCTGCGGTCGAGCAGCCCTTCCACGACCACACCGGCGAAGATCGCCGCGATGCCCAGCCGCGTCAGCGTCATCAGATTGGCCGCCCCGAACCGCGGATGCGGGTGCCGGCCTTCGATCGTCAGGACGATCACGGCCGAGACCCCGGCATAGGCCAGGAACGTCGCGGCCAGGAAGGGCCCGGCGACCGGGCTGGCGCCGGCCAGGGCCATGGCGGCGGCGGTCAGCGCCATCCCCACGCCCAGGAGGCACATCCAGGTGGCGAGACGGAGGGGACGACGGCCGTTCAGGATCGCGCCTCGCCGGCCGGCAGGCGCGCCTTCGAGGACAGCATGCGCCGCAAAATGCCGTCGCGGCGGACCAGATGGTGGTGCAGCGCCCCGGCGACATGCAGGACGACGACGGCGAGCAGGACCCAGATCAGGTTGAGATGCACCGCCTTGGCCACGGCCGCGGCCGGCTTGTTCACCGGCACCAGCTCCGCGAGGTTGGCGAGGTAGAACAGCGGCACCGGGAAGCCTTCCATGGCCGTGTAGAGGAAGCCGCTGACCGGCATCGCCAGGATCAGCAGGTACAGCAGCGCGTGCGTGATGCGCGCCAGGGCGGTCTGCCAGGGCGGCAGGTCCGCCGGCAGCACGGGGACCGGGTTGGCCCAGCGCCACAGCAGCCGGACGACCGCCAGCGCGAACACGGTCAGCCCGGTCATCTTGTGCGTGTCGTAGAGGATGTTCTGCAGCAGGCCCGGCCCGACCCGGTTCATGGTGAGGCCGGCCGGGATCTGCACCAGGAGGATGAGGGCCGCGATCGTCCAGTGCAGGGCGATGCTGACCCGCCCCCAACGCTCCGCCGTGTTGCGGTTCATCGACCGCCCTTTCGCCGCCTCGCTTTGGAAGATCTAGTGCGGCGGGGAGGGTGTTCAAATGGTGCGGCTGGGAAGCGCAGGGCGGGCTGAACAACCTTGCACCTGCCTTTTCTGTCATTGCCGGGCTCGACCCGGCAATCCAGGGGCCACCCAGAGCGGCATCGACATTCCCTGGATGCCCGGGTCAAGCCCGGGCATGACAAAACAACAGATGCCCTTTGATCCGACTGCCGCGGCTTGGATGTTCCCCGTAGCCCTACAGGTCGTCCCGGATGCAGGCCTTGGCGTGGCCCGGCGCCACCTCGCGCAAGGACGGCACCACGGTGGCGCAATCCGGGATCGCGTGCGGGCAGCGGGTGCGGAAGACGCAGCCCGAGGGCGGGCTGATCGGGCTGGGGATGTCGCCCTGCAGCAGGATGCGCTCGCGCCGCACCGTCGGGTCTGGCACCGGCGCGGCCGAGAGCAGCGCGCGGGTGTAGGGGTGGCGCGGCGCGGTGTAGAGCGACCGGGCCGGCGCCGATTCCATGATCCGGCCGAGATACATCACGATCACGCGGTCGCAGAGATACTCCACCACCGACAGGTCATGGGCGATGAACAGCATGGTCAGGCCCAGGTCGCGCTGCAGGTCCTGGATCAGGTTCACCACCTGCGCCTGGATCGACACGTCCAGCGCCGAGACCGGCTCGTCCGCCACGATGAAGCTGGGCTCGACCGCCAGGGCCCGGGCGATGCCGATGCGCTGGCGCTGGCCGCCGGAGAATTCGTGCGGATAGCGGGTGATCGCGTCGGGCCGCAGGCCGACCCGGCGCAGCAGCTCGGCGATCCGCTCCGGTCGCTGCCGGCCGCGGGACAGGCCGTGGATGGTCAGCGCCTCGCCGACGATCTCGCCCACCGTCATCCGCGGGTTCAGGCTGGCATAGGGGTCCTGGAAGACGATCTGCATCTCGCGCCGATAGGTCTGGAAGGCCGTACGGGACAGCGTGAGGATGTCGGTGCCGGCGAAGCGCACAGATCCCGCCGTGGGCTCGGTCAGGCGCAGCACAGACCGGCCGACCGTGGTCTTGCCGGAGCCGGATTCGCCGACGAGGCCGACCACCTCGCCCCGCTTCAGCGCGAAGGACACGTCCTCGACCGCGCGGACATGCTGGCCCTTCTTGCCGAACAGCCCGCCGCCGACCGGGAACCAGGTGCGCAGCCCCTCGACCTCGAGCAGGGTCTCGCCCGGCGCCGGCAGGGCAATGGGGCTGCGGCGGTCCTCCACAAGCGTGCTCATGCCAGCTCGCTCCAGCGGATGCAGCGCGACATGTGCCCGCCGCCGGTGTCGGCGAGCGGCGGCACGGCGGCGGCGCAGGCCTCGATGGCGTGGCGGCAGCGCGGCGCGAAGGTGCAGCCGGGCGGCAGCTTGCGCGGGCTCGGCACATTGCCGGGGATCGCCTCCAGCCGCCGGGACTCGCCGCAGTCCAGCGCCGCGTAGTCGGTGTGCGGCACGCTGTTCAGGAGGCCGATGGTGTAGGGGTGGCGCGGCGACTTGAAGATCTCGACCACGCCGCCCTCCTCCACCACCCGTCCGCCATACATGACGGCGACGCGGTCGGCCATCTCGGCCACCACGCCGAGATTGTGGGTGATGAACAGGATCGACATGCCGATCTCGGCCTGCAGCCGGCGCATCAGGTCCAGGATCTGGGCCTGGATGGTGACGTCCAGCGCCGTGGTCGGCTCGTCCGCGATCAGGAGCGCCGGGCGGCAGCACAGCGCCATGGCGATCATCACCCGCTGGCGCATGCCGCCCGACATCTGATGCGGATAGTCCTTGAGGCGCCGGCGCGCGGCCGGGATGCCGACCAGCTCCAGCATCTGCGCCGCCGTTTCCATCGCCTGACGACGGCTCAAGCCCTGGTGCAACTGCACCGCCTCGGCGATCTGGTCGCCGACCGGGTAGACGGGATTGAGCGAGGTCATCGGCTCCTGGAACACCATGGCGATGTCGTTGCCGCGGATGCGGCGCATTTCCGCCTCCGACAGCTTCGCCAGGTCGCGCGGCCGGCCGTCGCGGCCGGCGAACAGCATCTCGCCGCCGGCGATGCGGCCAGGCGGGGTGGGGATCAGCCGCATCAGCGACAGGCTGGTGACGCTCTTGCCCGAGCCGGATTCGCCGACCAGCGCCAGGGTCTCGCCGCGGCGGATGTGGAAGGTGACGCCGTCGACCGAGCGGATCGGCCCGTCCTCGGTATCGAACCAAGTCCGCAGATCCTTGACCGACAGGATCGTGTCGGCGTCTGGCCCGGCCGCCGCCATCAGGCGCGCGCGGCCCGGATGGTGGCGCGCACCCGCTCCGGATCGGTCACGGTGTTGGTGTATTCGCGCTCCAGCTCGGTGCCGCCCATGCTGATCTCCGGGTTGCGATAGACCATGCCGCTCGGCTCGGTGCGCAGCGCCGCGAAGTGCAGCTCCTTCAGGCCGGTGGCGCGGCGGACCTCGGCGATGTTGGCCTCGTCCAGGTCGCCGCAGCCCATGACCACGATGCGGTCGCCGGCCTGCTCCACCGCCCGCTTCAGGATCGCGAGCCCGGCCATGGCGTCCGGCCGTTGGCCCGAGGTCAGAACCCGGTCGACGCCGCAGCGGATCAGCGCCTCCAGCGCCTCCTCCGGGTCGCGGGTCATGTCGAAGGCGCGGTGGCAGGTGACCTTCATCGGCCGCGCCTCGCGCACCAGCTGCGCCGTGCGGTCCTCATCGATCCGGCCGTCCGCGGTCAGGCAGCCGATGACGATGCCGGGCACGCCGAGCTCCCGCAGCGCCTTCACATCGGCCAGCATGCTGGCGAATTCGGTGTCGCTGTACAGGAAGTCGCCGCCGCGCGGCCGGATGATGACGTGGAACGGGATGCGGGCGCGGGCCTTGACCTCCAGGATCGTGCCGATGCTCGGGGTCAGCCCACCCTCGATCAGGCTGGCGCACAGCTCGACCCGGTCGGCCCCGCCCTCCTGGGCCGCCAGGAACCCGTCCAGGCCTTCGACGCAGATCTCGATCAGGGGAGTGGCGGTCATCGGAAGGTCTCTCGCTGCGCTGGGCGTCCCTCGCGGGACGACGATCTCGGGTTGCCTCTCCCGCTTGCGGGAGAGGTCGGGCTCGCGAAGCGAGACCGGGTGAGGGGATTTTGTCGAGGCCGGGGCCAGCCCTCACCCGGACGTCCTGGCGGACGTCCGACCTCTCCCGCCAGGCGGGAGAGGCCATCGGAGCGGGCCGGCATCGGCCGTGCCATCTGCGATGCCATCATCGGCCGAGAGTCTTGAGCGACCGGGCGGACCAGACCGGGCGCGGCTGCCAGTCGAAATCGCGGTCGAAGGGGAAGGTCGGGCGGATGGTGCGCCGGCGCGGCAGGTGCTCGACATCCTGGTCGACCACGCCGGGCGACAGCGCCATCAGGTTCGGATTGGCGATCGGCGCCAGCTCCGGCGACAGGTAGCCGGACTTGACCACCAGGATCGCCACCTCGGCCGGATGCACGCCCAGCCGGGTGAAGTCGGCGATATTGTGGAACGGCCGGCGCCGCGCGGTCAGCACCACCCGGATGCCGCCGATGCGGACCAGCGCCTGGCGATCCGCAGCATCAGCGCCGGGGTCGAGGACCAGCACCTCGGCCTCCGCCTCGACCGGCTGGCTACCCTTCGTATCGAGCGTCGCGCCGATGCTCAGGCGCAGCCGGGCGCCGGTGCCGGCGGCGAAGCAGGACTCGGTGGCCGGGCGGTCGGCGATGCCGGCGATCAGCACGTCCTGCGCGTCGCGCGCCAGCAGCGCCCGCAGCAGGTCGGCCCGGTCGCCGACTCCGCCGCCGGTCGGGTTGTCGCCGGAATCGGCCAGGATCACCGGCCGGGTGGCCGAGGCGACGGCCCAGCCGACGCAGTCCTCCACCGTGCCGGTTCGGCTGCCGAAGACGAAGTCGTCGCGCGCATCCCAATAGGCTTGCGCCAGGCGGGTGCCCTCGCGCTCCATCGCCGCCGGGTCGGTGCCGGTTATGATGACCGCGGCGGTCGCCCGCGGCTCGTCGGCCCAGACATAGCCGACCATCATCGAGGCATCGAGGATGCCGTCGATAGCGTCGACCGCGGGAAGCTGCGCGTAGAGCGACTTCGCCGGCTCGTCCACCGTGCTGGTGCGCTCGCCCGGCCACAGCACCGGCACGGGGACCCACATCAGCAGCGGCTTCACGCCCTCGGTCAGGCGGCGCATCAGCATGCTGCAGGCGCGGCGCTTGGTCTCCTCCACATCGATATGCGGCGCGGTGCGGTAGGTGGAGAACATGTCGAGCGCGTCGATGATGCGCTGGCTGACATTGCCGTGCAGGTCGTAGCTGGCGCTGATCGGGCAGTCCGGCCCCACCGCGGCGCGGGCGGCGGTGATCCAGTCGCCCTCGGCATCCTCCATGCCCTCGACATTCATGGCGCCGTGCATGGCGAGATAGAGGCCATCGATCGGGCCGAGCGCCGCCAGCCGCTCGAGGAACTCGGCCTTGAACGCCTCATAGGTGGCGCGGGCGACCGGACCGCCGGGGATGGCGCGGGCGTGCAGCGTCGGCAGGAAGACGGCGTCGTAGTCCCGCAGCAGGGCGAAGGACGGGTCGGCGGTCAGGACGTCGCCGCGCAGCACGCGGAAATCCGCCTCGGTCGCCAGCACCGGGCTGTAGGTGCTGCATTCGGTGTGGATGCCGCCGACGACGATGCGCGGGAGGGATGCCATGTCTTCAGCCTTCTTCGGCGCGGGTCAGGAAGCGGTGGGCGGCGATGCTGGCGGCGCCGCGGGCCCACAGGGCGCGGGTCGCGTGGTGGAAGCGGATGGTGGTGGAGGCGGCGAGGCGCGGCAGCACATTGGCCTCGATCGCCTGCCGGGTGACGGTGCGGAACAGCGGCCCCATCGCGCCCTCGACATCGACGATCAGCACGAATTCCGGATCGTTGACCTGGATCACATGGGCGATGGCGAGACCCAGCGCGCCGCCGGCCCGGTGCAGGATGCCGATCGCCTCGGCATGCCCCTGGGCCGCCAGCGTTTCGACCTCCGCCGTGGTCGTGGCCTCGAGGCCCAGTGCCCGCGCCTGGGCCAGGATCGCTTGGCGCGGCGCCACGGTGTCGAGGCAGCCGCGCTTGCCGCAGCGGCAGGGCAGCCCGCCCGGCTCGATCGTGCAATGCGCGATCTCGCCGGCGCCGCCGCCATGGCCGCGGTACAGCGCGCCGTCGACGTAATGGGCGCAGCCGATGCTGTCGCCGAAGGTGACGGTGGCGAAGGTGCGGTAGTCGCGCGCCAGGCCGTACAGCCGCTCGCCGGTGGCGACGGCGTTGGCGTCGTTCTCCAGGAAGGTCGGCACGCCGGTCGCCTGCTCCACCACCGCCGCCACCGGCAGGTCGATCCAGCCGAGATTGGCGGAATGCAGGCAGCGGTCCTGGTCGTGGTTGACCAGGCCGGAGAGGGCGACGCCGATGCCGCGCAGCCGGTCGGCCGGGATGCCGGCCTCGCCCAGAAGATGCGGGATCGAATCGCGGATGGTGCCGGCGATCGCCTGGGGATCGTTCGACCAGGAAGCCGTGCGCTGGCCCAACACCGCGCCCTGGAAGTCGGTCAGCACCATCGTCACCGGCTCCTCCACGATCGAGGCGCCGATGAAGTAGCCATGGGCCGGGTTCAGCCGCAGCAGGATCGACGGCCGGCCCTGGCGCGACGGCGCCGTCTCGCTCTCCTCCAGCGCGCCGTCCTCGATCAGCTCGCGGCTCAACCCCGTGATCGCCGCCTTGCTGAGCCCGGTGCGGAGCGCGAGCTCGGACCGGCTGAGCGGTCCGTGGTCGGCCACGGCCTCGAGCAGGGAGCGTTTCGACGGGTTGGCCATAAGCCTCGGCATCCGATGCGTTCGGCTTGACAGTTAGTTTAGAAATTGAATTTAATCAAGGCGAAGGCTTCATCAATCTAACAAAGTCGGCGGAACCCCGGACCGATTCAACCAACGGGAGACGGACATGACCCTCGTGATCGACCGGCGCGGCGCGCTGGCCCTGGGCGGGTCGCTCGGCCTCATGGCGCTGCTTCGCGGCCACAGCGCTTCTGCCGCCGACGCCTCGCAGATCGTGATCCTGCAGAGCGAGGCGCCGCGCAGCATGGATCCCGCGGACCAGACCGCGACCTACACCTCGGCGCTGCTGGAGCCGATGTATGAGGGCCTGACCGGCTACAACGACAAGATGGAGCTGGTGCCGGTCCTGGCGACGAAGTGGGAAGGCGACGCGACGGGAACGGTCTGGACCTTCACCCTGCGCCAGGGCGTCAAGTTCCATGACGGCGAGCCCTGCGACGCCGACGCCGTGATCGCCAGCTTCGCCCGGCACATGGACGAGAAGCGCGGCCTGGCCGCCAGCGGCCGCTTCCGCGCCGTGATCGGCGAGGTCAAGGCGACCGGCGCCGACACCATCCGCTTCACCCTGAAGCGCCCCTACCCCGCCTTCCTGAAGCTTCTGGCCGTGGCCTCGGCCTCGATCGTCAGCCCGAAGGCCGACAAGGCCGGCACGCTGGGCCGCGCCGCCGTGGGCACCGGCCCGTACAGGCTGGCCGAGTACAAGTCGGGGGAATACGTGCTGTCGGAGGCCAATGCCGACTACTGGGGCGAGAAGGCCCCGACCAGGAATCTCAAGTGGATCTGGACCCAGGAAGCGGCGGTCATGAACATGGCCGTGCAGACGGGCGACGCCGACATTGTGGTGCCGCTGCCGCCGGTCTTCGCAGCGCCGATCAAGGCCAACCCCGAGCTGGCACTGATGGAGGGCAACCCGACCGCGGTGTTCTGGGTGGCGCTGAACTGCAAGCTGGCGCCCCTGGACGACGTCCGCGTCCGCCAGGCGCTGAATCTCGCCACCGACCGGGCCGGCCTGGTCAGCAACCTGCTGTACGGCTTCGGCCAGCCGGCGACCTCGCCGCTGTCGCCCGCCGTGTTCGGCTACGACAAGACGGTCGAGGGCTACGGCTTCGACATCGCCAAGGCCAAGGATCTCCTGGCCGAGGCCGGCCATGCCGACGGCATCGCCATCAACGTCGCGGTGCAGGAGCCGGAGGCGAACATCGCCGAGATCCTGCAGGGCATGTGGGCGCAGGCCGGCATCACCCTGAACATCCAGCGGATGGAGAGCGGCGTGTGGACCGCCGCCGCCTTTGGCAAGCCGGAGGAGAAGGCGGCCCAGGGCGTGCACAGCGTCATCGCCTCCTGGTCCACCGGCACCTTCGACGCCGACCTGCAGCTGAAGCCGCTGTACCACACCGACAGCTGGTCGCCGAAGGGCGCCAATCTCGGCTTCTACAGCAATGCCGAGCTGGACGAGATCCTGAACAAGGCCGGGTCGTCGACCGACGAGGCCGAGCGCAAGACGCTCTACGCCAAGGCGCAGCGCCTCATCGTCCAGGATGCGGCGCATGTGCTGCTGTATTATCCGAACGACCTCGCCGCCGCCCGTGCCGAGGTCAAGGGCGCCTGGCTGCAGCCCGGCGGCGCGATCGTCCCGGAACGCGCGACGAAGGCATAAGGACGGATGACTTTCCCCCTCTCGCTCGCCCCTTCCGAGTCCCCCCTCCCCTTGCGGGAGGGGGCCAGGGGGAGGGGGTTGCCGCCGCGCGAGTCGGCGCGGATCCGTTCGCGCATATCCCTTTTTCAGTATCCCCGAGCGACGTCCGCGCCGATGTCGAGAACCCCCTCCCCCTATCCCCCTCCCGCGAGGGGAGGGGGGACTTGTTGGTGCTGCGGTCCGGCAAGCGCATGAAGGCCTATCTCACCCGCAAGCTGGTGGCGCTGCCGCTGATCCTGCTCGGCGTCTCGTTCCTGATCTTCGGCGCGGTGCGGATGCTGCCGGGCGATCCGGCGCGGATCATGGCCGGGCCGCAGGCGACGCAGGACGCGGTCGACGGCATGCGCACCCGGCTCGGTCTCGACCAGCCGTTCCTGCTGCAATACGGGCTGTTCCTCAGCCACGCCGTGCAGGGCGATTTCGGCGAGTCGATCAAGTCGAAGAAGCCGGTGATCGACGAGGTGGCGGAGCGCTTCCCCTACACCCTGTCGCTGGCCGTGGTCAGCTACGCCGCCGCCATCCTGATCGGGGTGGCCGCGGGGATGCTGGCCGCGGTCTACCGCAACGCCTGGCCCGACCAGGCGGTGATGATCGCCGCGATCGGCGGCGCCTCGGTGGCCAATTTCTGGCTGGCGCTGATGATGATGAACCTGCTGGCGGTGCAGTGGAAATGGCTGCCGCTGCTGGGCGCCGGCAGCTGGCAGAACTACGTCATGCCGGCGATCGCCCTCGGCCTCTTGCCGGCGGCGCTGATCGCGCGCATGACCCGGTCGAGCATGCTGGAGGTGATCGGCCAGGACTACATCCGCACCGCCCGCGCCAAGGGGCTGGGGCCGCGGGTGATCTACCGCAAGCATGCGCTGCGCAACGCGCTGATCCCGATCGTCACCATCGTCGGGCTGAACTTCGGCGGGCTTCTGGGCGGCGCCGTGGTCACCGAATCCGTGTTCAACTGGCCCGGCATCGGCCGGCTGCTGGTCGACGCCGTGCGCTACCGCGACTACCCGATCATCCAGGGCGTCACCCTGCTGACCGTGACCTCGGTCGTGGTGGTGAACTTCCTGGCCGACCTGCTGATCGCCGCCATCAATCCCCGCATCCGCTTCGACTAGGACCATGACCAGCCTCGCCGACAGCGACGACCTTCCGGCCGCCCCGTCCCGGGCCAGGCGCCTGGGCCGCATCCTGCGCCGGCACCGCAGCCTGACGATCGGCGGCGCCATGGTGCTGCTGCTGGTGCTGGCCGGCCTGCTGGCGCCGCTCCTGGCCACCCACGACCCGACCCAGCAGTCGCTGGCCCAGGCGCTGCGGCCGCCTTCGGCCGAGCACTTCTTCGGCACCGACCAGTACGGCCGCGACCTCTATTCCCGCATCGTCTACGGCGCCCGGCTCTCGCTGCTGGAGATCGTGCTGGGCGTCGGCATCGCGCTGGCGGCCGGCGTGCCGCTGGGCCTGCTGGCCGGCTATTCCGGCGGCCGGGTCGACCAGGCGATCATCTGGGTGATGGACATCCTGTTCGCCTTCCCGGGCATCGTGCTGTCGATCCTGATCGTCAGCATCCTCGGCACCAGCCTGGTCAACCTGATGATCGGCATCGCCATCTTCTCGATCCCGGTCTATGGCCGGCTGGCCCGCAACCTGGCGCTGGGGCTGATGCAGGTGGAGTACACCGAGGCGGCGCGGGCGCTGGGCGCCGGCCTCTGGCGCATCCTGTCCCAGCACATCCTGCGCAACGCGCTGGGGCCGATCATCGTGCAGGCGACGCTGACCGCCGGCACCGTGGTGCTGACCGCCGCGAGCCTCAGCTTCCTTGGCCTCGGAGCCCAGCCGCCGACGCCGGAATGGGGCGCGATGATGAGCGACGGCCGCAACTTCCTGGGCGTCAACATCTGGCTGTCGCTGTTCCCGGGCCTGGCCATCACCTTCTCGGTGCTGGGCTTCAACCTGTTCGGCGACGGGCTGCGGGATCTGCTGGACCCGCGGCGCTAGCCCGGCAGCATCTCGGTCGAGCCCAGCGACCGCAGGCGGTCGTCGCGCAGATGGCCGCCGAGCGAGGCGCTGACCGCGGCGATGAAGGCGCCGATCAGCAGCGACAGGAAGGCGGCGAAGGCGGTCGACAGCCCGGCCTTGCGGGCGGCGTCCGCCGCCTCGCGCGCCTTGGCCGCGGCGGCGTCGACCTGGGCCACGACCTCGTCGACGCGCTTTTCCGCATCGGCCTGGCTGAGGCCGGTGCGCTGCGCCGCGAGCTGCGCCAGATAGGTCCTGTCGGCCGGCGGCAGGCCGCCATTGGCGACGGCATTGGCCAGGATGCGTGCCACCTCCGGCCGCGGATCGCCGCCATTGGCGGCCGGCGGCGCGGCGTCGGGCGCCGGCCGGAACAGCAGGTCGATGGCATAGCCGGTCGGGTCGGCCGGTGCCGCCGCCGGGGCGGCCGCCGTCGCGCCCTGGGCCGCGCCGGATGCCACGGTCGCCGTGGCCTGGACGCCGGTCGAGGCGGCGCCGTAGCCGACGAAGCCCAGCACCACCGCGACGAACAGGGTGGCGACGCACCAGGTGAGGAAACCGTGCGCCGTGTCGCGGAAGGCGACCTCATCGGTGTGGACGTTCGCCCAGCGCGTGCGCAGCCGCCCGGTGATGTAGCCGCCGAAGCCCGAGGCGATCCACTGGATGACGATCAGCCCGATCGCGGTGGTGACCGCGAAGGCGCCGGCGCCGATGCCGGAGCCCGGCCAGGGCGAGACCAGGGACAGGCCGAAGCCGGTTCCCAGCACCATCAGCGCCAGGGTGATCGCGGCGGCGACCGCCGCCCCGGCGAAGACCGCGCCCCAGGACACGCCGGACGATGCCGCCTCCACCGCCGGGGCGGCGATGCGGGGTTCGGGATAATCAGGATAGGTGCCGACCATCTCGTCCTCCCTCAGCGGAACAGCAGCAGGATGAGGATGATCACCGGGATCGGAACCCCGAGCAGCCAGAGAAGAATGCCGCGGCCCATATCGGCCTCCTGAAGCGGGAACACTCATTCTTCGAATGGCGGCGCGGCGGCTTGCGTTCCGCCGGAGTCCGCAATTTCCCTTCCGGCCGGTGTTCTTTATCGGCCGATCAGCGCCGAGGCGGTGATGGCGACGAGGGCCGCGGCCATGGCCAGGTTGATGAGGCGCGCTCTGACCGGGTCGCGCAGCCAACGGGACAGCGACACGCCGGCCAGCAGCCAAGCGAGATGGATCAGCACGACCATGCCGCCGAGCAGCACCGTCTTCACCGCGGCGTCGAGACCGGGATCCCGGGCGACGGTCGTGCCGGCGAAGACCGCCGCGATCGCGACATAGGCCTTGGGGTTGGCGACGGCGAGCAGGACGCCGCCGAGGAAGGACGGCGCCGGCACCGCCCCCTCCCCGCCTTCCAGCGGCGGCGCGGTCGCGATCCTGCAGGCCAGGAACAGGATGTAGACGGCGGAGACGATGCCGAGCGCGAGCGCCCCGTGCGGGATCGAGGCCACCAGCGCCACCACCCCGGCCGCCACCGCCAGCAGCACCGCGATCGTGCCGGCGATCAGCCCGCAGGCATAGGGCAGCGAGCGGCGGATGCCGAAGGAGGCGCCGACCGCGGTGACGCTGATCGTCGACGGGCCCGGGCTACCCATGACGACCGCGGACGCCAGCAGCAGCGCCGCCAGAGGCCGCCACAGCCCCTGCAGTTCGGCGAGTTGAGCCTCCATCGGCGGCGATGCTAGCGACCTTCGCCGGGCCGGTCTTGGACGGCGGTGCCCTCCGCCATGGCGGAATCGGCGAAGCGGAACGCCGGGGGCGCTGGCCCTGTTGGCCCCCCAAGTCGACCTGCCCAGAGTTCAACCGGAGGAGAGACCATGGCGACCAAGGAAAAGACCCTCGACGATCTGTTCCTCGAGACGCTGAAGGACATGTATCACGCCGAGAAGCAGATCCTGCGCGGCCTGACCAAGATGGCGAAGGCGACCAAGACGCCGGAGCTGGCCCAGGCCTTCGAGACCCACCGCGACGAGACCGACGGCCAGGTGCAGCGGCTGGAGCAGGTGGTCGAGATCCTCGGCAAGCGGGCCCAGACCAAGCCCTGCGAGGCGATCCAGGGGCTGATCGCGGAAGCGGCCGAGGTGATGGACGAGTTCAAGGGCACCCCGGCCCTCGACGCCGGGCTGCTGTCCGCGGCCCAGGCGGTCGAGCATTACGAGATCTCCCGCTACGGCACGCTCAAGGCCTGGGCGCAGCAGCTGGGGATGAAGGATGCGGTGGACCTGCTGGACCAGACCCTGAAGGAGGAGAAGAAGACCGACCAGCTGCTGAACCAGCTGGCGGAGCGCAGCCTGAACAAGAAGGCCGCCTGACCGCGGCACGGCGCCGGGGATCCCGCGATCCCCGGCCGCTCCTTCAGCCGTCGAGCCGGACCGCGCGCAGATGGTGCCGGCCGGCGCCGGCGGCGCGACCCGGTGGTGATGCGCCGAATGGGCGTGGTGGGCGTGCGCCATTCCCTGCTCCCTCTGCTCCATCCCCGGCGAAATGGGGCTTCCAGCAACTGGAAGGTTAACCGCGCCGGCCGGATCCGAGTTCGGGCCCGTCCATTCAACTCGAAATTATGTTATACAAATTGAAATTGACACCGACCGGCGCGCATATAAGGTCTGGACGCTTGCGGCGAGGGGAATTTAGCGAAAATTCCTCGTGCTGCGTTGCGAAATGCAGGACCCGCCGTCTCGCCCCGGATCGATCATGGCCCCGACACCCGACATCCTTCCCGTCTCGCCCGTGTCCCGCCTGCCGCAGAGGCCGGCGGAGCAGGAGGCGGCGATCCAGGCCGTGCTGGACGGCGCCGCCTTCGCCGGCGCCCGTGGCTGGGTGCCGGCCACCAGCGGCAACTTCTCCGCCCGGATCGACGCCGACGGCATCGCCATCACCGCCACCGGCACCGACAAGGCCCGGCTGACCCGCGACGACATCATCACCGTGTCGCTGGCCGACCCGGCGCATCCGCGCGCCTCGGCCGAGGCGCCCCTGCATGTCGATTTGTACCGGGCGTTTCCGGAGATCGGCGCGATTTTCCATGTGCACAGCCCGGCGGCGACGCTGCTGTCGCTGGTCGACGCCCCGAAGGGCGCGGTGCGGATCCAAGGCTTCGAGCTGCAGAAGGCGCTGGCGGGCGTGAAGACCCACGAGGTCGCGCTGGACATCCCGGTCTTCGCCAATTCGCAGGACATGGCGGTGCTGGGCCCGCAGGTGCTGGCGCGGCTGGGCGCCGCCCCCGCCATTCCCGGCTATCTCCTGGCCGGCCACGGGCTCTATGCCTGGGGCCGCACCCCGGCCGAGGCGCGGCGCCATCTGGAGGCGCTGGAGGTCCTGCTGGGATTCGAGTTCGAGCGACGGAGGCTGCAGCCATGACCCGGCTCTATGTCTATGACGAGACCAACCCCGCGGCGCTGCTGGTGGACACCGAGGACGGCGCCGCGATCGCGCGCGAGCTGAACGCCATCGGCGTGCGGTTCGAGCGCTGGGCGGCGAGCGCGCCGCTGGCGGCAGATGCCGACCAGGACGCGGTGATCGCGGCCTACAAGCCGGAGATCGACCGGCTGAAGGCGGAATGCGGCTACAAGTCGGTGGACGTGGTGCGGATGCAGCCGGACCACCCGCAGCGCGAGGCCTTCCGCGAGAAGTTCCTGGACGAGCACACCCACAGCGAGGACGAGGTCCGGTTCTTCGTCGAGGGCTCCGGCGCCTTCTACCTGCGCAAGGCCGGTCGGGTGTTCAAGGTGGTGTGTACCAAGGACGACCTGATCAGCGTGCCGGCCGGCACCACCCATTGGTTCGACATGGGCCCGGCGCCGCGCTTCACCGCGATCCGCCTGTTCGAGAACAGCGACGGCTGGATCGCCAAATTCACCGGCGACACCATCGCCCGCCGCTTCCCGCTCTACGCCGGCTGACGGGTGCCCGGGGGGAAGCACCGCTCTCCCCCTCATCCTCCCGTCGCCAACGCGACGGGCCCCTCCCTCTCCCCGAGGAGAGGGGAATATGAGCTCCGCCCTCTTTACCTCTCCCCCGGCGAGAGGTCGAAATCGCGCAGCGATTTCGGGTGAGGGGGCTGGCACCGGCCCCATCCACCACGGCTCGACGCCCGCGCCCTTCAGGATTCACCGCCATGACCACCGTCCGCGACCACACCTTTCCGATCGGCCGCCGCCGCTTCCTGGCCGGGGCCTCCGCCGGCGCGCTCGGGCTCGGCCTCGCGCCCCTCGGCCGGGCCTTCGCCCAGGGCAGGCGCTTCGACGGCCAGAGCCTGAACCTGATGATCATCCAGCCGCATGTGGTGGCCGGGCGGTATCTGGCCGAGGCCTGGGAGAAGGCGACCGGCGGCAAGATCAACGTCACCGCCGTGCCCTACGACCAGTTGCAGGCCAAGGCGACGCTGGACGTGCAGTCCGGCACCAACAATTTCGACGTGATCGACTACTGGTACACCGGCGTCGGCGCGCTGGCGAATGACGGCATCATCGTCGACGTCACCGAATGGATCGAGCGGGACAAGGCGGAGATCCAGCCGGACGACTATCTGCGCTCGATCTACGATCCCTACACCCTGGCCGACGGCAAGCGCTGGGGGCTGCCCTATGACGGCGACAGCCACCTGCTGTTCTACAACAAGGAGATCTTCGACCGGCACGGGCTGAAGCCCCCGACCACCTGGGACGAGTATCTGGAGCGGTCGAAGGCGATCACCGAGGCCGAGAAGGCCAACGGCATCTACGGCGCCGCGGTGCTGGGCGGCAAGGCGCCGATCATCATCGGCGCGTCCTACGCCAACCGCCTGGCCGGCTTCGGCGGCCGCTACCTGAAGGAGGACGGATCCTCCGCCCTCGACGAGTCCCCGGCGGTCGAGGCGGCCAAGGCGCTGAAGGACGCCGCGCCCTCGGCCCTGCCGACCCCCTTGGAGACCCGCTTCGAGGAAGGCCTGCCGGCCTTCCTGTCGGGCAAGGTCGCGATGATCGAGTTCTGGAGCGACCTCGGCGTCTATGCCCAGGACCCGAAGGGGTCGAAGATCGTCGACAAATGGGACGCGGTGCGGATCCCGGTCGGCGGTTCGAACAAGACCAGCCGGCTGGCGCTGAACTCCGGCTTCGCCTTCGCCATCTCCTCGGGCTCCGAGAAGCAGGAGCATGCGTGGGAGTTCATCAAGTTCGCCACCAGCGCCAAGACCGGCCTCGACCTGCTGCTGACCACCGGCAGCGGCATCGACCCGGACCGCACATCGACGCTGAACGCGCCGGAGTACAAGGCCTTCGCGCCGAAGGTGCAGACCGCGCTGGCCGGGGCGCTGGAGAACGGCCTGCCCTGGCCGAACGGCCCGGAATCGCCGCAGCTGATGCAGGTGCTGGCCGACGAGCTGGCGCTGGTGCTGGCCGACCAGAAGTCGCCCGAGGAGGCGATCGCGGCCGCGCATGAGCAGTGGACCGCGATCATCGGTTCGTGATGGCCCTGGCGGAGAGCATCGACACGGCACGGGCGGCAGCGCCGGCGCGGCGCCGGCGGTGGCGGCCGGGGACCAGGTCCCTGGCCTCGCCGCTGGTGGTGACGCTGGTGCTGACCACGCTCTATCCGCTGGTGGCGCTGGTCGCCCTCTCCCTCAGCAGGAGCACGCTCGGCAAACCGTTGCGCGACTGGGCCGGCATCGCCAATTTCGCGCGGGTGCTGGGCGACCCGGCTTTCCTGGCCTCGCTATGGCGCAGCGCCGCCTTCGCCCTGCCGATGGCGGCGATCGAGCTGGTGCTGGGCCTGGCGCTGGCCCTGCTGTTCCATCGCCTGGTGAAGGCCGGCCGGGTGCTGACCAGCCTGGCGCTGCTGCCGCTGATGACGCCGCCGGTGATGGTCGGCGTCGCCTGGAAGCTGATCTTCGCCGCCGATGGCGGCCTGCTGAACGGCTGGCTGCGCGCCGCCGGGCTGATCGACGCGCCGATGAGCTTCCTCGGCTCCTCCGGCTGGGCCGCCGTCGCCATCGTCGTCGCCGACGCCTGGCAGTGGACGCCCTTCGTCGCCCTGCTGTGCTTCGCCGCGATCAAGGGCCTGTCGGAGGAGGTGATGGAGGCGGCGCGGCTGGACGGCGCCACGGCCTGGCAGCGCTTCCGCCACATCACCCTGCCGCTGCTGGTGCCGACAATGGCTGCGGTGTTCCTGCTGCGGCTGGTGATGGCCTTCAAGCTGTTCGACCTGGTCTATGTCCTGACCTTCGGCGGGCCGGGCTTCGACACCACGACCAGCGGCTTCCAGATCTGGCGCCTGGCCTTCGAGCAGTTCGACGTCGGCCGCGCCGCCGCCGCGACCCTGGTCTTCACGGCGTTCGTCAGCCTGGTGGTCTGGCCGGCCTCGCGCGCGGCGAAGCGGCTGGAGGCGCGGTACACATGACCCCCGCCGCCCACACCGCGCGGCCGGAGGCGCCGCATCGCTGGTCCTGGATCGACCTGGTCGCCGTGCTGGTGGCCGCGGCCTTCCTGCTGCCGCTGGCTTATCTGCTGTCGGTCTCCTTCAAGTCTCCGGACCAGGTGCTGAGCGGTAGCTTCCTGCCGGAGGCGCCGACCCTGGCCAACTGGCCGGCCGCCTTCGGCGCCACGGCGCTGACCCGCTTCATCGTCAATTCGGTGCTGACGGCGGTGCTGGGCGGCGTCGTCACCATCCTGATCGCCCTGCCCGCCGCCTATGCCTGCCTGCGCCTGGACAAAGCGGGCGAACGGCTGGTCTCGATCGCCTTCGGCAGCTTCGTGGCGCCGCCGATCGTGGCCGCGATCCCGTTCTTCTTCCTGCTGAAGGCGACGGGTCTCTTGAACAGCGTGATCGGCCTTGCCCTGGTCTACGGCCTGACCAACGTGCCGGTGGCGTTGTGGCTGCTGATCCCGTTCCTGCGCCGCATCCCGCGCGAGATCGAGGACGCCGCCGCGATCGACGGGGCCGGGCCGCTGTTGACCCTCGCCCGGGTGATCGCGCCGCTGGTCGCCCCGGGCATCGCGGCGACGGCGATCATCGTGATCATCCTCGGCTACAACGAGTTCCTGTTCGCCTCGGTCTTCACCTTCGCCGACGAGACCCGGACGCTGACCGTCGGCATCTCGCTGTTCCAGGGCGACCGGCTGGTGAATTTCGGCCAGATGGCCGCGGCCTCGCTGGTCGGGATCGCGCCGATCTATCTCATCGCCCTGCTGGCCCAGCGCTGGCTGGTGGCGGGGCTGACCGAGGGGAGCGTGAAGTGACTATCCGCCCGCTGGACGTCCCGGCCGCCCGCGCCTATCTCGCCGCCCATCCGGACCTCGCGGCGGTCCTCGGCGGCGACCCGGAGAACTGGGACATCCGCGAGGCCAGCGACGGGTTCCTCAACGTCGTCTTCCTGGTGCGCGGTCCGGCCGGGGGCCTGTGCCTGAAGCAGGCCCTGCCCTGGGTGCGCCATGCCGGCGAGAGCTGGCCGCTGCCGGACAACCGGGCCTTCTTCGAGCAGTCCTACCTCGCCATCGTCGGCCCGCTGGCTGAAGGCGCGCTGCCGAAGCTGTATCACTACGATCCCGGCCGGCAGATCCTGGCGATGGAGCTGCTGACGCCGCACGAGACGCTGCGCTACGCCCTGATCGAGGGCAGGCGCTTCCCCCGCGTCTCGGCCGATATCGGCGCCTTCGTCGCCCGCGCCTGCTACCGCACCTCGCCCTTCCATCAGCCGCTGGAGCGGGTGCGGGAGTGGCAGGCCCGCTTCGCCGCCGGGGTGGAGCTGCAGCGCATCACGCTCGACCTGATCTTCCAGGACGCCTACCGCGACAACCCGCGCAGCTCCTGGACCAGCCCGCAGTTGGACGACCTCGCCTACGGCTTTCGCGAGGACGTGCCTCTCAAGCGCGCCGCCGGCCGCCTGGCCTGGCGCTTCCTGACCGTGGGCCAGGCGCTGATCCATTCCGACCTGCACACCGCGGCGATCATGGTGACCGAGACGGACACCAAGGTGATCGACCCGGAATTCGCCCTCTACGGCCCGATCGGCTTCGACCTCGGCGCCTATCTCGCCAACATCCTGATCAGCCATCTGACGCAGCCGGGCCATGCCGGGCCGGGCGACGACCGCGCCGCCATGGCCGAATGGCTGCTGGAACAGCCGGCGCTGCTGTGGGACAGCTTCAGCCGCACCTTCCGCCGGCTGTGGGAGACCGGAGGCGGCGGCGACGCCTGGCACGACGACCTGTTCCCCAAGCCCGCTTCGGCCGCCCTGCTGCGGCCGGACTACGAGGCGCTGGAGGCAGAGATCTTCGCCGACATGGTGGGATTCGCCGCGCTGAAGATGATCCGCCGGGTGTTCAGCTACGCCCATGTTGCCGACTTCCTGCGGATCGCCGACCCGGACCGCCGGGCCGCCTGCGAGCGCCGCACCGTGCTGCTGGCCCGGCGCATGCTGACGGAGCCCGAGCGCTTCCGGACGACAGCCGATATCGTGGCGGCGACTCGCGCGGCCTGAGAGACCGAGATGACCCTGACCTTCCAGACCCACCCGATCGACCTGATCCTGCTCGACATCGAGGGGACGATCAGCTCGCAGCGCTATGTGCTGGACGTGCTGTACCCCTTCGCGCGGGAGCGCATTCCGGTCTTCGTCGCCAAGCACCCGGACCATCCGGTGGTGCAGCGCGCGCTGAAGGAGACGGCAGAGCGGACCGGGCCCGGCCAGGACCCGGTCGCCGCGCTGATCGACTGGCAGGACGCCGACCAGAAGGTGCCGCCGCTGAAGATGCTGCAGGGGCTGGTCTGGGAGGAGGGCTACAAGGAAGGCGCCTTCAAGGGCCATATCTACGACGACGCCCATGCGGCGCTGGAGGGCTGGTACAAGGCCGGCGTGCCGATGCACATCTTCTCCTCCGGCTCGGTCAAGGCGCAGGTCGAGTTCTTCCAGAACTCCAACCGCGGCGACCTGCGGCCCTATTTCGGCCGGCATTACGACACCGATATCGGCGCCAAGGTGGAACCCGACTCCTACCGGAAGATCGCGGCCGATCTGGGGGCCGCGCCCGAGCGCATCCTGTTCCTGACCGACAATCCGCGCGAAGTCGCGGCGGCGCGCCAGGCCGGCGTGCATGTGGTCCAGGTCATCCGCGACGAGTCGGTAAAGCCGGACGAGGCGGGCGCGCCGATCGTGGCGGAGTTCGACCAGCTGCGCGAGCTGGTGGCGTTCGGCTGAGGGGCGTCAGCGCCGCCGGCCCGACAGGCTGCGGAAGGTGACCGACCAGCGCGTCGCCGCCATCTCCGGGATGCTGTGCTCCCATTCGTGCCGCGCCTCCCCGGACAGGTGGTAGGCGGAGCGCGGCGGCAGCGGCAGGGAGATGCGGTCGAAGCCTCCCTCCGGCCTTCGGCGCCGGAAGCGCATCGTCGCCGTGGCGCCGAGTGACACGCCGACCACGTGCTCGAACACCGGCCGGTCCCGGTGCCAGCCGATGCCGGCGCCGGGGTCGTAGCGGATCAGCAACGCCTGGGCGAGCTCCGCCGCGTCGAGCCCGGCAAAGCGGGCCGCCTTCCCCCGCAGCGGCAGCAGCCAGCCCGGGATCGGCTCTGCCGGCCGGAAGCTGCCGTCGTCGAAATCGTAGCGCCAGCCGAAGGTGGCGGTCAGGCGCCGGCCTTCCCAGCCCTGATAGCGGAAGGGCGACAGCCCCGCCGCGTCGATCGCCGCGGTCAGCCGCCGCTCCTCCTCCGGCGTGACGATGTCCTCGACGGTGGCCAGGCCGGCGAGCGGCGGCGGGCCGAACAGGTCGGGCTGCAGGGCAGGTCTCCGTCGTTGCTCCCGGTCATCCGATATGGGGGCCCGCGGGCTCCGCGTCATTTCCCGAAGGCGAATTCGGACGGGTAGACACCCTGCAGCACGTCGTCGAAGTGGCTGCTGACGGCGGCGTTGCATTCGCAGGCGAGGGCGCGCAGCCCGTCCACGTCGCGGACCCCGATGCGGCCCCGCCGCGTCTCGATCACGCCGCGCTCGCGCAGGTCGTGGATGATCCGGCTGAGATAGGTGCGGCCGACGCCGAGGGTGGCGGACAGCTGCTCCTGCGTCAGCGCCACATCGGGGGAACCGGTGCGCTCGATCGCGGCCAGCAACCATTTCGCCGTGCGCTGCTCGATCGAATGGGCGGCGTTGCAGGCGACCGACTGGAACACCTGCGCCATCATGCAGTCGGCATAGCGCGCGAACAGGTGCCGCAGCGTCTGCGACCGGCTCTTCGCCTGCTCCAGATGATGCAGCTCGGCCGGGAAGAGGGCCCCTCCGAGCTGCCCCCCCGCCCGGGCAGGGGCCGGGAGGCGCCCCGGGCTGACGATCCCGCCGATGGCCCCTTCCCGGCCGACCAGGGCCGTCTCGATGGCCCGGCCGTCCTGAAGCACGACCAGATAGGAGATCAGGCTCGATCCCCGTGGGAAATAGGCGCAGCGGACCGTATCGCCCGGATGGTGCAGGATCGTGCCGGTCGGCGCCGACCACTCCTCCAGCATCGGCCTCAGGATCTCCCAGTCTTCGGCCCTGAGGGCGCGCAGCAGGTTGTTGCCGATCTGGTCGGGCGCGTAGTGCGCTGTGTACCCCATCTTGCAATCCCGTTGCGTTGCGTTCCGCCCAATCAACGCCCCCAGAACGGAAAAAGTGTCCACTACTGCACAGACGCGGGGGTGGATCGGGTCTAGAAAGGCGCATTCGGCGCTGGCCAGAGACCTGTTCGAGCACGAGCGGCGGCGCATCGGCTCCCGGGGCGAGACTCGCGCGCTGCCTCGGGAGAATGGAATGCCGAATATCGGAGATTCCTTGGCGGGGCGCCCGGAGCACGCCAACACCGCTTGTTCGCCCGCAGCCAGGCGTGACCGATGACACCACAGCCGCCGCCCGTCCTGGGACCGATCCCGCTTCTGCGGCTCTACGTGGCCGGGCAGACGCCCGGCGCCCGGCGCGCTCTGGAGGGACGGCAGCGCCTGATCGACGCCATGGGCGGGCAGGTCGAGATCGAGATCGTGGACATCCTGGCGGACGGCCCGGCCGCCGAGGCGGCGGGCATCCTGGCGACCCCGACCCTTTCGGACGAGTCCAGCCGCCCGCCGCGGCGCCTGATCGGCGACCTCGGCGACGTCGACCAGGTCCTCGATTTCTTTGGCCTGAAGAGAAGGATCTAGCGTGATGGTTTCGGAGGAGGAGACCGACCTCGACCCTGTGCTCGGTCGCGTGAGGACGGGCATCGAGGCGTTCGACGACCTGGTGATGGGCGGGCTGCCGCGTGGCCGGATGACGATCGTCGGCGGCACGCCCGGCAGCGGCAAGACCGTGTTCGCGACCCAGTTCCTGGCCCATGGCATCGCCGATCTCGGCGAGGCGGGGGTGTTCGTGACCTTCGAGGAATCGCCGACGGAGATCGCGGTGAACATGGCCAGCTTCGGCTGGGACATCGGCCGCTGGCGCGCTGCCGGCAAGCTGGCCTTCGTCGACGCCAGCCCGCGCGACCGCGACGAGGTGGTGCTGGGCGAGTTCGACCTGTCGGGCCTCCTGGCCCGCATCCTGCACGCGGTCGAGACGGTGGACGCCAAGCGCATCGTGCTCGACTCCCTGACCCAGCTGTTCGACCATTTCATCGCCGACCAGTCGGTGGTGCGGCGCGAGCTGCTGCGCATCGCGTCGGCGCTGAAGCAGCGGGGCCTGACGGTGCTGATGACCGCGGAGCGCAACAGCGAATACGGCGAGATCTCGCGCCACCGGATCGAGGAGTTCGTGGCCGACAACGTCGTCATCCTGCGCAACTCCCTCGACCGCGAGCGCCGCCGGCGCACCATCGAGGTGCTGAAGATGCGCGGCAGCCGTCATGTCGAAGGCGAGGTGCCGATCACCCTGCTCGAGCAGAAGGGGATGGTCGCCGTTCCGCTGTCCTCGCTGCGGCTCGAGCAGGAATCGAGCACCAAGCGCGTGACCAGCGGCAACGAGGAGCTGGACCGGATGTGCGGCGGCGGCTTCTTCCGCGACAGCGTGACCCTTGTCAGCGGCGCCACCGGCACCGGCAAGACCCTTCTGGTCACCAACTTCCTCGCCGGCGGCGTGGCGGCGGGGGAGCGCGCGCTCCTGGTCGGCTACGAGGAAAGCCGCGGCCAGCTGTTCCGCAACGCCCGCGGCTGGGGCGTCGATTTCGAGGCGATGGAGGCCAACGGCCGGCTGAAGATCGTCTGCCTCTATCCCGAGGCCCAGGGACTGCCGGACCACCTGCTGATGATCCGCCAGCTGGTCGAGGAGTTCAAACCCGACCGGATCGCGGTCGACAGCCTCTCGGCGCTGGAGCGCATCGCCCCGGAGACCGGGTTCCGCGAATTCCTGATCAGCCTGACCTCCTTCATCAAGAAGCGCGAGATCGCCGGGCTGTGCACCGCCACCAACAAATCGCTGGTCGGTGGCCAGAGCGCCAGCGAGCAGCACATCTCGACCCTGACCGATTCGATCATCCTGCTCCGCTACATCCAGGAGGCCGACCTGATGAATCGCGGCCTGATGGTGCTGAAGATGCGCGGCAGCGAGCACGACAAGCACGTCCGCCGCTTCGCCATCGACGGCGCCGGCATGCATCTCGGGGAGCCGTTCGGCGGCGCGCCCGACGTCTTCGGCGACTCCTCGCTGGCGACACCCGTCCGCTCATGACGGGCCCGTTCACCCCGGCCATGCGGGCGGCGGAGATCACCGACCTGCGGGACGACCGGCGGCTCGCCGGCCTCAGCGAGCCGAGCTTCCGGCTGCTGATCGAGAACACGGCCGACGGCGTGCTCGTCGTCGACCTCGCCGGCACCGTGCTCTACGCCAACCCGGCCGCGGCCGAGATCTTCGGGCATCCGCGCGACGGGCTGCTGCATGTGCCGCTGGGCCGGCCGGTGGCGTCGGGCGAGACCACGGAGATCACGGTCCACCGTCCCGGCCGCGGCCCGGCCGAGGTCCAGATGCGGGTGGTCGAGGTCACCTGGGACGGCGGCCCGGCGCTGCTGGCCAGCCTGCGCGACGTGTCGGCCCAGCGGGCGCGGGAGGAACGCCGCCGCCAGTCGCAGAAGCTCGAGGCCATCGGCCGGCTGACGGCCGGGATCGTCCATGATTTCAACAACCTGCTCACCGTCATCCAGGCCGGGCTGCGGCTCCTGGAGAAACAGATCGCGCGCGACCCGGCCGGCCCGCAGATCCAGGAGATCATCGAGGAGCTGTCGCGCCGGATCCAGAACGGCGGCGCGCTGACCCACCAGCTGCTGGCCTTCTCCCGCCGGCAGCCGCTGACGCCCGAGCCGGTCGACCTCAACCAGCGGATCGAGGCGTTGACCACCATCCTCGAACGGTCGCTCGGCAGCGGCATCGCCATCCGCCGCGGCCTCGTCCCGGCGCTGGGCCCGGTCCTGATCGACGTCAACCAGCTCGATGTCGCCATCCTCAACCTCGCGGTGAACGCCCGGGACGCCATGGCCGGCCGCGGCACGCTGACGATCGAGACCAGCGACGCCCCCGAGGCGATCGAGGACGTGCCGGGGATCGCCGCCACCCATGTCCGGGTGACGGTCGGCGACACCGGCTGCGGCATGAGCCGGGAGGTCCTCGCCCACGTGTTCGAGCCGTTCTTCACGACCAAGGCCGAAGGCGAAGGCACCGGCCTCGGTCTCAGCCAGGTCCACGGCTTCGTCGCCCAGTCGGGCGGGCACATCCGCATCGACAGCGAGGTCGGCCGCGGCACGCGCGTGCACCTGTTCCTGCCCCGGGCCTCATCCTGGACCGGCGAGCCGGAAGATGATGCAAGGCAGCCGGCCGGCTGACCGGCGGCCCGTTTCCTCAGACCCGCGCCACGTGCAGGTCGCGCGGCAGCGCGGACAGGATCTCCGGCCCGTCCTCGCGCAGGATCACGATCTCCTCGAGCCGGATCCCGAAGCGGCCCGGGAGGTAAATGCCGGGCTCGATCGAGAACACCATGCCCTCCTCCAGCACCGTCTCGGAGGTGGCGGTGATGTAGGGCGGCTCGTGGCCGTCGATGCCCATGCCGTGACCGGTGCGGTGGACGAAGTATTCGCCGTAGCCGGCGTCGGCGATGACCTTCCGGGCGGCGGCGTCGACCTCCTTCGCCATCACGCCGGGCTTCGCCGCCTTCAACGCCGCCTGCACCGCCTTCTCGACGATGGTGTGGATCTGGCCATAGCCCTCCGGCGGGCGGCCGATCGCGACCATGCGGGTGATGTCGCTGGGAAAGCCGCCCTTGCGGCCGCCGATGTCGACGACCACGGCGTCGCCCTCTTCCAGCCGGCGCCCGCCGGTCTGGTGGTGCGGGAAGGCGCCGTTGCCGCCGCCGCCGACGATCCAGAAGGCCGGCGAGGCGCCTTCCGAGCTGAAGTGCGCCTTGATCACCGCCGCCAGCTCCAGCTCGGTCATGCCCGGCCTGGCCGCGGCGAAGGCCGCCTGCATGGCGCGGTCGGCGATGCCGGCATTCATCTTCAGTTTGGCGAATTCGGCCGCGTCCTTGCGCATGCGCAGCGCGCCGATGGTGCTGTCGGTGAAGCTGTGCCGCGCGCCCGGCAGCACCCCGAGCAGCAGCAGGGCGAAATCGGCCCGCATCGTCTCGTCCAGCACCACATGCGCCGCATTGGTCGCGCCCACATCGGCGAGGGCCGCCGCCAGCGCCGCGTCCGGCCCGTCGGCGTCGTCCCAGGTGTGGAAGGCGATCGCCGTCTCCTCGCGCGAGCCTTCGGCGTTCAGCACCGGCATCAGGAACGCCTCGCGCTCCGGCCCGATCAGCAGCAGGCAGGGCCGCTCATCGGCATGCGGGTGGAAGCCGGCCGCCCATTGCATGTGCGAGCCGGGCCCGAGCGCGACGAGGTCCACGCCCGCCTCCCGCATCTTTCCGCGCAGCGCCGCCAGCCGCTTCCCCGTATCGACCGCCATCCTGTCCTCCCCGCTCGCGGCGACTCGCCGCCATCGACAGCTATCCTAGACCGCTTCCACCCGGAGGGCCTCGCGGTGGATCGCGGTGCGCAGGGCGCCGTCGGCCCCGACCACGCCGCGATACATGCCCTCGCAGTTGAAGGGCAGCGCGACATGCCCCTGCGCATCGACCGCGATCAGCCCGCCGGAGCCGCCGACAGGGCCGAGAAGCGTCTGCACCACGTCCTCGGCCGCCTGCGCCAGCCCCTGCCCGGCCCAGCGCATGCGGGCGTCGATCTCGTGCCCCGCGGCGTAGCGGATGAAGAACTCGCCATGGCCGGTGGCGGAGACGGCGCAGGTGGCGTTGTCGGCCCAGGTGCCGGCACCGATCACCGGGCTGTCGCCGACCCGGCCCGGAGTCTTGCCGGTCATGCCGCCGGTCGAGGTGGCGGCGGCGAGGTTGCCGGCGGCGTCGCAGGCCACGGCGCCGACCGTGCCATGCTTCCGCGCCGGGTCGCCGTCGTCCGGCAGGGCCTGGCGGCGACGCTCCAGTTCCTCCTGCAGCGCCTGCCAGCGCCGCTCGGTGCGGAACCAGGACGGGTCCATATGCTCCAGCCCGGCCTCGCGGCAGAAGCGGCGCGCCCCCTCGCCGGCCAGGAAGACGTGCTCGGTCCGCTCCATCACCGCGCGGGCGGCGAGGACCGGGTGGCGCGGGCCGCAGATGCCGGCGATGGCGCCGGCGCGCCGGTCGCGCCCGTCCATCACCGCCGCATCCATCTCGTTCTCGCCGGCGCTGGTGAAGACGGCGCCGCGGCCGGCGTTGAACAGCGGGTCCTCCTCCAGCGCCATCACCGCGGCGGTGACGGCGTCGAGCGCCGAGCCGCCGGCCGCCAGGACGAGGTAGCCAGCGCGGAGCGCGGCGCGCAGCCCCTGGTGATAGGCCTCCTCCCGCTCCGGAGTCAGCGACTCGCGGCGGATGGTGCCGGCGCCGCCATGGATCGCCAGGACGGCGCGGGATGGGTCGGTCATCGAAGCCTCGGGGTTCAGCGCAAGAAGGCGGTCATGGCGGACACGGCGTTCATCCAGCGGATGGCGTCGGCGACGCTGCCGGCCGGCAGGGCCACGGTGACGCCGTCGCGGCGTTCGGCCGGCGGCAGGGTGGCGGCGAGGTCGGCCAGGGCCGGGCCGCCCATCTCCAGCTCCAGCATGTACGGCCCGTCGATGCGGAAGGGCGGGATCGAGCCGGCGCGGCGGACGGCGCGGGCCGCCGCTTCGCGCAGGGCCGCGCGGGCGGCCGGCAGCGGCAGCGACCGGGCGGCGCGGTTGCCTAGCGCCTGCTTGGTCTGGACGAACTCGGCCTCGGGGAAATGCTCGCGCAGCTCGGCGACGCAACGGTCGTCGCCGGAGACCATGGCCACCGGCACGCCCAGGCTGCCGGCATAGGCGCCGTAGATCCCGGCCTCGCCCAGCGGCCGGCCGTTCAGGCGCACGGCGCGGAAGGCGAAGCCGTTGGTGGTGTGGGCCAGCACGCCCTGCTCCGACGCCCGGGCGTGGTAGCCGAGGCAGAGCACCGCCGCATGGCCGGCATCGAGCCCGGCGAACATGTTGAGCGGCTTCGGCTTGCCCTGGATCAGCTCCGCCGCCGGGTGCAGCAGCTCCGGCAGCAGGTTGGTCATCGGGCCGTGAGCGTCGTTGACCAGGATCCCGGTGGCGCCGCCCTCCAGCGCGCCCTCGATCGCGGCGTTGACCTCCTCGGTCATCAGCCGCCGGGCGCGCTCGTACTCGCCGCTGCCCGGCTGGCCCTGCTGCGGCGAGACCACGCCGGCCACACCCTCGATATCCGACGAGATGTAGATCCTCATGTCCGCTCCTCCGCCTCCAGCCAATCCGCGAGCGAGGGCCGGCTGTGGCCCAGGCGGCCGACGGCGGGCCCGGCGGCGCAGAGGGCGTTCAGCACCGCCTCCTGCGTCGCTTCCGCCGCGGCCTGGAACAGCCGGTCGATGCGCGCCTCGTTGAGCGCCCGGATCGGGACCAGGTCGCGCTTCTGGTCGTGGTCCACCGGATCGGCGGTGGTGAAGCCGAGGGCGATGTCGCCGCTGCCGTGCCCCCAGAAGGCGCCGAGCCGGGCCAGGCCGGCGCCGCAGCGCTTGGTGACGCGGTGCAGCTGGCGGTGCTCCAGCGGCACGTCGGTCGCCAGGACGACGATCACCGAACCTTTCTCGGGTGTCGGCTCGGAGGGCGGGGCCGGGCGCCGGCCGTCGGGCAGCACCAGGTCGCCGGCGCGGCCGAAATTGGCCAGAACCAGCACGCCGAGATGGTGGTGCGTGCGGTCGAGCTTGACCCGGCGCGAGGCGGTGCCGATGCCGCCCTTGAAGCCGAAGCTGCTCATCCCCGTGCCGGCGCCGACCGAGCCCTGGCCGACGCGGCCGCCGCTGGCGGCCTTGATCGCCTCCAGCGCGTCGGTCTCGGTCACCGCCAGGGCCTGGATGTCGGACAGGTAGCCGTCATTGCATTCCAGCACCACCGGGTTGACCGTGCCGGTCTCGCGCCCGATGTCGGGGTTGGCCGCGATGGCGGCGCGGATCAGCGCCGTGGCGCAGGTGCCGACGGCGAAGGTGTTGGTCAGCAGGATCGGCGTCTCGACCGTCCCCAGCTCTGCCACCTGCATCAGCCCGGCGCTCTTGCCGAAGCCGTTGATCACCTCGACCGCGGCGCGGGCCTTGGCCCGGAACAGGTTGCCGGCATGCGGCAGGACGGCGGTGACGCCGGTCAGCACGTCGCCGGCATGCATGCTGAGATGGCCGACCAGTACGCCCGGCACATCGGTGATGGCGTTCAGCGGCCCGGTCGGCAGCGTGCCGCAGACCAGGCCGAAATCGCGGGCGAGACGGGCCGTCACCGATGCCTCCCTCAGGTCTTCAGCTTCGGGTCCAGCGCGTCGCGCAGCCCGTCGCCGAGCAGGTTGAAGGCCAGCACGGTGACGAAGATCGCGATGCCGGGGAAGAGGGTGATGTGGTCGGCGACGCCGAGATAGCTGCGCCCGTCGGCCAGCATCGCCCCCCATTCCGGGCTGGGCGGCTGGGCGCCGAGGCCGATGAAGCTGAGGCTGGCCGCGGTCAGGATCGAGGTGCCGATGCGCATCGAGAAATAGACGATCACGCTGGGCAGGGTGCCCGGCAGGATGTGGCGCAGCATCAGCAGGCGATGGCGCACGCCGATCGCCCGGGCGGCGTCGACATAGACGGTCTGCTTGATCGCGAGCGTGCTGCCGCGCACCAGCCGGGCGAAGACCGGCACGCTGAACACGGCGACGGCGTAGATCACGTTGTCGATGCCGGGCCCCAGCACGGCGATGACGCCGATCGCCAGGATGATGCCCGGGAAGGCCAGCAGCACGTCGCAGAGGCGCATCACGAAGCCGTCGATCCAGCCACCGTAGAAGCCGCTGACGAGGCCGAGCAGGATGCCGGCGACGCCGCCCAGCGTCACCGACAGGAAGCCGACGGCCAGCGAGATGCGGGCGCCGAAGACGATGCGGCTGAGGATGTCGCGGCCATAGGCGTCGGTGCCGGCGAGATGGGCCCAGGACGGGCCTTCCAGCACCCGCTCGTAATCCGGCGCGGCGAGGTCGTAGGGGGCGATCCAGGGCGCCAGGACGGCCACGACCACCAGCGCCGCCAGGAACAGCCCGGCGGCCACGGCGATCTTCTGCCGGCGGAAGCGGCGCCAGAACTCGCGGAAGGGGGAGCGCACGCTCTCGGCGCGGACCGGCGCGGCGGGGGTGACGACGGCGCTCATCGGTAGCGGATCTCCGGGTTGGCGAGCGCGTAGAGCATGTCGACGGCCAGGTTGATCAGGATGAACTCGATCGAGAACAAGAGGATCTCGGCCTGGATCACCGGATAGTCGCGGTAGGAGACGCTGTCGACCAGGAGACGGCCGAGGCCGGGCCAGGAGAACACGGTCTCGACCACGATCGAGCCGCCGAGCAGGAAGCCGAACTGCAGCCCGACCATGGTGATGATCGGGATCAGCGCGTTGCGCAGCGTGTGCTTCCAGATCACCGCGCGCTCGAACACGCCCTTGGCCCGGGCGGTGCGGACATAGTCCTCGCGCGAGATCTCGATGAAGGCGGAGCGGGTGAAGCGCGCCATCACCGCGGCGACGCCGAGGCCGAGCGTGACCGAGGGCATGACGAAATGCTGCCAGGTGCCGTAGCCGCCGGTCGGCAACCAGCCGAGATCGACCGAGAACACGCCGATCAAGAGGAGGCCGAGCCAGAAAGAGGGGAAAGAGATGCCGGAGACGGCCAGCACCATGCCGCCGTAATCCTGCCAGCGGCCGCGCTTGACCGCGGACAGGACGCCGATCAGCAGGCCGACCGCGACCGCCCAGGCCATGCTGACCACGGTCAGCCAGACCGTCGGCATCAGCCGCTCGCCGATCTCGTCGGCCACCGGCCGGCGGGTCTTCAGCGAGGTGCCGAGCTCGCCCTGCGCGATATGGCCGAGGAAGGTCAGGTACTGCTCAACCAGCGGCCGGTCGAGGCCGAGGTCGGCGCGCACCAGGGCGATGTCCTCCGCGGTCGCGTCCGGCCCGGCCACCAGCCGCGCCGGGTCGCCCGGCAGCATGTGGACGAAGCCGAAGACCAGGAGGGAGATGACCAGCATCACCGGGACGATGCCGAGGAGACGCCGGATCAGATAGTGCAGCATGGGGGCTCCGAAGACCGCCCGCCCTTCGGCACAGGGCCGGAGGGCGGGCGGGGAAGGCTTACTGGAACGCCGCGTCCTCGACGATGTAGGCGCGGTCGGGCAGCACGTAGACGCCGGAGAGGTCCTTGCTCCGGGCGCTCAGCACATGGTCGACGCCGAGCGAGATCCAGGGCGCGTCCTGCCAGATCAGGGACTGCGCCTTGGCATAGGCCTCGGCCCGCTTGCCCTCGTCGGCGGTGGCGACAGCCGCCTCCAGCGCCGCGTCCACCTCCGGGTTGGAGTAGTAGGCGACGTTGAACAGCTTCGGCGGGAAGCCCTTGCCCCACAGCAGCGGCCGCAGCGCCCAGTCGGCGTCGCCGGTCGAGGACGACCAGCCGCCGTAGTACATCTGCACCGTCGCGTCCTCGGGCTTCTGCACGCCCCAGACCTTGTCGGCGAGGACGCCGGATTCGAGCGGCGTCACCTGAGCCTTGACCCCGATCTGGGCCAACTGCTGCTGCAGGAACTGGGTCGCCCGGATGGCCGTGGTGTTGTTGCCGGACCACAACACGGCCTCGAAGCCGTCGGGATATCCCGCCTCGGCCAGGAGTTGCTTGGCCTTGGCCGGGTCATAGGGCCAGACGCCCTGCTTGGCGTAGAACTTCAGCTTCGGCGGCATCGGCGAATCCGCCGGGTCGCAATAGCCGCTCAGCACCACCTTGCAAAAGGCGTTGCGGTCGACCGCATAGTTCAGCGCCTGGCGGACGCGGACGTCGTCGAACGGCTTCTTGTGGGTGTTCAGCGCCACATACCAGTTCACGATCGACGGCCCGTCGACGATGGTGAGGTTCGGGTTGCGCTCCAGCACCTTCATCATCTCCGGCGGCACCGGGTGGATGAACTGGGCCTCGCCGGCCTGCAGCATGGCGACGCGGCTGCCGCTCTCCGGCACGCTGCGGATGGTGACGCCGTCGACCTTCGGCTGGCCTTCCTTCCAGTAGGCGTCGTTCTTCACCGCCTCCAGCGTGTCGGCGGACCAGGACTTGAACTTGAACGGGCCGGTGCCGACCGGGTTGCGGCCGATGTCCTTGCCGTATTTCTCCAGCGCCGCCGGGCTGATGATCATCGCCCCGGCATGCGCCAGGTTGTTGACCAGGGCGCCGAACGGCTCTTTCAGCACCACCTTGGCGGTGGCGTCGTCGACCACCTCGACATGGTCCAGCATCGACACCAGCGACTGGCGCTTCAGCTTGTTGTCGGGGTTGGCCAGGCGCTCGAGGCCGATCTTCACCGCCTGGGCGTTGAAGTCGGTGCCGTCGTGGAACTTGACGCCCTTGCGCAGATGGAAGGTGTAGACCTTCGCGTCGTCGCTGACCTCGTAGCTCTCGGCCAGCACCGGCACGAGCTGCATGTTCTGATCGAAGCCGTAGAGGCCCTGATAGAACAGCCGGGTCGCCGCCTGCGACGCCGTCTCGTTGATGTTGGACGGGTCGAGCCCGGTCAGGTTCTGGTCGATGCCGACGACCAGGGGCTTCGCCATCGCCGCCCCGGGCAGCGCCATCAGCGCGGCCAAGGCGCAGGCGGCGAGGTGCCGTTTCCAGCTTTGCATCGGTTCTGTCCTCCTCTGTTTACTCTGATTCACAATCGGGCCGGCTCAGCCGAAATCGCCGACCCGGTGGCGGGCGACGAAATGGCCCGGCCCGACGGGTTCGAGCGGCCGCACCAGCGGCTCGTCGCCCAACAAGCGGATCGGGCTCGGAATCTCGCCCTCGATCAGGCTGGTGTCGCGGTTGCGCCGGGCGGGGTCCGCCACCGGCACCGCGGCCATCAGCCGGCGGGTGTAGGGGTGCTGCGGGTTCTCGAACACGGCCTGGCGCGGCCCGATCTCGACGATCTGGCCGAGATACATCACCGCGACGCGGTGGCTGACCCGCTCCACCACCGCCATGTCGTGCGAGATGAACAGGTAGGACAGGCCGTGCCGCGCCTGCAGGTCCATCAGCAGGTTCACCACCTGGGCCTGGATCGAGACGTCGAGCGCCGCCACCGCCTCGTCGGCGATGATCAGCTTCGGCTCCGACGCCAGCGCGCGGGCGATGCAGATGCGCTGGCGCTGGCCGCCCGAGAACTCGTGCGGGTAGCGCTTGGCATGCTCCGGCCTGAGGCCGACCTGGGTCAGCAGGTCGGCCACGCGCTGCTCCACCGCCCGGCCGCGGGCAAGCCCATGGGTCAGCAGCGGCTCGGCGATCGAGAAGCCGACCGTCAGCCGCGGGTTCAGCGAGGCGAAGGGGTCCTGAAAGACGTACTGGATCTTCTGCCGCAGCCGGCGCCGCTCCTCCGCCTTCATCTCGGCCATGGCCCGGCCCTCGAAGCGGATGGTGCCGGACGAGGGCTCCAGCAGCTGCATGATAGTGCGGCCGGTGGTGGACTTGCCGCAGCCGCTCTCGCCGACGAGGGCCAGGGTCTCGCCCGGCTGCAGGGCGAAGCTGACCTGCTCCACCGCATGCACCCGGGCGGCCAGCCGGCCGAACACGCCGCGGCGCACGTCGAAGCGGGTCGAGAGTCTGTCGACCTCCAGCAGCGGGGCCGCGCCCGCCCGCACCGTGTCCTGCGGCGCCGGCGGCGGCTCCTTCGATCCGTCGACGCGGACCAGCGGGAAGCGCGCCGGCAGGGGCTGGCCCTGCAGGCTGCCCAGCTTCGGCACCGCCGACAGCAGCGCCCGGGTGTAGGGGTGCTGCGGCGCCGCGAAGATCCGTTCGGTCGGCCCCTCCTCCACCTTGCGGCCCTGGTACATGACCACGACCCGGTCGGCGACCTCGGCCACCACGCCCATGTCGTGGGTGATGAACATCACCGCCATGCCCATCTCGCGCTGCAGCTGGCGGATCAGCCGCAGGATCTGGGCCTGGATTGTGACGTCGAGCGCCGTGGTCGGCTCGTCCGCGATCAGCAGCTTGGGCCGGCAGGACAGCGCCATGGCGATCATCACCCGCTGCCGCATGCCGCCGGACAGCTGGTGCGGGTGGCGGTCGAGCATCCGCTTCGCCTCCGCGATCCGCACCCGCTCCAGCATGCGCAGCGCCTCGGCCCGCGCCGCCTTGGCATCCTTGCCCTGGTGCAGCATCACCGCCTCGGCGATCTGGTCGCCGATGGTGAAGACCGGGTTCAGCGAGGTCATCGGCTCCTGGAAGATCATCGCGATCTCGTCGCCGCGCAGCGACCGCAGCGCGTCGGCCGGGGCCTGCGCCAAGTCGCGCACCTGCCCGTCGCGGCCGCGGAAGCGCACCGCGCCGCGCGCGATCTTCCCGCCGCCGTAGTCCACCAACCGGATCAGGCTGAGCGAGGTGACCGACTTGCCGGAGCCGGATTCGCCGACCACCGCCACGGTCTCGCCCGGGGCGATGGCGAAGCTGAGATCCTCGACCGCGGTGACAGGGCCGTCCTCGGTCCGGAACCGGACCGTCAGCCCGTCGACCTCGATCAGCGGCCCCCCTTTTGCTGTCAGGGCCGCGGTCATGCCGGCAGACCGACCAGGCGGTCGAAGGCGTCGCGCACCTGCCGCCACACCGGCCCGGGCCGGCCGGAGCCGACCGCAGCGCCGTCCAGCCGCACGATCGGCGCCAGCTCCTTGGTCGTGCTGGTGATCCAGATCTCGTCGGCGGCGCGCAGTTCCGCCTCGGCCACGTCGCGCTCCTCGACCGCGATGCCGAGCCCGGCGGCCAGGCGGATCGCGAGGCGGCGGTTGATGCCGTCGAGGATGCGGTGGTCTGCGACCGGCGTCGCCACCCGGCCGTCCCTGACGACGAAGACGTTGCTGGCGGCGCATTCGCTGACCAGGCCGTCGCGCAGCATCACCGTTTCCAGCGCCCCGGCCTCGGCCGCGTTCTGGGCGGCGAGGACGGAGGGCAGGAGCGCGATCGACTTGATGTCGCAGCGCAGCCAGCGGATGTCGGGGGCCGAGACCAGGGCGAAGCCGTCCTCCAGCTGCGCCCGGCCGAGGCGCTTCAGCGTGCCGGCGAAGGCGAGGATGCTGGCCTGGGCCGAAGCCGGAAAGGCGTGGCTGCGCTGGGCCGGGGCGCCGCGGGTGACCTGCATGTAGATGGTCGCGGCCGGGCGCGGCGCGGTCTCCGCCAGGCGCCGGAACACCGCGGCGAGCGCGGCGCGGTCGAGGCCCGGATCAATCCGGACGGCGGCGAGGCTGCGGGCCAGCCGGTCGAGATGGGCGTCCAGCTCGAAGATCCGGCCGTCATAGACCGCCACCACCTCGTAGACGCCGTCGGCGAAGAGGAAGCCGCGGTCCAGCGGCGAGACCTTGACCTCGTCGAGGGGGAGATAGGAACCGTTCCAGTAGGCGAGAGTCATCGTCGGCGTTCCGGGGCAAGAGGGCGGGGACGCCGGACGGCGGTCGGGGCGTCCTCGACGAGAAGGTAGGGCCTGATCTCCTCGATCAGCTCGGCCGCGCCGGCGACCGTGCCGCGGCGCCGGGCGATGGCGCCGGCCAGCGCCTCTGCCACCGCCATCACCGCGATCGAGGAGCCGTGCAGCACGTCGTGCTCGGCCGGGCCGAACAGGGCGGCGTCGCTGTCGGGCACCAGCGGCGACGCCGGGCCGTCGGTCAGCGCCAGCACCCGCAGGCCGCGCGCCTTGGCCTGGCGCAGCAGGTCGATGGTGGCGCGGGAATAGCGCGGCACCGAGATCGGGACCAGCAGGTCGCCCTCGCCGAAGCGGAGGAGCTGGCGGACCATGCGCTCGGTCCCGCCGGTTCCGTCCAGCACCTCGACCGAGGGGCAGTAGGGCAGCAGCAGCTCCGCCAGGAACCGCGCGATGACCGCGCTGATGCCGAGGCCGAGCGGCACCACCCGGCTTGCGCCCAGCACCAGCTCAACGGCGCGGGCGCATCCGTCCTCGGTCAACAGCCCGGCGGCCTGGCCGAGATTGGCCGACACCCTGTCGAGCGATCCGCGCAGCACGGCATGGGCGGAGTCGGCCCCCTGCTGCGTCGCCCGCAGCTTCTCGACCGGGGCCAGCGCGCGCTGGAACTGCTGCAGCAGCTCGGACCGGAACTCGGGGAAGCCGCCGAAGCCGAGACGGTGGGCGAAGCGGTTGGCGGTGGCGACCGAGACGGACGCGGCGCCGGCCAGCTCCTCGATCCCCATCGTCGCCGCACGGAACGGGTGCGCCAGGACGAAATCCGCCAACCGCCGATGCGCCGGGGAGAGCGCGTCGACGCTCTGCGCCAGCCGGTTCATCAGGGTCTGCGGCGAGTCCTGGGGCATGCAGCGAGGGGCAAGGAACGGATGAAAAGCCGCCGGGCGGCGGATGAAAATTCTTCTGTCATTCACCTCTCGATATGTAAAGTTTTTTTCATATCCGATTGATGCAGGTGCCTGTGCGCAGGCGGGTCGCTGCGTTGCGATATCGCAGTCGCGAAATAATCATTCGTTGACGACAGATATCAGATAACTAACATGCGAATCGTCAGCGCATCTCCCATCGCCAGCCGTCCCCTCCCGCAACCAACCGGTGAGCCACAGGCCATGGCCAGACTCTCCTTCGGTGATCGCGGCATCGTCATCGCCATGGACCACGCCCGCACGCTCGGGGTGGTGCCGGGGCTCGAGGACCCCGGCGCGGTGCTGGACCGCGTGATCGCGGCCGGGGCCGACGCGATCATGACCTCCTACGGCGTGATCAAGCACTATCG
This sequence comes from Inquilinus sp. Marseille-Q2685, assembly GCF_916619195.1. Lineage (NCBI taxonomy): Bacteria > Pseudomonadati > Pseudomonadota > Alphaproteobacteria > Rhodospirillales > Rhodospirillaceae > Inquilinus > Inquilinus sp. Marseille-Q2685. The sequence goes on from NZ_CAKAKL010000012.1 coordinate 123,069, forward strand.
CGACAGGCTTCTGGGCCGGCTGCCGGTCTATCTGCGGCTGGACGGCGGCCCCAGCATCACTCGCGAGGACTGGCTGCGCTATACCGAGTGGAGCCTGCTGCACACGGTGGAGGACGCCCGCCGGCTGGGCGTCGACGGCGTCTGTGTCATGGGCTTCATGGGCGGCGCGGTCGAGATGCGGACCTACGACATCGTCGCCCGGGTGGTCGGCGACTGCGCCGCCGACGGGCTGCCGGTGATGGTCGAGGCGCTGCCCTGCCCGGCCGAACGCATCCCCAACCCGCTCGACCCCGGCGCCATGGCCTCGGCCTCGCGCATCGCCTTCGAGCTCGGCGCCGACATCGTCAAGACCTACTACACCGGCTCGGTCGACGGCTTCCGCCGGGTGACCTCCAGCTGCCCCGCCCCGGTGCTGATCGCCGGCGGGGTGAAGATGGAGACGGTGCGCGACGCGCTGGCGGTAGTGCACGGATCGGTCCAGGCCGGCGGTCGCGGCGTCGTGTTCGGCCGCAACATCTGGCAGGCGCCGGACCCGGCGGCGGTGGTGCGCGCGCTGGCGGCGATCATCCATCGCGGCCAGGGCGTCGACGAGGCGATGGCCGCCGGCGGCCTGGCCGGCTGAAGACCAGCACTGCGGGGCCGGAGATGGCGACGCGCTTCGATCCGCCCTTCCTGATCGGCATCGATGTCGGCACCCGGTCGGTCCGCGCCATCGCCTTCGATGCGCGCGGCCGCCGGGCGGCGCAGGCGGCGCGGCCGACCCCGGCGCGGATGATCGGCGGCGGCCGCGGCGAGTACGATCCCGACAGGCTGTTCGCCACCGTGACCGACTGCCTGGCCGAGGTGGCGCGCTCTCTCGCCGGCGGGCCGGTCGCCGGCCTCGCGGTCGGCAGCGTCGGCGAGAGCTGCGTGCTGCTCGGCGACAGCGGCCGGTCGCTGGCGCCGTCGCTGGTCTGGTTCGACCGGCGCACCGAGGCGGCGGCGCGGGAGCTGGCCGAGACGATCGGCCCGGACCGGATCTTCCAGATCACCGGCATCGCCATCGACCCGACGCTGACGCTGTGCAAGCTGGCCTGGATGCGGGCGCATTGGCCGGAGGCGATGGGCCGCGCCCGCCGGGTGCTGAACATCGCCGACTGGATCGCCTTCCGCCTGACCGGCGTGGCCGCGACCGAGCCGACCCTGGCCTCGCGCACCCTGTGCTTCGACATCCATGAGCGCCGCTGGTCGGAGGAGCTGCTGGGCCTCGCCGGGCTCGACCCCGCCCTGCTGCCGCCGGTCATGGCCTCCGGCACCGCGCTCGGCCCGGTGCGGCCGGAGGTGCTGGCGGAGGCCGGCCTGGCCGGCCGGCCGCTGGTCGCCACCGGCGGGCACGACCATCTCTGCGGCTCCTACGCCGCCGGGATCACCCGGCCGGGCATGCTGCTGGACAGCCTGGGCACGGCCGAGGCGGTGCTGCTGGCGACGGCCTTCCCGCTGCTCGACCCGGCGGTGATGCGGCGCGGCTTCGTCCAGGGCGCGATCGAGACCCACCGCCCGCTCTCCTATCTCGGCGGCGGCATCAACAGCTCCGGCGGGGCGGTGGAATGGTTCCGGGCCCTGACCGGCCAGGCCGCCCATGAGGCGCTGATCGCCGAGGCCCGGGCGGTCGAGCCCGGCAGCCAGGGCGTGGTGTTCCTGCCGCATCTGGTCTACAGCCCGCCGCCCGCCCCGGACACCAGCGCGCGCGGCGCCTTCATCGGCCTGACCGCCCATGCCGACCGCGGCGCCCTGTTCCGGGCGGTGCTGGAGGGGCTCGCCATGCAGGCGCGGCTGATGGTCGACGCCATGGCGGCGCTGCCGGGGATCACCCCGCCGACCGAGATCCGGGCGATCGGCGGCAGCTCGCGCAACGCCCTGTTCCTCGAGATCAAGGCCAATGTCTATGGCCGCCCGGTGACGGTGGTGGACGAGCCCGAGGCCACGGCGCTGGGCGCGGCGCTGCTGGGCGGCGTCGCCGCCGGGCTGTGGCCGGATCTCGACGCCGCCCTCGCCGCGATCGAGCAGCGGCACCACACGGTGGATCCCGATCCCGTCCTCGCCGGACGCTACGACGCGCTGCACCGGTCGGTGTTCGAGCGGCTGCATGCGACGCTGACACCGCTGAACCAGGCCCTGGCCGGCTTCGACCGCAAGGCCGAGCTGGTCCCGGCCTGACCCCGCGCCGGAGGGCCGGCGCCAACGACGAAGAGAGAAGAACAACCAGACAGATGGAGGAAACGATGGAACGGCGCTTGTTCATGTCCCTTCTGGGCGCCTCGGCCGCGCTCGCCGGCACCGCCGCGGCGGTCACCCCGGCCAAGGCCCAGGGCAAGAGCTTCAGGATCGCCCTCGTCCCCGGCCTGACGACCGACGCCTTCTACATCACCATGCGCCGCGGCGCCGAGGCGGCGTGCAAGGCGGTCGGCTGCGAGCTGGTGTTCCAGGGCGCGCCCGAGTTCAACGCCGTGCTGCAGGTGCCGGTGCTGGACGCGGTGATCGCGCGCAAGCCCGACGCGCTGCTGGTCGCGCCGACCGACAAGACCCAGCTGATCGAGCCGCTGCGCAAGGCGGCCGATGCCGGCGTCCCGGTCTTCACCGTCGACACCTTCATCGGCACCGGCGTCTACCAGGCCGGCGAGGGCAATGCAGACTTCCCGCTGTCCTACATCGCCTCGGACAACATCCTGGGCGGCCGCATCGCGGCGCGGGCGCTGGCCCGGTCGATCGGCGGCAAGGGCAAGGTCTACGTCTCCAACGTCAAGCCCGGCATCTCCACCACCGACCAGCGCGAGGAGGGGTTCAAGGACGAGATCAAGGCCCATTCCGGCATCGAGGTGCTGGAGACGCAGTTCAACGACGACGACGCCAACAAGGCAGCGTCGCAGCTGCAGGCGGTGCTGGCCCGCAACCCGGACCTGGCCGGCGTGTTCGGCGCCAACCTGTTCTCCGCCCTCGGCGCCGCCAACGGCGTCAAGCAGGCGGGCAAGGCCGGCGCGGTCAAGGTCGCGGCCTTCGACGCGCCGCAGTCGATCGTCGAGGATCTGAAGAACGGCACGGTCGACATCGCCATCGCCCAGCACCCGGCCGAGATCGGCTGGTTCGGCGTGATCAGCGCCTTCGCCCACCTGACCGAGCAGTCGGTGCCGACCGCGATCGGCACCGGCTTCACCGTGATGGACAAGGCGAATGTCGACGACCCGAAGGTCGCGAAGTTCCTCTACACCGGCTGATGCCGGCCCGTAGCGGGCCGCCGGAGGACGGCGGCCCGGCCTTTCCGACCAGGAGCCGGTGCCCCATGTCGATCTCCTCGATCCCCTCCCCGACCACGAGCAGCAGCCGGGCCTTCCTCCTCCGGGTGGCGGAGCTGCGGGCCTGGCTGTTCCTGGTCCTGCTGGTCGTCTTCTTCGAGGCCTGGGCCCGGATCGTCTACGACACGACCTTCATCCTGAACCCGTACAACCTGCAGTCGATCGGCATCTTCGCGGTGGCGCCGCTGCTGCTGGCGATGGGCCAGACCTTCGTCATCATCTCGGCCGGAATCGACCTGTCGGTCGGCTTCACCATGGGGCTGGCCTCGGTGGTCGCGGCCCATGCCGCCAATCTCGGGCCGGCGATCGGCCTCGGGCCCGTGCCGGCGATGCTGCTGGGCCTCCTCGCCGGCGTGGCGGTCGCCTTCGTGCCCGGGCTGGTGAATGGCGGGCTGATCGCGCATCTGAGGGTGCCGCCCTTCATCGGCACGCTCGGCATGTACGGCGTCGCCCGCGGCACCGCCTTCCTGATCGCCGGCGGCACCACCGTGCCGGTGGCCAATGCCTGGTTCGCCACCATCGGCAACGGCCGCGTCGCCGGCATCCCGACCGTGGTGCTGATCACCGCGGTCGCGGCGCTGGCGATGCACTACCTGCTGTCGCAGACCCGCTTCGGCCAGCACACCTATGCCATCGGCGCCAACCGCAACGCGGCGCTGCGGGCCGGGATCGACGTGCGCCGCCACGCCATCCGCCTGTACCTGCTGTCGGCGGTCTGCGCCGGCCTCGCCGGATCGCTCTACGCCGCCCGCTTCAACGCCGGCGCGGCCCAGGCGGGCGAGCCGCTGCTGCTGGATTCGATCGCCGCGGTGGTGATCGGCGGCGCCAGCCTGTTCGGCGGGTCGGGCACGATCGGCGGCACCATCGCCGGCGCCCTGGTGATCGCCGTGATCCAGTACGGGCTGGTCTTCATCGACGTCGAGCCGTTCTGGCAGTTCGTGGCGGTCGGCGTCGTCATCATCATCTCGGGGCTGGTGGACCAGAGCCAGCGCCGGCTGGCGCGGGGGCGGCAGGATGACTGAACAGCCGATGGCCGAGCCGCTGCTGTCGGTCCGCGGCCTGTCCAAGCGCTTCGGCGGGGTCCAGGCGCTGAACGCGGTGTCGCTCGACCTGCATGAGGGCGAGGTGGTGGCGCTGGCCGGCGACAACGGCGCCGGCAAGTCGACGCTGATCAAGGCGATCTCCGGCGTCCACCGGCACGACGAGGGCGAGATCCGCCTGGCCGGCGAGCAGGTCTCCTTCGCCACGCCGCACGACGCCCGCGACCGCGGCATCGAGACGATCTACCAGGACCTGGCGCTGGCCGACAACCTGTCGATCGGCGCCAACATCTTCCTCGGCCGCGAGCCGAAGCGGCGGCTGTTCGGCCTGCTGCCGGTGCTGGACCGCCGGCACATGGCCGAGGCGGCGCGAGAGACCATGGCGCGGCTGGACTTCCATGTCGACCGGCTGGACGCGCCGGTCGCGACCTTCTCCGGCGGCCAGCGCCAGGCCGTCGCGATCGGCCGGGCGATCTACTGGAACGCGCGGATCCTGATCATGGACGAACCGACCGCGGCGCTGGGCGTGCCGGAGCAGCGCAAGGTGCTGGCCCTGGTCCGGTCGCTGAAGGCGCAGGGCAAGGGCGTGGTCTTCATCTCGCACAATCTCGGCGACATCTTCGCGGTGGCTGACCGCATCGTCGTGCTGCGCCGCGGGGTCAAGGCCGGCGAGCGCCGCACCGCCGAGACCGACGCGGACGAGGTGGTCCGCCTCATGGTCGGAGGCTGATCCGCTCACGGCCCATTGAGGTCGGCGACGATGTCGAAATGGGCGACCATCAGGGCGCGGGCGCGGTCGGGGTCGCGGGCGCGCACCGCCTCGGCCAGCTCGATATGGCAGCGCAGGGCGCGCTGGGTGGTGGCGAGGTCGCGCTTCAGCTTGGCGTTGCGCATGGTCTCGCGCGTCGAGGCCTCGAGCGCCTCGAGCAGATGGGCCAGGAGGCGCTGGCCGGCGATCGCGGCGAGGCGGCGGTGGAACAGGAGGTCGGCCTCGACCCAGGGGTCGATGGTGCGGATCTCCGACGCCATCTGCTCGACCGCCTCGATCAGCCCGGCGACCTCATCGGCGCTGGCGCGGGCGGCGGCCAGGCCGGCGACCTCGATCTCGACCGCCCGGCGCAGGGCCGAGAACTCGGCCGGGGCGATGCCGTAGGCGCGGGCCAGCGTCGCGAACAGGCCGGCGACGGCGCCGCCCGACAGCGGCTGCACCACGGTCTGCCGGCCGTGGCGGATGGCGACGACGCCCTGCACCGCCAGCCGCGCCATGGCCTCGCGCACCACCGGCTTGGACACGGCGAAGCGCCCGGCCAGCGCCGCCTCCGGCGCCAGCGGCTCGCCCGGGTTCAGCCGGCCGGCGGCGATGTCGTCGAGGATGCCGTCGACGACCGAGGCGGCGAGGCGGTCGAGGCTGCGCCCCATCTCAGCCGGCCCGTTCCGTTCCGCTGCGCCGCATGCCCCCCCCCCCGCCGATCGTCATCCCTGCGGCGAGCATACACCGCCCGCGCCCGGCTTGGACCAAAGGACAACGGACCTAGCGCGCGCGGCCCGCCATACTCACCCGAACGGGCGGGTCCCGGGCGCCGTCGCGCGCCGCCGGGCCGCCGCACAGGGGAGGGAGCCCGAGATGCGTGCACCGACGATCGCGGCGGCGGCCGCCCTGCTGCTGGCGCTCGGCACCGCCGGCCCCGCCGCGGCCCAAGCGGGGCTGACCACCCGCGCCACCACTCTGGAGCCGCTGAAGCTGTCCTCCGGCGTGCCCTTCCCGGAGAAGCCCTACGAGCTGGAGGCCGGCAAATACTACCGCTGGACGATCGAGGCCGACGGCACCGCCGAGCTGGCGATCGCGGCGCCGGAGTTCTTCCGCAACATCTGGATCAACGAGGTGGTGATCAACAAGATCGAGGTGCGGCCGCTGGGCCTCGATTCGATCGAGTTCGACGACGAGGGCAAGGCCACCATCTCCTTCGTGCCGATCCGCCCCGGCACCTTCACCTTCCACGCCCCGGGCACCGAGGCCGAAGGCATGCGCGGGACGTTCGTGGTGAAGTAGACAGCCCTTCCCGCAGCTGCCGCTCTCCTCCTCCCCTCGCGGGAGGAGGCAGGGGGGAAGGGGTTGCCGCAGCCAGACCGACGGCCCCTGATTCCGTCTCGTCCCCAAACCATTGGCGCGCGGACGCGCGCAGGCCCCTCCCCCTTGCCCCCTCCCGCAAGGGGAGGGGGAGAGTGGAAGGCCGGGCAGGCTCGGGACGCGCCCGCAATGGGCAGTGCCGTCATCGCGAGCGCAGCGAAGCGATCCAGGGCGGCTCGAGACGGCCCCTGGATTGCTTCGTCGCTTCGCCTCCTCGCAATGACGGTGTGGGGCCGTGCCACGACGGCTAGCTGCTGTCCGGCTTGGACGGCTCCGGCACGGGCCGGCCGGCGTCGGACGCGTCCGGCTCGGCGGACCAGCCGTCCATCGGCTCGCGATCGGCGGCCTCGGCGCGCTCCGCCGGGGCCCGCGGCCCGGCGGCCGGCGGATCGAGGATCTCGTCCCAGCTGCGCGGCAGCCGGATCGGGTCCGGCGGGTGGCCGATCCTGCGGCACACCGCCTGCACGAACTCCGCCGCCGACAGCGTGTCCAGCTGCGCGTCCAGGATCTCGTCCTCGACCAGGCGCTCCCACGCCAGCGACTGCATGCGCTCGGCATCCAGACCCGCCTCCGGCCGCGCCGCCGCCGCGGCCACCATCCCGGCCGCGCGCTCCCGCCGCTCCCGCCGGCGCTGCTCCTCGCCCGACGCCGTGCGCTCGTCCCGCCGCGTCATGAAGCCGGTGCGGATCCGCTCGGTCAGGGCGATCGTCAGACGCAGCGAGCGCGTCAGCCGCGCCTGGATCGGCCCGAACTCCGACGGCGCCTCCGGGTCCGGATGCGCCCGCTCCTGCTGCCGCTCGGTCATCCGCTTGCAGCGCATGTCGATCTCGGCCGCGTCGCGCAGCAGGCGCAGCGCCCAGCCCGTCCAGTTCATGTCGGGATCGGTCGGCCGGTCCGGTTCGGAATGCGCCTCATCCATGGAACGCATCATGAACACAAGTCGCGAATTAAGGCAATACCCCACCGTCCGCACGCGCCGGCGCGCCGCTTTGCCCCGGCGACTTGGTCGCAAGGACGACGGACAGAGGGGGGCCGGACGCGATAGCATCCGGCGGAACCCTTGACACCGTTCGCACCGGATGACCAGGACCCTGTCCGACCTGACCCCCGCCCTGGGCGGAGCCGAGGCCAACCCGATCCGCATCGGCTTCGCCGACAAGAACCCGCTGGTGCTGCGCGGCCTGCAGTCGCTGTTCGGCGAGGACCGGCGGTTCGAGCTGGTGGTCTCGGCCAGCGACGGCGAGCGCTTCCTGGACGCCGTGGCACGGTTCGAGCTCGATGTCGGCATCATCGGCTGGGTGATGGCCAATGGCGACGGCCGCGCCGTGCTGGAAGGCCTGCGGGACCGCGAAAGCGCCCTCGCCAGGGGGGCTTCCCCCCGCATCGTCGTCTACACCGGCGCGGACCTGGCGGTGGCGCGGCTGGCGATGCAGCTGGGCGCCGCCGGCTTCCTGTCCAAGTCCGAGCCGCCGGAGCGCCTGCTGGACGTGGTGGCCGAGGTGGCGCGCGGCCGGATGATGTTCCCCTTTCTCGACCTCGGCCGGGCGCTGGCGGACGACCCGCTGGCCTGCCTGACCGTGCGCGAGCGCGAGCTCTTGGAACGGCTGGCCGAGGGGCTGAGCAACGAGGGGCTGGCCCGGCGCTTCGGCCTGTCCCCCAACACGGTCAAGTTCCACCTGCGCAACCTGTACGAGAAGCTGGGCGCCGCCAACCGGGCCCAGGCGGTGGCGGTGCTGCTGGGGCGGGACCGGGGGTAGCGGCGGCGCGATCCTTTCAGAACGACTCCGCTCTTGCGGCATGGATTTTTCATCCTCCCCCTCCCCTTGCGCTAGGGCATATACATATCTGCCCGGCGCCATCCGATTGCCTCTCCCGCTTGCGGGAGAGGTCGGGCTCGCGCAGCGAGACCGGGTGAGGGCGGCTCGGCCGCGACACCAGGATCAGCACCTCAGGATGGGGTGGATCATGCGCTCGCTCCTGGCAGAGCTGTGCTCTCGGAGAGGCCGCTATCCCCTCACCCGGACATCCTTCGGATGTCCGACCTCTCCCGCAAGCGGGAGAGGCAATCTGTTCGCGCGCCCGTCGTTGGTGTCGCCGACCGATGTGTATATGCCCTAGTCCCCTTGCGGGAGGGGGTAGGGGGAGGAGTTCTCTCTCTCTCGGCTCGACCAGCCCCGGATCATCGCAGGCCGGCGGAACCGAGAGCTCCGCTCACTGCCCATTCGCGCGGACGCGCGCAGCCCCCTCCCCCTGCCCCCTCCCGCAAGGGGAGGGGGAGTGTGGAAGGCATAGAGCGAGACGAACGGCTGAGTTCTGAAAGGCCCCGTGGGCGAGGCCATGCGTCCGGTGCCGGCCGCCGGCATGGCGCCCGCAAATTTTCCGCCCGGCGTCCTACGAACGTAGGACGACGCGGGCCGGCGGCGCGTGGTTCCCTGCGGTCGAGAGGGCTTTTCCCAACGGCTTCCGAGACGCCAGCCATGCAGATGCTCGACGCCAGAGACCCGATCCGCCTCGCCGCCCCGCCGGCCGGTGCCGACGACCATGTGCTGCAGGCCGAGCTGCAGCCGGTGCTGCGCAGCACCGTTCCGGGGCCCGAGCCCTTCAACGCGCTGGTGCTGGTGCGCGGCACCCTGCCCGCCGGCGCGGTGGAGACCGGCGGCACCTTCGCCGTGCGGACCAATTTCACGCTGGCCGGCTTCGACCCTGCGGATCCGCCGCCCTTCAAGCATTCCTCGACCGCGGCGCTGCGCCGGCCCGGCGCGCCGGACGCCGAGATCGAGGCCATCGACCACGGCTTCTTCGACGATGCCGGCCGCTGGGTGCTGTTGGTGCACGGCGAGAGCCTGCGCCGGCGCGGCGCGGTCGAGCTGACCAGCTGGGTGATGTGCCGCGAGCCGGCGGCGGGCGGGGCCGACGGGCGCCTGGGATTCCGCAGCTATCCCTTCTACGTGCCGCCGCGGCCGCCGCAGCCGGCGGACGCCTGGGGCCGGGCCGTCGCCCGCCTGTTCCCCCGCCGCCCGGACGCCGCGGCCCGCGCGCCGGCTTGAGGCCCTCGATCCCCCCTCAGAGCAGCACGTCGTCGGCGGCGAGCCGGGTCAGCGCCTGGCCCTGGTACCAGGTCGGCTCGAGGATCACCTGCATGTCGGACCGCCCGTCGCCGTCGACATCGGCGGAGACCAGAAGCCCGCGGCCGAGCCGCTGATAGTGCAGCTCGCCGGCGGTGTAGCTGAACGGCGCGTCGCCGATCAGCGTGAAGGCCTGGTCGCCCGGCGCCGTCTGGTCGGCGTCGATCCGCGACAGGTCGAGCACGTCGCGGCTGCTGAAATCGGTGACCCGGTCCTCCTGCCCCGGCGGGCTCTCCACCAGCCGGTCGATGCGGATGATGTCCTCGCCGTCGGCGGTGGTGATGTCGTCCGACCCCAGCCCGCCGACGAAGGTGTCGTTGCCGGAGGGCGTGGGATCGTCATAGCTCATCAGCGTGTCGTCGCCGCCGCCGCCGGAGAGCAGGTCGTGCCCATAGCCGCCCTGGAGGGTGTTGGCCTCGCCGTCGCCGACCAGGATGTCGTTGGCGGGGGTGCCGCTCAGATTCTCGATGCCGCGCAGGTCGTATTGATAGGTCAGCCCGGACTCCCGGAGCGCCGCCCGGCCTTCGGCCAGGGTGATGAAGGCGCCGTCGCTGCCGCCATACCCAGCGCTGAAGGTGTCGACCCCGTCGCCGCCGTCGATCAGGTTGCCGGCGCCGGCGGACTGCAGGGCGAAGGTGTCGTTCCCGCCCCCGCCATACAGCCGGTTGGCGGCGCCGTGGAAGGAGATCGTGTCCTCGCTCGCGCCGCCGCGGACCGTGTCTCCGCCGTCGTCCAGAGAGACCGATATCCGCCTGGCGCCGAGGGTCGTCCGGATCTCGATCACGTCCGTGCCGGTATAGGCATTGACGAAATAGTACTGGTCGTCGCCCTCGACGATGATGTGGTCGTTGCCTGGGGTGCCTTCGATCGTCGCCATGGCGGCCTCCGTGGTGTCGGCGTCGGTGCGTCGCGGCCGTCCCGACATTCCGCCCCGACGGCCGCTCGACGATAGGAAGGCGGTCAGTATAAGCGATGCACGGTCCTATGGAACCCGCAAAGGGCTGAGACCGGCCGGCGAGGCCGGCTCTCCCCCTCCCGCAAGGGGAGGAGGGACTAAAAGCTTATTTCCGAGATGTGAATCCGATAGCCCGAAGGTCAGAGCTGGGCCTCGATCGCGGTCTTGTCGATCACCGACCAGACCTGGACGATCCGGCCGCCGCGGAATTCGTAGAAGACGTTCTCGCTGAAGGAGACCGTGCGGCCGTTCACGTCGAGCCCGAGGAACCGGCCCTTCGGCGAGCAGGTGAAGTCCAGCCGGGCGGCGACCAGGGGCGGGTCGCAGGCCAGGAGCCCGATGGTGAAGCGCAGGTCCGGGATGTCGCGGAAATCCTGCTCCAGCATGGCGCGGTAGCCGGCCAGGCCGAAGGGCCGGCCGTTGTGGCGCGCCGCCTCGTCGACGAAATCGCCCAGCCGATCCCAGTCCTGCCGGTTCAGGCAGTCGATATAGGCGCGGTAGAGGGTGGAGAGGTCGGTCACGGCGATGCCTCCTGCGCTGGCGGACGATTCGGGTTGCGATCGCACCGACGATAGCGCGGCCGCGGGCGCCGGCCATACCGCCGGCAGCTTCGCGACCGCCGAAAGGCCGCCATGGCGCCGGGCGCCGCGATCGCGCAGGATGTCCACGAGACCGCCGGGGGCCGCGCGATGGCGAACACCTTCTCGATGAACTCCTATCTCGGGCAGAAGATCCTCTCCCTGGTCCGGGACGGGGACTACGCCCATGCCGGCGAGGAGGAGGCGATCGAGCTGGCCATGGCCGGCATCGGCAAGGATGCGGGCCGCCTGATCCTGGACGCCGGCTGCGGCCGGGGCGGCACGGCCGACTATCTGCACCGGAACGGCTGGGGGCGCGTCGTCGGCATCGACGTGCAGGCGGAATCGGTGGAGGCCGCGCGGCAGACTTATCCGGGCTGCCGCTTCCTGGTCTGCGACGTGGTCGACGCCGACCGCCGCGTCGGCGAGGCCCCGGACCTGATCTGCCTGTTCAACGCCTATTACTGCTTCCGGGACCAGGACGGGGCGCTGCGGGCCCTGGCCCGGGCCGCCGGGCCGGGCGCCCGCATGATCCTGTTCGACCATGTCGACCGCGGCGGCTATCAGGACGCGCCGCTGCTGGATGCGGGCGAGCCCTTCCTGCGCAACCCGCCGCGCCTGGCCGGGTTGCCGGAGCAATTGGCCGAGGCCGGGTGGCGGACGACCGGGATGCGGGAGATCCACGACGCCTATATCGGCTGGTACACGAGCCTGGTCGGCAAGATCGAGCGGGCGCAGGACCGGATCGTCGGGATCGCCGGCCGGGAGGGGTACGACCATGTCCATGCGCTGTACCGCGGGCTGCTGGACGCGGCGCTGGACGGCAGGCTGGGGGCGGCGATCGTCACGGCGGTGCGGGCGTAGCGGCCGCCGGCGCTCCCCTTTGTCATTGCGCGGCTTGACCGGGCAATCCAGGGGCTCCAAGAGCCACTCGGGCAGCCCCTGGGTCCTCGGGGCGAGCCCGAGGGTGACAATATAGGGTCACCGCCCTGGCGCAGCGCCTCCGGCGCCTTGCATTCTCCACAATCCGTCGCAAGGGTTGAGGGGGTTCGACGGGCACCGTTCGGGAGGGGGAATGGCGAGCAGCATCCGGGCGGTGCGCCGCGAGCAGGAGCGCGCGGAGCGCCGGCGCCTGGCCTATGAGAAGGCGGCGCAGAAGCAGGCGGCGCTGGAGGCCGCTTCCTCCGCCGCCCAGGAATACGACCGGCTGATCGAGGCGCTGACCGGCGCCCACCGGGTCGTGCTCGAGCGCCGCGACTGGCACGCCCTCGCCTCGGCCCCGCCGCCGCCGGCGCCCGAGCGCGGCGCCGTGCACGAGGAGGCGGCGCGGCGGGAGCAGGAGGCCTATCGCCCCGGCTGGTTCGCCCGCATTTTCGGCGGGGCGAAGCGGCGCCAGGTGGAACTGACCGCGGCGGTGGAGGATGCGCGGGCGCGCGACGAGGCGGAACACCAGGCGCGGCTGCGGGAGGCCGAGGCGCGCCGGGCCGAGATCGGCTTCGCCCGGCGGCTGGTGGCGCGCGACCCGGCGGCGGTGGCGGAGGCGCTGGGCCGCTTCACCCGGCTGGGCGACCTGCCCTTCTCGGTCGAGGGGCTGGACCTCGTCTTCGTCGAGGGCGGGCGGATCGTCGCCATGATCGACGGGCTGGACCTGGAGGACCTGCCGGACCGGTCGGTGACGCTGCTGCAATCGGGCAAGGCCTCGGTCAAGCCGCTGTCGCAGGCCAGGCTGCAGGAGCTGCACCGCGACGCGATCTGCTCGGCCGCGGTGCGGGCGGCGGCGGAATGCCTGGCCGCCCTGCCGGTCGACGAGATCGAGGTGGTGATGCAGACGGACCTCCTGGACCGCGGCTCGGGCCATATCGGCGCCGCGCCCGTGCTCTGGCTCCGCGCCACGGCCCAAGCGCTGGGGATGGTGAACCTGCCGCTGACCGACCCCGCCGCCCTGGTCGAGCGCCTGGGCGGCCATTTCGACTGGAGCCGGCGGGAGGGTTTTCGCGCGATCAGGCTGGGGGAGGTGGATGTGCCGGTGAGAGAGAGAAAGTGAAGCGCCTGCAGGAGAGGGTTGAATAGGGCTTTCCCAGCGATTGTGTCAGAAGGCGGAATGAAGCATCGTTGACATTGATATAGGTTACTGTTTGCGTGATCGGAATTGAGGATCGGATTAAGAGGCTTGTTCCCATTTTGTTCCAAGCGTATTATACGGTGATGTGGCTGTACCCAGACGCCTTCAATGCCTACAGAGGGGCATGGAGATCCAATTGGCGAATCCCGCATCATCGTTCTTTCCAACCAAGCCGCTGGCCTATGCCAGCTTAGCTTCGCAGAGGAACGATATGACAAAGAAGTTTTTTGAAGAGAGAACGGAGGAGTCGCGGGTCAAGGCTCAGATCGTTGATAAGTACTTTCGCGCCTGGGCGCACATAGTGGCACCGCGAGCGAGAGACGGAAGGATTGCGTATATAGATTTGTTTGCTGGTCCGGGACGATATAAAGATGGATCAGCATCTGTTCCGCTTATGGTATTACAAAATACTATAAACGATGACAAAATTAGAGATAAACTTGTATCGATATTTAATGATAAAGACGAAAACAATACAAGAACTTTAGAAGAAGAGATTAATAAGCTACCTGGAATTGAAAGACTTAAATATAAACCCCAAGTCTCAAATCAGGAAGTCGGAACCGATATTGTCAAAAGCTTTGAAGAAAGTGGGTTAATACCAACTTTATTTTTTGTCGATCCGTGGGGATATAAGGGACTTTCTCTTCGATTAATTAATTCAGTTTTGCAAAATTGGGGGTGCGATTGCATTGTGTTTTTTAATTACAATAGAATAAATATGGGATTAGGAAACTCTATTGTCAAAGATCATATGGATGCACTATTTGGATCTGATCGAGCCAATGAGCTTAGAACGGAATTGGAAGGGATTCCAGCCCACAAACGTGAGTTGATGATTGTTGAAAAAATTTCGGAAGCACTTCGTGAAATGAAGGGCGAATACGTCCTTCCTTTCTGCTTTAAAAATGAGGCAGGAACGCGAACAAGTCATTACTTGATATTTGTTTCTAAAAATGTTACTGCATATACTATAATGAAAGGCATAATGGGCAACGAAAGCTCAAGGCATGATCAAAACGTCCCATCTTTTTCTTATTGTGAAGCTGATAGCTCAATGCCATTTTTATTTGAGTTCGCTCGCCCTCTTGATGATTTGGAAAAGATGATTCTGAAAAAATTCTCAGGGAAGACGATGGCAATGAAAGAAATTTTTGACAGCCATCATGTAGGAACACCGTATCTAGCGAAGAACTATAAGGAAGTGCTGATTAAGCTGGAGGGCAAGGGGAAAATTGTGGCAAACCCGGCGGCGGCGGACAGGCGGAAAGGCACCTTTGGCGATAACGTCATGGTTACCTTCCCCGGAAAAGGAGGATGAGTCGTGAGCAGATCTGGAATCGAGTGGACCGAAGCCACATGGAATCCCATAGCTGGATGCACTGTCTTATCTCCTGGCTGCACGAATTGTTATGCAATGCGCATGGCCTCAAGGCTTGAGGCTATGGGACAAAAAAAATACTTTGGAACCACTCGGATTTCAGGCAATCGGCCTAAATGGAATGGGAATATCACGATTGATGAAAAATCGATTGGCATTCCATTTTCATGGAGCACCGGCCGACTAATATTTGTTAATAGTATGTCAGATCTATTTCACGAAAACATTCCGATAGATTTTGTAAAAAAGATCTTTTCTGTAATGAATGATACCCCACACCATACTTACCAGATATTGACGAAGAGATCAGACAACCTTCTGAGGATGTCTAGTGAATTGATTTGGACTGAAAATATTTGGATGGGCGTAAGCGTTGAAAATGAAGATTATAAGTGGCGAATTGATCAATTGAAGCAGACGCATGCTCAGATAAAGTTTCTGAGCCTGGAGCCACTACTAGGACCATTGGACACTATCGATTTAAGGGGCATCGACTGGGTCATCGTCGGCGGCGAAAGTGGCCCTGGAGCCCGCCCTGTGGAACTAGAATGGGTTCGTTCAATTCGAGATCAGTGCATCCATGGTGACGTCGCATTCCACTTTAAACAGTGGGGAGGTGTAAACAAAAAGAAATCAGGACGGCTTCTGGATGGTCGCACATGGAATGAATGGCCCATCGGAGCAAAGCAAAAAAATAGCCAGCTCAAGGAAATTCAGAAAATTAAGGGCAGTCACCAGATTGCATTGTAGAAATGATGATGATTTCCTGGCTCTGATCCAATATCTCCGTTCGCCCCACCCATCCGGGTAGCTTCCACCCCACCCGTAAGATCGCGTCCGCCCACCCGGGCGGGCGTTCCGGTCCGCTGGCCCCTCCCCGATCCTGACCGTCCTGGGGAGCGCCAGACTCCCCGCCAAGCCCCGCCCCCGGCCCTTCCGGCCGCGGTGCGGAGATCGGGTGGAGATGCGCATGACCGGTGCCGCCATCGCCGAGGACGGGTTCATCTACGCGCTGCGCCGCGTCACCGAGGCGGCCGCCCGCGCCGCCTTCGACTGGATCGGGCGCGGCCGCAAGGACGAGGGCGACGCCGCCGCGGTCGACGCCATGCGCACCGTGCTGAACCATCTCGACATCGACGGCCGCATCGTCATCGGCGAGGGCGAGAAGGACGAGGCGCCGCAGCTGTACAAGGGCGAACGGCTGGGCCTGGGCGCCCGGAGCGGCAAGGGCCTGGCCGTCGACATCGCGGTCGACCCCGTGGACGGCACCAGCCACCTGGCCAACGGCCAGACCAACGCCCTGGCCGCCGTCGCCATGACGCCGCAGGGCGCCATGTTCGACCCCGGCCCCGCCTTCTACATGGAGAAGTTTGCCGGTCCCCCGGCGGTGCGCGGCCGGATCGACCCGCTGGCCCCGACCCGCGACAAGCTGCGCGTGCTGGCCGAGGCGCTGGGCAAGCCCGTCTCCGAGCTGTCGATCTATGTGCTGGAGAAGCCGCGCCACCGCCGGCTGGTGGAGGAGATCCACGCCGCCGGCGCCCGCGTCGCCCTGTACCCCGCCGGGGACGTGGCCGGCGCCATCGTCGCCGCCATGCCGGGCGGCGGGGTGGACGCGCTGATGGGCACCGGCGGCACGCCCGAAGGGGTGCTGGCGGCCTGCGCCATCCGGGCGCTGGGGGGAGAGTTCCTGGGCCGCATCGACCCGCAGCTGGAGCATGAGCGCGCCGCCGTGGCCCTGGCCGGCATCGACACGAGCCGCTGGTGGGGGGTGGAGGAGCTGGTGCGCAGCGACAAGGTGTGGTTCGCCGCCACCGGCATCACCACCGGCCTGCTGTTCGAGGGCGTGTCGCGGCGGGGAGCGAGCACCCGCACCCAGTCGCTGATGTTGACCGCGCCGGACCGGCGCTGGCAGGTGCTGACGACCTATGTGGAGATGCCGACGGCGCCCCAGGAGGCGGGGCGGTGAGTGCGCACCCTTCCTGCTGGGCCGGAGCCGCCCCTCACCTCCACCGCCAACGCGGCGGGTCCCCTCCCTCTCCCCGAGGAGAGGGGATCGAGCCGCGGCGATGAGTGCCCCGGACCATGGCTTTTCACCCTCCCCCTCCCCTTGCGGGAGGGGAGAGGTCGGCGCCGAAGCCCTGCGCCGGCTCCGGTGGAGACACACCCCTCCCCCTACCCCTCCCGCAAGGGGAGGGGGAGGATAGGAAATCACAGGCCGCGGTTGAGACCGCTCCGGCCATCCCGACCCTTCCGCCCGACACGTCGACACCCAGGGCGGAGGCAGCCCCCTCCCCTTCTCCCCCTGGGGGAGGGGGCGAGCCTGACGCGGCGGGCCGCAGCTGGATCCATCCTTCCGAGCCGCGCCCGAGGCTCGCCGATCACGAACCGAGACGGGAGACAAGAATGACCAAGCCCTCCTTCGACCGGCCCATCATCCTCGGGATCGTCGGCGACAGCGCGGCCGGCAAGACCACGCTGTCGCGCGGCATCGCCGAGATCCTGGGGCCGCAGCGCTGCACCCTGATCTGCACCGACGACTATCACCGCTACGACCGGCGCGAGCGGGCGGCGAACGGGGTCTCAGCCCTCGACCCCGCCGGCAACTACATCGACATCCTGGAGCAGCACCTGCACCTGCTGCGCCAGGGCCAGCCGATCCTGAAGCCGATCTACAACCACGACCAGGGCACGCTGGACCGGCCGGAATACATCGAGCCGAAGGAGTTCGTGGTGGCGGAAGGGCTGCTCGGCTACGCCACGCGGGCGATGCGCGACTGCTACGACGTCAAGATCTACCTCGACCCCGAGGAGGAGCTGCGCGTCCGCTGGAAGGTGCACCGCGACACCACGAAGCGCGGCTACACCGCCGAGCAGGTGCTGGAATCGCTGAAGAAGCGGGAATACGACAGCCCGACCTTCATCCGGCCGCAGCGGCTGTTCGCCGACATCGTCATCCGCTTCCAGCGGCCGCCCGGCGCCAATTCCTCGGCCGGGGCGCCGGAGACCGACCACAGGCTGGACGTCGCCCATATCCTGCGCCCGACCCTGCCGCACCCGAACTTCTCGCGGCTGATCGAGGCGGTGGGCGACGGCAGCGTCGGCTTCGAGCTGACCCGCGACGAGGGCAAGCCGGTGGACGTGCTGGAGATCCGCGGCTCGATCTCCGACCGCCGGGCCGAGCGGGTGGAGGAGTATCTCTGGGAGCACATCCCCGAGGCCAGCCACCTGCGCGACGACCTCGGCCGCTACGACGGCGCCGCCGGCCGGGCGGTCAGCCACCCCCTCGCCCTCACCCAGCTGCTGGTCGCCTTCCACATGGTCAAGGCGGCGCAGGGCGTGCACGCGGTGTGAGGCGGCTCTCGGCGGAGACAACCCCTCCTCGCCCCTCCCGCGGGGGAGGGGAGAGCAGAAAGCCAGGTCCGGCCGCCCTTTCACCCTCCCTCCCTTGCGGGAGGGGGCCGGGGGGAGGGGTCGGACGGAAAGCCAGATCGCGCTTCGACAGACCCCCAGGAGGCCCAGATGGCCCGTATCACTCTCAGACAGCTGCTGGACCACGCCGCCGAGCACGGCTACGGCGTGCCCGCCTTCAACATCAACAACATGGAGCAGATCCTGGCGATCATGGCCGCGGCGAAGGCGGTGGATGCGCCGGTGATCCTGCAGGCCAGCCGCGGCGCCCGGTCCTACGCCGGCGACCTGATGCTGGCGAAGATGGTGGAGGCGGCGGAGGCGATGCATCCCGGCATCCCGATCTGCCTGCACCAGGACCACGGCAACGACGACGCCACCTGCCTCTCCGCCATCCAGCACGGCTTCACCAGCGTGATGATGGACGGCTCCCTGGAGGCCGACGCCAAGACCCCGGCCAGCTGGGACTACAATGTCGGCATCACCGGCCGCATCGCCGCCGCGGCCCATGCCGTCGGCGTGTCGGTGGAGGGCGAGCTCGGCGTGCTCGGCAGCCTGGAGACCGGCCAGGGCGAGGCCGAGGACGGGCACGGCGCCGAGGGCGCACTGGGCCACGACCAGCTGCTGACCGACCCGGACCAGGCGGTGGCCTTCGTGCGCGAGACCCGGGTCGACGCCTTGGCCATCGCCATGGGCACCTCGCACGGCGCCTACAAGTTCTCGCGCCGGCCGGACGGCGAGATCCTGGCCATGCATGTGGTCCAGGCGATCCATGAGCGGCTGCCCGAGATCCACCTGGTGATGCACGGCTCCTCCTCCGTCCCCGAGGCGCTGCAGGAGCAGTTCAACCGCTTCGGCGGCGAGATGCCGAAGACCTGGGGCGTGCCGGTGGAGGAGATCCAGCGCGGCATCCGCTTCGGCGTGCGCAAGGTCAACATCGACACCGACTGCCGCCTGGCCATGGCCGCCGAGATCCGCCGCGTGGCGGTGGAGAAGCCCGGCGAGTTCGACCCGCGCAAGTTCCTGCAGCCGTCGATGGCGGCGCTGGAGGCGCTGTGCCGCGAACGCTACGAGCAGTTCGGCACGGCCGGCCAGGCGTCGAAGATCACCCCCCTGCCCCTGCCCGAGATGGCGAAACGCTACCGCTCCGGCGCGCTGGACCCGCGCATCGCGATCGGCGCGGCGGCCTGAGCGAGAGAGGAGAGCGCGATGAGCACGAACGTCACCACACTCGACACCAAGGCCGCGACGACCGTCACCGGCAAGGAGCGGTACAAGGCCGGCGTGCTGCAATACCGGAAGATGGGCTATTGGGAGCCCGACTACCAGCCGAAGGACACCGACGTGCTGGCGCTGTTCCGGATCACGCCGCAGGACGGGGTCGACCCGGTCGAGGCGGCGGCGGCGGTGGCGGGCGAGAGCTCCACCGCCACCTGGACCGTGGTCTGGACCGACCGGCTGACCGCCTGCGAGAAGTACAGGGCCAAGGCCTACCGCGTCGACCCGGTGCCGAACCAGCCGGGCCAGTACTTCGCCTACATCGCCTACGACCTCGACCTGTTCGAGCCGGGGTCGATCGCCAACCTGACCGCGTCGATCATCGGCAACGTCTTCGGCTTCAAGCCCTTGAAGGCGCTGCGGCTGGAGGACATGCGGCTGCCGGTCGCCTATGTGAAGACCTTCGACGGGCCGCCGACCGGCATCGTGGTCGAGCGCGAGCGGCTGGACAAGTTCGGCCGCCCCCTGCTCGGCGCCACGGTCAAGCCGAAGCTGGGCCTGTCGGGCCGCAACTACGGCCGCGTGGTGTACGAGGCGCTGAAGGGCGGGCTCGACTTCACCAAGGACGACGAGAACATCAACTCGCAGCCCTTCATGCACTGGCGCGACCGCTACCTGTACTGCATGGAGGCGGTGAACCGCGCCCAGGCGGTGACCGGCGAGGTCAAGGGCACCTATCTGAACGTCACCGCCGCGACCATGGAGGACATGTATGAGCGGGCGGAGTTCGCCAGGTCGCTCGGCAGCGTCATCGTCATGATCGACCTGGTGATCGGCTACACCGCGATCCAGTCGATGTCGAAATGGGCCAGGCGCAACGACATGATCCTGCACCTGCACCGCGCCGGCCACGGCACCTACACAAGGCAGAAGACCCACGGCGTGTCGTTCCGGGTGATCGCCAAATGGATGCGGCTGGCGGGAGTCGACCACATCCATGCCGGCACCGTGGTCGGCAAGCTGGAGGGCGACCCGAACACGACGCGGGGCTTCTACGACATCCTGCGCGAGGACCACCTGCCGGTGACGCTGGAGAACGGCGTGTTCTTCGAGCAGGACTGGGCGTCCCTGCGCAAGGTGATGCCGGTGGCGTCCGGCGGCATCCATGCCGGGCAGATGCACCAGCTGCTGGACTATCTGGGCGAGGACGTCGTCCTGCAGTTCGGCGGCGGCACCATCGGCCACCCGATGGGCATCCAGGCCGGCGCCACCGCCAACCGGGTGGCCCTCGAAGCCATGATCCTGGCCCGCAACGAGGGCCGCGACACCAAGGTCGAGGGGCCGCAGATCCTGGCCGACGCCGCCCGGCACTGCCAGCCGCTGCGCCAGGCCCTCGACGTCTGGAAGGACGTCACCTTCGACTACGCCTCGACCGACACGCCGGACTTCGTCCCGGCCGTCACCGCCGCCAGCTGAGGAGGCCGCCACCATGCGCCTGACCCAGGGATGCTTCTCCTTCCTGCCCGACCTGACCGACCGGCAGATCGCCGCCCAGGTGCAGTACTGCATCGACAACGGCTGGGCGGTGAACATCGAGTTCACCGACGACCCGCACCCCCGCAACACCTATTGGGAGATGTGGGACCTGCCGATGTTCGACATCCGCGACGCCGCCGCGGTGATGACCGAGCTGGCGTCGTGCCGGAAGGCCTATGGCGACCGCTACATCCGCATCTCCGGCTTCGACGCCACGGCGGGGTGGGAGTCGCTCAGGATCTCCTTCCTGGTCAACCGCCCGCCGGAGGAGGCGCGCTTCGCCCTGGAGCGCCAGGAGGTGGAGGGAAGGAGCATCCGGTACACGACGAGGCTGGTGGCGGGGCCGCAGTAGTCCCGACCGCCTGAGCCACCCCCTCACCCGAAATCGCTGTGCGATTTCGACCTCTCCCCAAGGAGAGGTGATCGGAGCGCTGCCCTCCTTTCCCTCTCCTGGGGGAGAGGGAGGGACCCGTCGCGCAGCGACGGGAGGGTGAGGGGGAGAGCCGCCCCATCAGAACGACGAACCAAGAGGCCCGCCATGACCGAAGCTGCCGTCGCCGCGCCGCCGGCCGACACCCGCATCGACCTCGCCCGGGAGTTCGCCGAGACCCGGATCGACGAGGTGTTCGAGGCGCTGGACCGCGAGCTGGTCGGCCTCGTGCCGGTGAAGACCCGGATCCGCGAGATCGCCGCCCTGCTGCTGGTCGAGCGGGTGCGCCGCAGGCTCGGCCTCGGCGCCGAGGCGCCGACCCTCCACATGAGCTTCACCGGCAACCCCGGCACCGGCAAGACCACCGTGGCCATGCGCATGGCCGACATCCTGCACCGGCTCGGCTATGTCCGGCGCGGGCACCTCGTCTCCGTCACCCGCGACGACCTGGTCGGCCAGTACATCGGCCACACCGCGCCGAAGACCAAGGAGATCCTGAAGCGGGCGATGGGCGGGGTGCTGTTCATCGACGAGGCCTACTATCTGTACCGGCCGGAGAACGAGCGCGACTACGGCCAGGAGGCGATCGAGATCCTGCTGCAGGTGATGGAGAACCAGCGCGAGGACCTGGTGGTGATCGTCGCCGGCTATGGCGACCGGATGGAGAAGTTCTTCACCAGCAACCCCGGCTTCCGCTCGCGCATCGCCCATCACGTCGAGTTCCCGGACTTCTCCGAGGAGGAGCTGATCGCGATCGGCGAGGGCATGCTGGCGCGGCAGAACTACCGGTTCAGCCCGGAGGCGCTGCAGGCGTTCCGCGACTACGTCGCCCGCCGCATCCGGCTGCCGCATTTCGCCAACGGCCGGTCGATCCGCAACGCGCTGGACCGCGCCCGGCTGCGCCAGGCCAACCGGCTGGTGCGGGAGATGCCGCCGAATCTCTCGGTCGAGGATTTCGTCACCCTGGCCGAGGCCGACATCCGCGCCAGCCGCGTGTTCTCGGTCGAGCCGCCGGACCTGGAGGCCAAGCTGTGAAGACCGTCATCGCCCCCTCGATCCTGTCCGCCGATTTCGCCCGGCTGGGCGAGGAGGTGCGCGCGGTCACCGCGGCCGGCGCCGACTGGATCCATATCGACGTGATGGACGGGCATTTCGTGCCCAACCTGACGATCGGGCCGGATGTGGTGAAGGCGCTGCGGCCGCACAGCGACCGGGTGTTCGACGTGCATCTGATGATCGCCCCGGCCGATCCCTATATCGAGGCCTTCGTCACGGCCGGGGCCGACATCGTCACCGTGCATGCCGAGGCCGGGCCGCATCTCGACCGGTCGCTGCAGCATATCCGCGGCCTGGGCAGGCGGGCCGGCGTGGCGCTGTGCCCGGCGACGCCGGCGGAGGCGGTGGCGCATGTGCTGGACCGGGTCGACCTGGTCCTGGTGATGACGGTCAATCCCGGCTTCGGTGGCCAGGCCTTCATCCCGGCGATGGTGGAGAAGATCCGCCGGATCCGCGCCATGATCGGCGACCGGCCGATCCGGCTCGAGGTCGATGGCGGCATCACGCCGGAGAGCGCGGTGGTGGTGGCCGAGGCCGGGGCCGACGTGCTGGTCGCCGGCTCCGCCGTGTTCCGAGGCGGCCCGGCCGCTTATGAGGCGAACATCGCCGCCATCCGGGAGGGCGCCCGATGACCGCGCCCATCCCCTGCCGCCCGATCGGCACGACAACGCGGTTGCATTCTTTTGAGAAATGCTTCCTACTGGCGCCGGCAGTATCCGCGCCAGTACTGGCCCAAATGCAACTTGGAATTCAGAAGTATTTTTCCTTTTTTATCGGCGCATTTACCAAAAAGGATTTCCGTGATGCCGGACTATTCCACCACCACGAAGATCATGATGACCCTGGCGGCGCTGGCCTCGGACGCAGCCGATCCTCGGCCTTCGGGCGAGAAGCGCGAGCACCACATCGCCCGGATCAAGCAGGGCATCACCACCCAGCTGGCCGACAAGGACCTGGCCACCCAGGGCCAGTGGAAGCTGAGCTGGGTCGGGCTGACCAAGGACGGCGCCAACCTGGCCTACATCGCGCAGGGGCCGAACGACGACAGCGGCACGGTCTACGCGCTGGTGTTGCGCGGGACCGTGATGGACAGTCTGGTCGATCAGCTGGAGGACCTGCAGGTCGGGATGCTGGTGCCCTTCCACCCCGACGGCACAAAGCCCATGTGGCCGCTGCCCCAGATCTCCCTGGGCGCGATGGTGGCGTACGGCGCCATCGTCTCGAACACCGACCTGAAGACGCAGCTGGCGCAGCTGAAGCCCGACACGCTCTATGTCGTCGGCCACAGCCTGGGCGGGGCGATGGCGACCACGATCGCGCTGTACCTGCAGCAGCAGGCGTCGGCCGGCATGCTGTCGATCGGGAGCATCCGGCCCTACACCTTCGCCGCCCCGACCGCAGGCGACAAAACCTTCGCCGCCTGGTTCGACACGCAGTTCCCGAGCGCCGTCTGCATCTACAACAAGTACGACGTGGTGCCGACCGCCTGGGCGACCCTGGCCTCCCTTCCGGAAAACTGGCAGAAGAATCCCTTCTATCCCGGCCCGGACAGCAACCCGCCGGGACCTGGCCCCGTCGCCAAGCCGGACAACGCGGT
Source organism: Inquilinus sp. Marseille-Q2685 (assembly GCF_916619195.1). Lineage (NCBI taxonomy): Bacteria > Pseudomonadati > Pseudomonadota > Alphaproteobacteria > Rhodospirillales > Rhodospirillaceae > Inquilinus > Inquilinus sp. Marseille-Q2685. Next base: position 146,972 of record NZ_CAKAKL010000012.1, read on the forward strand.
CGGCCAGCAGATCGCCAGCATGGCGGGCAACACCAACGGCAACGTCTATGTCCAGCCGACCCAGCAACCGCCGCTGAACGCCGGGCCGTCGCCGGTGTTCCTCGAGCCCTATCCCGAGCCCGCCGACACGGATGTGGACAAGTTCATGCAGCAGGTCGGGTTCCAGCATTGGAGCAACACCTATCTGAAGCTGCTGGGCGCCCCGCAGGTCCCGGTCGTCGTCCCCATCGCCTCGGTCAGCCCGACCAGCGGCCACTTGCTCGGCGGCACCTCGGTGACGATCCTGCCGCCGAAAGGCCAGGCCTTCACCCCCGACTCCGTGGTGGATTTCGGCACCGTCGCGGCGAAGTCGCACAGCGTGGCCTCCGACGGGTCCAGCATCACCGCCGTGTCGCCCCCCAGCCTCCTCATCGGCACGGTCGACATCCGGGTGACCAACATCTACGGCACCACGGCGGCCGGTCCGAGCGACCAGTTCACCTACACCCTCTAGGATCCACGCCCACCCGGCCCCGGCTCGCCGGGTCCGGGCGGGGCCGCGGGGAGGACCGGCCATGAGCCCGGTCCTTCCTGGCGCCCCCCGCACTCGTGCGGTCGTGTTCGACCTGGACGGCACGCTGGTCGACAGCGTCGCCGACGTCGCCGCCGCCCTGGCCGCGGTGCTGCGCGAGGCCGGGATCCACCCGCTGTCGGAGGACGAGGTGCGCGGCCTGATGGGCCATGGCGCGCCCGGGCTGCTGCGCGGGGCGCTGCGGCTGCGGCGCTGCGACCCGGCCGAGGCCGAATGGATGACCCGGCGCTTCCTCGACCGCTACGCCGCGGCGCCGGCGGTGCGCAGCGCGGCCTATCCCGGCGCGGTCGAGGCGGTGGCGGCGCTGGCTGCGGCCGGGATCCCGGTCGGCGTCTGCACCAACAAGGCGGCCTGGACCGCGCGGGCGGTGCTGTGGGCGCTGGGCTTCGCGCCGCATGTCGGGGCGCTGGTCGGCGGCGACAGCGGCCACGGCATGAAGCCGGATCCGGCGCCGCTGCTGGCCTGCATCGCCGCGCTCGGCGCCGGGCCGGAGGACACGGTCTATGTCGGCGACCACCATGTCGACGTCGCCACCGCCCGGGCGGCCGGGGTGCGGGTGCTGGCGGTGCCCTTCGGCTATGGCGACGGCGCCGGGCTGGAGCCGGACGGCATCCTCGCCGATTACGCCGCGCTGCCCGGGATGCTCGGCCTCGCCGAGGCCGGGGCGTGATGCGGCTCCGGGCCATCCTGTTCGATGTCGACGGCACGCTGGCCGAGACCGAGGAGGCGCACCGCCGGTCCTTCAACGCCGCCTTCCGCGCCGCCGGGCTGGACTGGCACTGGGATCGGGATCTCTATCGCGATCTCCTGGCCGTCACCGGCGGCAAGGAGCGGATCGGCCGGTTCCTGGCCGGGCTGGCCGCCCCGCCGGGCTGCGACGTGGCGGCGCTGCACCGGGCCAAGACCGAGCGCTACACCGCGCTGGTGGCGGCGGGCGCCGTGGCCCTGCGCCCCGGCGTCGCCCGCCTGCTGGCCGAGGCGCGGGCGCAGGGCGTGCGCCTGGCGATCGCCACCACCACGACCCCGGCCAATGTCGCGGCGCTGCTGGCGGCGGCGCTGGGGCCGGAGGGGCCGGCGCTGTTCGAGGTGATGGTCGCGGGCGACGCGGTGCCGCGCAAGAAGCCGGCGCCGGACGTGTACCAGGCGGTGCTGGAGGCGATGGGGCTGGATCCGGCCGGCTGCGTCGCCATCGAGGATTCGCGCAACGGCGTGCTGTCCGCCCGCCGCGCCGGCCTGCCGGTGCTGGCGACGCCGGGGCTCTACAGCCGCGACGACGATCTGCGCCATGCTTTTGCAGCCCTGTCCGACCTGGGCGAGCCGGACGCACCCTACCGCCATCTCGGCGGCGCCGGGGCCGGGGATGGCTGGGTCACGGTCGAGGCGCTGGAGCGGTGGGTGCCGGAGAGTGGGATGTTGGGACACAAGAGCGCTTTCCCTCCAACTGTCATTGCCGGGCTTGACCCGGCAATCCAGAAGGTCTCGACGCTCTCTGGATGCCCGGGTCAAGCCGCCCGGGCATGACAGAATAGAAAGGGCGCGCCCCCCGCCCCTACTTCCCGATCTCCTCCTGGATCGTCCGCGACAGGGCGAACAGGCGGCGTTCCAGCACGAAGGGCTGGTCGCAGATCGCCGGCAGCAGGCGCTCACGCTCGTCGAACACCCGCTGGTCCCAGGTCAGCTGGGTCTCCAGCTGCTGCCGCTTCTGCGCCACCGCCATGTCGGTCGAATTGGCGTCGACGCCGTCCAGCGCCGCCGTCGTCTCCTCGATCCGCTGGGCCAGCGCCGCCTGGCGGGCGTTGAAGCGGCGGATGCCGCGGATGATGGTGGCGCGCTCGCCGTTGATGCTCTCGAACAGCCCGGCGAACAGCTCGGACAGCGCCACCTTGCGGTCGCCCTCATAGCCGGCGGCGAAGCGCTTGATCTCGGCCGTCGCCTGGTCGACCGTGACGCGGCGCGGCGCCACCCGTTCGACCAGTGCCGCCACCACCGCGTCGTCGCGCCAGGACGGGCCGTTCACGGTCGGGTCGTCGCCCGGCCACATGGCGCCGACCGACAGCTCCGGCTGCAGCACCTGGACGCAGGGCCAGTCGTCCTTCTTCGCGGAGTCCTGCGCCCCGGCCGCAGCCGGCAGCAGCGTCAGGAGGACAGGGATAAGCCACGCGGATCGGACCATGACGGCCTCCTTTCAGCCGGCGCCGGGGCCGCGGACGCGGGCGACGAGGCCGCGCGCCGGGTCATAGGCCAGGATCGCCCCGCCGAGGAACACCGCGGTGCAGGCGAGAACGATCACGAGAGACTGGATGTCGACCTGGCCGTAGAGGGCGAAGCGGTTCAGCTCCACGGCATAGGTGAAGGGGTTCAGGCCGCAGACGTCGCGCAGCAGCGGGCTAGCCTCCTCCACCTTCCACAAGGGGTAGAGGGCCGAGGAGGCGAAGAACATCGGGAAGATCACGAAGTTCATCACCCCGGCGAAGTTTTCGAGCTGGCGGATCGCCGAGGACAGCAGCAGGCCGAGCGCGCCCAGCATCAGGCCGGACAGCACCAGCGCCGGCAGCACGGTGAGATAGCCCGTCGGCGGCGGTTCGATGCCCCAGAGCCGGGCGATCAGCAGGAAGACATAGACCTGCGGCAGCGACAGCAGCGTGCCGGCCAGGAGCCGCGCGGCCAGCAGGAACCAGCGCGGCATCGGGCTGGTCAGCAGCACCCGCATGCTGCCCACCTCGCGGTCGTAGACCATGGACAGCGAGCTCTGCATCCCGTTGAACAGCTGGATCATCGCGATCAGCCCGGGGACGATGTATTCGTCGTAGAGGATATAGGTCTCGTAGGGCGGGATGATCGAGACGCCGAGCACCGAGCGGAAGCCGGCGGCGAAGATGAACAGCCAAACCAGCGGCCGCACCAGGGCCGAGACGAAGCGGGTGCGCTGGTGCACGAAGCGCAGCCCCTCGCGCCACAGGATGCCGTTGAGACAGCGCAGGGCGCCGGCCGGGGTGACGGTGCCGAGGGGCTCGCGCCCGGCGAGTTCGTTCACGACGCTCATGCCGCCTCCGTCAGCCGGCGAAACGCGTCCTGCAGCCCGCCGGCGCCGAGATCGGAGATGATCGACGCGGCCGGGCCCTGCCGCAGGATGCGGCCGCGATGCAGGATGATGGTGGGGTCGAGGGATTCGACCTCGTCGATCAGATGGGTGGCCCAGACCACGGTCAGGCCGCGGTCGCGCACCAGGCCGCGGACATCGGCCAGGATCGCGGCCCGGCTGCGGATGTCGAGCCCGACCGTCGCCTCATCGCACAGCAGCAGGCGCGGCTGGTGCAGCAGGGCCCGGGCGATCTCGATCCGCCGCGCCTCGCCGCCGGAGAAGCCGCGGATCTTGCGGTCGGCCTCCGTGGCCAGGCCGACCCGCTCCAGCTCCGCCGCGATGCGGGATCGGGCGACGCCCCCCGGCATGCCGTGCAGCGCCGCGTGGTAGCGCAGGTTCTGCCGGGCCGAGAGGTCGGGGTCGAGGGCGCGCTGCTGGAACACCACGCCCATCAGCGCCAGCGCCTTTCCCGGTTCCTGCGCCAGGTCGTGGCCGAACACCCGGATGTGGCCCGACTGGGCGCCGTAGAGCCGGGTGACGAGGGAGAACAGCGTGGTCTTGCCGGCGCCGTTCTGGCCGAGCAGCACGGTGAAGGTGCCGGGCCGCACCGCGATTTCGATCCCCGCCAGGATCTCGCGCTCGCCGATCCGGTGGGAGAGGCCGGTGACGGAGAGGGCGTCGGGGTCAGCGGGGGGCATGGCTGAACGTCCCGCCCCGCACAATCCACTCCTCCCCTTGCGGGAGGGGTAGAGAGGGTTTGTCGATCGAAGAGGCCGATATCGCCCAGATCCGAGCGGTGGAACGATCGCGGCCAGTCCGAATGCCAACTCCGCGGCAACACCCCTCCCCCCACCCCCTCCCGCAAGGGGAGGGGGAGGATAACGGGGCGGGCCGGCGCGATCGTCGCCATCTAGCGGATCGCCACGCCCCAGGGCAGTTCGCCCACGGGGATCGACTTGATCACCTTGCGGTCCGCCACGTCGATCACCGAGATGTCGTTCGAGGCGCCATTGGTCGACACCAGGTATTTCCCGTCCGGGGTGAAGGCGAGCTGCCAGACCCGCTGGCCGACCAGGAGATAGTCCGTCACCTCATAGGTCGCGGTGTCGATCACGGCGACGCGGTTGGCCGGGCCGAGGGCGACGAAGGCGGTCTTGCCGTCCTTGGTGATGCGCACGCCGACCGGCTGGATCGTCTCCTTGCGCACGCCCTGGACCGCGAAGCCGATCTTCTTCACCACCTGGCGCGACGTCGTGTCGATGACGCTGACCGTGCCGCCGATCTCCGCCGAGACCCAGACCTGCTTGCCGTCCGGCGTGAACTCGGCGAAGCGCGGCCGGGTGTCGACCAGCACGTTGTCGGCCACCTGCAGCGTCCCGGTGTCGATGAAATGCGCCATGTTGGTGGTCTCGGAGGTGTTGACCAGCCACTTGCCGTCCGGGCTGACGCCCATCCCTTCCGGCTCCACCCCCACCGGCACCTCGGTCTCCATCGCCTGCTGCTCGAGATCGAGGACCGTGACCATGTTGTCGTCCTCGTTGGCGACGTAGAGCCGCTTGCCGTCCGGCGCCAGCACGAACAGTTCCGGATCCGGGCCGCTGGGCAGGGTGCCGAGCGGCTTCAGCGTCGCCGTGTCGATCATCTCGATGTGATCGTCGTCGCTGGTGCAGACGTAGAGCACCTTGCCGTCATGGCTGAGGGTGATGCCGCGCGGCCGCTGGCCGACCTGGATGGTCTGGGTCACCGCCATGGTGTCGAGATCGACCACGCTGACGGTGTTGCCCTTCTCGTTCGAGACATAGGCGGTGAAGGCCTGCGCCTGGGCGGCGGCGAGGAGGGTTGCCGCGGCAAAGGTCATGAACACGAACCTGGTCATGCGCGCCTCCTCAGGGGTTCAGCCGGCACTGCGATTCCGGCTCGTCGTAGCCGAGCGTGTCCAGCGGCGTGCGCTGGTGCAGGAAGCCCTCCTGCGGCGAGACCGAGACCAGCATCATCGGCGAGGCCAGCAGGATCGGCTGGCGCAGCTGCTGGTCCCAGCGGCGGAAGGTCAGCGGCACGCCCTTGAAGGCGGCGAGCTGGAAGGCGTCGGACACCAGATAGTCGCGGATCGCCGCCGGATCGGCCTTGCCGGTGCGGGTGACCGCCTCGCCCAGGGCGCGGACCGCCGCCCAGGCGGCGTAGTCGCGCTCCAGCATCCAGCGGCCGGCGGCCTTCTGGAAGCGGCGCTGGACCTGGGTGCCGCCCCACTGCTCCTGGCTGCGGTGCCAGGCGGTCGGCACCAGCCCCTGGGTGCCGACGACCGGCCGCGCATCCCAGGTGCGGTAGGGCAGGTACTCGCCGAACACCTCGCTCTCGTCGGCCACGACCATGACGTCGTAATCCGGCAGGCGCTGGGTCAGCTGGGTCATCTGCCGCTGCACCTGCTGCTCGCCGGTGTCGGCACGGCGGGAGCCGGCCTGGAACTCGTATGTTCGTTCCTCGACGATCCGGGCGCCGTAGCGCCTGGCGGCGCGGCGGACGGCGTAGGCGAAGGCCTTGTCGTCGTCCAGCGTGCCGGAGACCAGGACCCAGCGGGTCCAGCGCTTGAACGCCAGGTACTGCGCCAGGGCGTCGGCCTTCATCGCCCGGCTGGGGATGGTGTGGAAGACATTGGCGCGGCAGTCGGCGACGCGCAGCCGGTCGTCCTGGGCGCGGGCGTCGAGGATCACCGCGTCCTTCATCTCCGGCAGGTCGGCCAGCTGCAGCAGGCGGTCGGCCGCCAGGTCGGCGACGATCAGCCTGACGCCCCTTCCGGCCATGGCCGCGGCCGCACCGGCCAGGTCGCCGCCGGCCGGGACCACCGTCTCGTCCAGCGCGTAGTCCTGGCCGAGAAAGCGGCCGGTGGTCTGGTTGTCGGTGAGGGCGAGCCGGGCGCCGGCCAAGCCCTTGTCCCTGGCCACCGGTTCGACCAGCGACGGCGGCTCCGGCTCCCGGACCGCCTCGCCGAGCCAGCCGATGGTGACCGACAGCTTGGGCGCCGGCTGCTGGGCCGCGGCCGGAACGGCCGACAGAAGCACCGCAAAGCCAAGCGCCACCCAGCCATTTACTCTCCCCCTCCCCTTGCGGGAGGGGGTAGGGGGAGGGGTTTGTCGATCGAAGAGTGCCGGCGCCTGGCCGCCGCGAACCGCGGCCGTCGGCGGCGCTGATCCGCGAAGGCCTGCTCCGGCGGCAACACCCCCTCCCCCTACCCCCTCCCGCAAGGGGATGGGGAGGTTGAAAAGGAAGAGGCGGCTCGCAGGGCCCATGGTCAGCTCGCGCCCGCCTCCTTCAGATAGGCGATGACGGCGAGCCGGTCCTCTTCCTTCGGCAGGCCGGGGAACACCATCTTGGTGCCCGGCACCAGGGTCTTGGGATTGGCAAGATACTTGTCGAGCGTCGCGTCGTCCCAGGTCAGATGCGCGTTCTTCATGGCATCGGAATACTTGAAGCCCTCGAGCGTGCCGGAGGTGCGGCCGACCACGCCGTGCAGCGACGGGCCGAGCTTGTTGGTGCCGGCATCCATCGAATGGCAGGCTTGGCATTTGGCGAAGACCTGCTTGCCCTTGGCCGCATCGCCCGCGGCGTCCTGGGCCTGGGCCGCGATCGGCAGGGCGAGCGCGGCGACTGCCGCGACGAGCGCAAAACCTCGCATCTCGGACGTCCTCCTGCTGGGCCGGACGGGCCGGCGTTCCGCTTCGGCGCGGCGGTGGCCGGAGGCCGGCCGCACCTGCCCGCTCGACGGCGGGGATTGGCCCGACTGTATGAACCGCCCCCGGGCCCGACAAGGCGAGAACAACCAACTGAGACCAAAGTCCAATTCAGCCGCACGGCAAAAGCGCGCCCTGTTGTTCCTGCCATTGCGGGAGAATTCGGGTGCCGCCATTCGCGCACGGGCGAAAGCCGGACCGGCCGGGGGCGCTGAGCCGCCGGAACGCGATCGGCGGCGCCCTGGCGCTGGGTCTGCTGGGCGCCGCCCCGCCGGCCGCCCCGCCGCTGCCGGTGACCGAGGTCGCGCCCGGCGTCTTCGTGTTCCGGGGCGCGCATGAGGAGGCGACGGCAGCCAATCTCGGCGGCATCGCCAATCTCGGCTTCGTCGTCGGGAACGACGCGGCGGCGGTGATCGACACCGGCGGCAGCGCCGCCGAGGGACGGCGGCTCCGCGCGTCGCTGTTCCACCGGACCGCCCTGCCCGTCCGATGGGTCGTCAACACCCATTTCCACCCCGACCACGCGCTGGGCAACGCGGCCTTCGCCGGGCCGGGCACCACCATCGTCGGCCATGCCAACCTGCCGCGCGGCCTGGCGGCGCGGGCCGACACCTATCTCGACGGGCTGCGCCGGGCGCTGGGCGATGCCGCCACCGGCACCGGGATCGTGCCGCCGACCCTTCTGGTGCGCGACCGGCTGTCGCTCGACCTCGGCGGGCGGACGCTGGAGCTGAAGGCCTGGCCGGCGGCGCACACCGATGCCGACCTGACCGTGCTGGACAGCGCGACCGGCACGCTGTTCGCCGGCGACCTGGTGTTCCTGGAGCGGGTGCCGGCGATCGACGGATCGCTGCGCGGCTGGGTCGACGCCATCGCCGGGCTGCGGCGCGAAGCCGGGATCCGGCGGGTGGTGCCCGGCCACGGTCCGGCCTCCGCCCCCTGGCCGGATGCGCTGGACGACGAGGAGCGCTATCTTCGCCTGATCCTGGACGAGACCCGCGCGGCGCTGGCCGCCGGGCGCAGCCTCGACCAGGCGGTGGCCACGGTCGGCCGGTCCGAGCGCGGCCGCTGGCTGCTGTTCGACGACTACAACGACCGCAACGTCGCCACGGCCTATACCGAGCTGGAATGGGAGTAGGCGAAGAATGGCAAGGGGGAGGACACGATGCCGAAACACGCCGCAGCCCTGATCCTGGCCGCCCTGCTGGCCCTGGCTGGCCCCGCCCGGGCGGAGGACCCCTGGCCCGACCTGAAGACCGCGATCTTCGGCGACAAGGCGGTCGCCGACGGCAGCGCCTTCATGCGGGTCGAGGCGCCGCAGCGCGCCTATGACGCCGCCGTGGTGCCGGTGACCATCCGCTTCGACCGCGAGCATAGGCCGGCCGGGCGGATCCGCGCCGTGACCCTGGTGGTGGACAAGAACCCGGCGCCGGTCGCCGCCGTGTTCCGGTTGGGCGACACCATCGCCGACCCGACGATCGGCACCAGGGTGCGGGTGAACGAATACACCAACATCCACGCCGTGGCCGAGACCGAGGACGGGTCGCTGTTCATGGCCGCCGCGTTCGTCAAGGCGGCCGGCGGCTGTTCCGCCCCCGCGACCAAGACGCCGGACCAGGCCGAGGCCCATCTCGGCGAGATGCGGGCCAAGAACCTCGACGCGGTGCAGATCGGCGCGCCGAGCCGGGTCGAGCTCCTGATCCGCCACCCGAACTACTCCGGCATGCAGATGGACCAGATCAAGCGCACCTACGTGCCGGCGCGCTTCATCGAGACCATCGAGGTCAGCTACGACGGCGCCCGGCTGCTGCAGGTCGAGGGCAACATCTCGCTGAGCGAGAACCCGGTGGTGGAGTTCAGCTTCACCCCGACCGAGACCGGCCGGCTGAGCGCCACGGCCAGGGATTCCGACGGCGCCGTGTTCACGCAGGCCTGGCCGGTGCCGGCGACGATGTGAGCCGGGATGCCGATGCCGGAGACCCATCCAGGAATGGGCAGCCGCGCGCCCACGCCCCCTCTATTGTCATGCCCGGGCTTGACCCGGGCATCCAGAGAGCGTCGACACCTTCTGGATTGCCGGGTCAAGCCCGGCAACGACAGGGAAGGGAAAACGTCTCCCTCCGGAGGATTACCGGTCGGGCAGCCTCTAGAAACACCGGAAATCGGCTTCGATCTGCGCCAGGCGCAGCGTGTCGACCATGGTCTTCAGCATCGTCATCTCGCGGAAGATGCCGGCCTGGTCGCCGGTGGCGAACTGCATGCGCAGCACGGTCTCGGCCTTCTCGTAGTCGGCATAGGGCATGATCGAGGACACCGCGTCGATGCTGCAGGAGCAACGCTGCAGCATCTCCTGCGTCTCACCGTTGCTGGCCATGCAGCCGATCACGTAGTCGGCCACCACCGGGGTCGGATAGTCGTTCGCGCGCGCCGGGCCGGGCGTGGCGAGCAGCGCCGGGGCAAGGAGGGCGAGAACCGCACAGCCCTTCATGGCGATCGCTCCGCAGTCGCGTCGGGGGGCCAGCAGAGCAAAGGGGCGCGGGTGGGTCAATTCGTTCCAAGGAACGAGACCCCATGACCGGCCCGGTCCCGGCGGCGCTGGTGGCGACCCTGCTGACCGCCGTCTCCGGCTACACCGGCTATGCCGTGCCGGGCGATCCGCCGGTCGTGATGATGGTGCCGCATGCGGCGCTGGAGGCGATGGCCTGCGACCATCCCTGCGCCGTGATGGGCTATGCCGAGCCCGACGGCACCATCACGCTCGACGACTCGCTGCGCATCGGCACCGACCCGGCCGACACCAGCATCCTGGTGCATGAGCTGACCCATTTCCTGCAGCGTGCCGCCGCGGGCGGGGCGGCGGCGGCCGATTGCGCCGCCTGGATCGAGCGCGAGCGCGAGGCCTATGACGTGCAGTACCGCTGGCTGCGCGACACCGCGCCGACCATGCGCGAGTTCTCGATCCGCCTCGCCCGCCTCGGCCCCCATCCGCTGATCCCGCCCTGCCGGCCCGGCCAGCCCATGCCCTGAGCGGCGCCGCGACATGATTGGGCCAAGGGTGCGGAACTATTGCCGTTGCCCTTGAACAAGCGGTCCCGCCGCCTTCTTTCGCGCCGCAAAAGCCCTATCGAGGCCTCGGCTTCACTGCCGGACCGCCCATCACGCCCCGGCCGATCCCCACATTGTCGGCCCGAACGCAAAATCAATATTTGAAGATTGTACCTTGGTCTAATCCAAGTATTTTATTCGCAGCTGCGAAATTCCGATTTCCTACCAAAGAACAATACGATTTTGTGTGTTTGCAATTGACTGGGATTTGGATGTCTTCGCAAAGTGATGGCGGTCGTCTTCCGAATGAAGCACCAACGGCCCGGAGACGAGGCCATGACGACCGGGCCCGATGGCGTGAACGACCGTCGAGGCGGACCTCCGGCATGCCGCTGGCATCGCCGCGGGTCCCGCATCGCGATCAATGGGAGGATAGCGAATGCCCAGATTGCTGCGCGTTTCCGGGACCGCCTTGGCGCTTGTGCTCGCGCTGGCGGCCGTGCCGACGGTGGCGTCGGCCAATGACGAGCTGCTGAAGCTCGAGAAGGACCCCAACCAGTGGACCCAGCCGCTGGGTGACTATGCCAACACCCGCTACAGCGCGCTGAAGCAGATCACCACCGAGAACGTCAAGAACCTGCAGGTCGCCTGGACCTTCTCGACCGGCGTGCTGCGCGGCCATGAGGGCGGGCCGCTGGTGATCGGCGACATGATGTACATCCATGCGCCGTTCCCGAACACGGTCTACGCCCTGGACCTGGCCAACAACGGCAAGATCGTCTGGAAGTACGAGCCGAAGCAGGACCCGAACGTCATCCCGGTGATGTGCTGCGACACCGTCAACCGCGGCGTCGCCTATGGCGACGGGATGATCTTCCTGCACCAGGCCGACACCACGCTGGTGGCGCTGGACGCCAAGACCGGCAAGGTGGCGTGGAGCGTCAAGGACGGCGACCCGACCAAGGGCGAGACCGGCACCTCGGCCCCGCTGGTGGTCAAGGACAAGGTCCTGATCGGCAATTCCGGCGGCGAGTTCGGCGTCCGCGGCCACATCTCGGCCTACGACATGAAGACCGGCAAGCTGGCCTGGCAGGCCCATTCGATGGGCCCCGACGCCGACACGCTGATGGACCCGGAGAAGACCACCGAGCTGGGCAAGCCGGTGGGCAAGGATTCCGGCATCTCCACCTGGCAGGGCGACCAGTGGAAGATCGGCGGCGGCACCACCTGGGGCTGGATCTCCTACGATCCGGAGACCAACCTGATCTACTACGGCACAGGCAACCCCAGCACCTGGAACCCGGTGCAGCGGCCCGGCGACAACAAGTGGTCGATGACCATCTTCGCCCGCGACGCCGACACCGGCATGGCGAAGTGGGTCTATCAGATGACGCCCCATGACGAATGGGACTATGACGGCGTCAACGAGATGATCCTGGTCGACAAGCCGTTCAACGGCAAGGACCGCAAGCTTCTGGTCCATTTCGACCGCAACGGCTTCGGCTACACGCTGGACCGCGTCACCGGCGAGCTGCTGGTGGCCGAGAAGTACGATCCGGCGGTCAACTGGGCCAGCAAGATCGACCTGAAGACCGGCCTGCCGGTGCGCGACAAGAAGTACTCGACCGAGGCCAATGGCGAGGACGTCAACTCGCAGGGCATCTGCCCGGCGGCGCTCGGCTCGAAGGACCAGCAGCCGGCGGCCTATTCGAAGGACACCGGCCTGTTCTACGTGCCGACCAACCATGTCTGCATGGACTACGAGCCGTACAAGGTGGCCTACACCGCCGGCCAGCCCTATGTCGGCGCGACCCTGAGCATGTATCCGGCGCCGGGCGGCGACCATCTCGGCAACTTCATCGCCTGGGATGCGGAGAAGGGCAAGATCGTCTGGTCGATCCCGGAGCCGTTCTCGGTGTGGAGCGGCGCGCTGGCCACCGCCGGCGGCGTCGTCTTCTATGGCACGCTCGAGGGCTATCTGAAGGCGGTCGACGCCAAGACCGGCAAGGAGCTGTACAAGTTCAAGACCCCCTCCGGCATCATCGGCAACGTCAACACCTTCACCAGCAAGGGCAAGCAGTACGTTGCCGTGCTCTCCGGCGTCGGCGGCTGGGCCGGCATCGGCATGGCGGCAGGGCTGACCAACCCGACCGAGGGCCTCGGCGCGGTCGGTGCCTATCAGTCGCTGTCGCAATACACCCAGCTGGGCGGGACGCTGACCGTCTTCGCCCTTCCCGACTGAAGCCTCCCTGTGCCTCGGAGGCGGGCTTCGGCCCGCCTCCTTCTTCTTGGGATCCAGCCACGCCGACATGCCACATCATCCGAGAGGATCGAGGATGCCTTTCCGCGCCTTCCTGTTCCGCACCGCCCTCCTGACCGGCGGCCTGATCGCGATCGGCGGCTTCGCCGCCGCGGGCTTCGCCCAGGACAAGAGCAGCGACCCGGCGGTGCAGCAGCCCGCGGCGAATGCGCCCGCGGCGGCGGCCGAGGGGGAGGAGAAGCCCTACAAGATCGCGGCGGACGGCACGGTCGCCTGGTCGGTCTACAACGGGTTCCGCCGCTACAACGGCATCTGCTACGTCTGCCACGGGCCGGACGGCGAGGGCAGCAGCTTCGCCCCCAGCCTGGTCGATTCGCTGAAGACGCTGTCCTTCGACCAGTTCATGGACACGGTGGTGAACGGCAAGGAGACCGTGAACACGGCCAGCGAGAAGAAGATGCCGGCGCTGGGCACGGATCCGAATGTCATGTGCTACATCAACGACATCTACGCCTATCTCAAGGCCCGGTCCGACGGCGCCGTGGGACGCGGCCGGCCGGCCAAGTTCGAGAAGAAGACCAAGGACTATGCCGAGGCCGAAGCCTCCTGCATGGGGACGCCCGGCTAGGGCGCCCGCCATGCCCCCCTTCACACGGCGCGCCGCGGCGCTGGCCCTCCTGGCCGGCGCCGTGCTGCTGTCCGGGCCCGGCCGGGCCGAGCCGCCGCGGCCGGAGGCGATCGACCGCTCGGCCCTCAGGGTCTGCGCCGACCCCGCCAATCTGCCCTTCTCCAACGACAAGGGCGAGGGCTTCGAGAACCGGATCGCCGAGCTGCTGGCGCAGAAGCTGGGCGTGCCGGTGCGCTACACCTGGTACCCGAACTCGACCGGCTTCCTGCGCATGACGCTGCGCGCCCGGCGCTGCGACCTGGTGATGGGCATCGTCGCCGGGGCGGATCTGGTGCAGAACAGCAACCCCTATTACCGCTCCGGCTACGTGCTGGTGACGCGGCGCGAGGACAAGCTCGACGGGCTGAGCAGCCTGTCCGACCCGCGGCTGAAGTCGCTGCGCCTGGGCATCACCGCCGGCACGCCGCCCGCCAACCTGGCGGCGCGCGACGGGCTGATGGCGCAGGCCCGGCCCTATCCGCTGGTGGTCGACAGCCGCTACGACGCGCCCGGCAAGCAGATGATCGACGACCTGGCGTCCAGGCAGATCGACGTCGCGGTGCTGTGGGGGCCGATCGCCGGCTATTTCGCCAAGCAGCATGGCGACGCGCTGGCGGTGACGCCGCTGTCGAACGAGGCGAAGGACACGAGGCTCGACTTCTACATCACCATGGGCGTGCGGCCGGGCGAGAGCGACTGGAAGAACCGGATCAACAAGCTGATCCGGGAGAACCAGGACGCGATCACCGCGATCCTGAAGGACTACGGCGTGCCGATGCTGGATGCACGCGGCCAGCCGATGCTCTGAGGCGCGCATGATCCGCCCCCTGCTCCGCCTCGCCGTGCTGGCGCTCTGCCTCGCCGCCGGCCCGGTGCCGGCGCAGGTGGCGGAGCCCGACGGCTACCGGATGGAGGCCTACCGGGCGCCGGTGCCGGCGACGCTGCAGGGCGCGACGGTGGTCGACGCCGCGGCGGTGGAGGCACTGATCCGCGGCGGGCCGGTGGTGGTGATCGACGTGCTGCCGCAGCCGCCGCGGCCGGACAAGCTGCCGGCGGGGACGGTGTGGCGGCCGCCGGAGCGGCGCGACATCCCGGGCAGCGTCTGGCTGGCCAACACCGGCTACGGGGCGCTGTCGGCGGAGATGGAGGCGTATTTCCGCAACGCCCTGGCGGCGCTGACTCTCGGCGACCGCGCCCGGCCGCTGGTGTTCTACTGCGACGCGGAGTGCTGGATGTCCTGGAACGCCGCCAAACGCGCGGTGGCCGAGGGCTACACCGCGGTGCACTGGTTCCCGGGCGGGGTGCAGGACTGGACCGCCGGCGGCCGCCCGACCCTGCCGAACGCGCCGCTGCCGGTGAAGTAAGGTCGGACGCCTCTCACAATTCCCATTTCGTCATCCCGCGAAAGCGGGGAGGTGGTGGGGTAAAGCCGCTTCAGCGGCGCTTCTCCGTTCGGTCGCGCAACTTGGTCAGACTTTCGAGAACCTCTTCGCCGGTGAGAAGGCTCGATGGATCGGCCCTGGCTTCGTCATAGGCGGCCACGACTTCGGTGCGCAGCCATTTCTCCAGCGCCCGGTCGCGGGCCTGCAGGGCGCGCAGCCCGTCCCGGATCACACCTCGCTCTCGCTGGCATACTCGCCCGAGGCGACCTTGGCCCGGACCATGTCCGCCATCTCGTTCGGAAGAGTGACGCTGAACTGCTGGGTGGTGCGCAACTGCGCCTCCGATCCTGCTGAATAGGATGGAACACTATCACAGATCCGGTTGGAACGCAGTCAGGCGCGGTCCGCCGGCTCGTCCTCGCCCGCCGGCACCGCCAGGCCCGGGTCGAAGCGCAGCAGGGCGTCGACGACTGCGTCGATCCGCGGGTCGGCGGGGTCGCGCGGATGCGGCAGCTCGATGCCGCGCTGCAGCGACACCCGGCCGGCGCCTTCGGCCAGCACCACCACCCGGTCGGCCAGGGTCACCGCCTCGCGCAGGTCGTGGGTGACCAGCAGCACGGTCGGACGGTGGCGGCGCCAGTAGTCCGCCAGCAGGGCCCGCATGCGGCCGGCCAGGGCGTGGTCGAGCGAGACCAGCGGCTCGTCCAGCAGCAGCAGGTCGGGCTCGACCAGCAGCGCCCGGGCCAGGGCGGCGCGGCGCTGCATGCCGCCGGAGAGCTGGCCGGGCCAGGCATCCTCGCGGCCCGCCAGCTCGACCGCGGCCAGCCACTCCCGCGCCTCGGGCTCGGCGGCGCGGCCGGCGACCAGCAGCAGGTTGTCGAGCAGGCCGAGCCAGGGCACCAGGCGCGGGTCCTGGAACACCGCGGCGCGGCGGCGCGGCGGCCCGTCGGGCCAGTCGATCCGGCCCTGATAGCCGGAATCGAGCCCGCCGATGATGCGCAAGAGCGTGGTCTTGCCGCGGCCGGAGGGGCCGACCAGGGCCACGAACTCCCCCGCCCCGATCGAGAGATCGACGCCGTCCAGCACGTCGCGCGGCACCGGGGCGGCGAAGCGCCGGCGGATGCCCTGCAGCGCCAGGCCGATCACGGCGACCGCCAGCGGCCGGCGGCGCGGTCCAGAGGCTGCAGCAGGAAGGCCTCGATCGCCAGGATCACGGCGATGAACACCAGCGTGTAAGCGAGGATCCCGGCAATGTCGAAGAAGTTGAAGAAGCTGCGGATCTGGAAGCCGACGCCGTCCGGCCGGCCCAGCAGCTCGACCACCAGCACGATCTTCCAGGTCAGGGCCAGGCCGGAGCGGGCGGCGGCCATCAGGCTGGGCGCCAGCTGCGGCAGCACGATCCGGCGCAGCACCCGGCCGCGCGGCACGTCGAACAGCTGCGCCATCTCCATCAGCGGCCGGTCGAGCGCGCGGGCGCCCTCGCGAGTGATCGCCACCACCAGCGGCGCCTTGTTGACCGCGACCGCGATCACCGCCGCCCATTCGTTCAGCCCGAACCAGACGTAGCAGAGCACGATGGTGACCAGCGCCGGCATGTTCAGCGCGATCACCAGCCAGCCGTCGAACAGCTCGTCCAGCAGACGGCTGCGGCCGAGGACGATGCCGATGGCGGTGCCGATCACCATGGCGGCGGCGAAGGCGGCCAGCACCCGGGCCAGGGTGATCGCGACGTTGTACGGCAGGTCGCCCGCGACCATGTGCTGCCAAGCCGAGGCCGCGACCTCGGCCGGCGGCGGCAGCACGGCGCTGTCGGCCAGGAAGGCGGCGAGCTGCCAGATCGCCGCCAGGATCGCAAGGGAGAGCAGCCAGCGCCAACGCCGCAGGCTTGGCGCCGTTTCGGCGGCCGGCGAGGCGTCAACCGCCATGGCCGGGCCAGAAGGTGCCGGGCGGCAGCGCCGTCAGCCCGCCGACAGCGGCCGGGGTGATGCCGGCCATCAGCCGCAGCGCCGCGGCGGCCGCCGCCTCGTCCGCCGGGCTCGGCGGCGCCGGGATGCCGGCGCGGTAGCCGTCGCGCAGGGCGGCGAAGACGGCGTCGTCCTCGGCCTTCATCTCGGGCTTGAGCCGCTGCCACAGCGCGTCGTCGGTCTTCATCGCGGCCTTGGCGGCGAAGGAGGCGTCGAGGAAGCCGCGCGCGAGATCGGGGTTCTGCGTCGCCCAGGAGTCCCGGAACACCCAGCCGAGCAGCGGCGGCGGGCGGTCGAGGCCGAGCGCCGGCAGGATCTTCGCGATCTCGACCACCGGCTGGAAGCCCTTCGCGGCCAGGCGGGCGGCGAACTGCCAGAAGTTCAGCACGGCGTCGAGATCGCCGCGCAGCGCCAGCTGGTTCAAGAGCGGCGGGGCGGCGGAGGTGACGGGGGCGGCGGGCGGCAGGTCGATGCCGGCCTGGCGGGCATAGGCCTGGATCAGCACCCAGCTCTTGTCGTCCTCGCCGCCGGCGACGCCCAGGCGCTTGCCGGGCAGGTGCCGGATGGTGCGGATGCCGGTCCTGGGGTCGGCCATCAGCGAACCGACGGTCAGCGAGAACGGCACGAAGGTGACGTCGCGCCCGGCCTGGCGCTGCCGCGCCACCCAGATCCAGTCGGTGACGATCAGGTCGACCGCGCCGGACTGGAAGGCGACGGCGGCGGCGTCCTTGTCGGCCAGGACCAGTGGCTCGAGCACGAAGCCGTGGCGGCGGTCGAGCCCGTCGCCGATCACCGCCAGCTCCCAGTTCACCGTGCCGAGCTGCAGCGTGCCGACGCGCACCCGCGGCAGGTCCTGGGCGCGGAGCACGGCCGGCGCGGCCAGCAGCGCGCCCCCGATGAGCAATTCGCGGCGGCCGATGAGAGGCGGCATGCGGACCATGGCGAGGGAAGCCTCTTCGCTACGCTGTCATGCCCCGGGCCTGACCCTGGCATCCAGAGACTGTCGACACCGTCTGCCCGGCCTGGTCAAGTCCCCTGGGCCGGTTCTCCCCCTCACCCTCCCGCTGCTTCGCATCGGGCCCCTCCCTCTCCCCGAGGAGAGGGGTGGTTCACCTCTCCCTCGG
>NZ_CAKAKL010000013.1 GCF_916619195.1 Inquilinus sp. Marseille-Q2685
ACCCCTCCCCCTGCCCCCTCCCGCAAGGGGAGGGGGAGAATGGAAGGCTGCGGCGGTGTCGATTTCGCGGGTTGGGTTCGCGGCACGCGAACCAGTTCCCGTTCCCCAGCTGATATGCCCGAGGTCGTGCATCCAGAGATGCGTCGACATTTTCTGGATTGCCGGGTCAAGCCCGGCAATGACAGCTGGAGGGATCGCGTCTACCCGGTGTCCGGCGGCTTGCGCCGGGCAGGGGCAGCGGAACGCGGCTCGGGCGGATCCGCGGCGTCCTCGCCGTCCTGCGGCGCAGGAAGCCGAGCTCCTCCATCGCCTCGTCGGCCATCTCCAGCCACTGCTCCACCCGCACCGGATAGCCCCAGCGCCGGCACAACGCCGCCACCGCCACCTCCGGCCGGCTGGCCTCGATCAGCTCCACCACCTCCGGCCGCTCCAGCCGCTCATGCATCTCGGCTTCACGGCGGTCGGCCTCCTCGCCGTCCCCGGACACCTCATAGGCCGCCGCCATCATCGCGAGATTCACCCGCAGCCCGTGCCAGTCCTCCTGCGCCGCCTCGCGCTGCGCCGCCGCCTTGCGCTTCTCCTCCGCCTGCCGCGACAGCTTGGCCTCCAGCAGCAGGGTCAGACGCAGCGACCGGGTGACGACGGCGATCCGCTGGCCATAGTCGACGCCGGGCTGCGGCGCCTCCACCGCTTCGGTGCGGGTGGCCTCGATGATCTCCATATGGACGTCCGCCG
Source organism: Inquilinus sp. Marseille-Q2685 (assembly GCF_916619195.1). Taxonomy (NCBI): domain Bacteria; kingdom Pseudomonadati; phylum Pseudomonadota; class Alphaproteobacteria; order Rhodospirillales; family Rhodospirillaceae; genus Inquilinus; species Inquilinus sp. Marseille-Q2685. The sequence continues at coordinate 736 of NZ_CAKAKL010000013.1, forward strand.
CCCGGGCGAGCATGCGCAGATGCCGGGCCGTCCGCTCCTCCTGAGGAGCGGGCGCGGCCTCCGATGTCCGATCGGTCTGCGTCGCGTCCATGGAACATAGCATGAACACGAACAAGCCGCCCTCGCAATGAACATTGTGTTTACAGCACCATCTTGGCCCTCATCGGCCTTCCGCGTCATCGCGAGGTGCGAGGCACCATGGCGATCCGGAGGCGGAGCCGCTGGTATAGCCGGGCGCGCACTTAAGAGCGGTATTCTGATGCGCCGACATCGGCAGGCTGAACTCAAGCCACCACTGCCAAGCCCGGCGAGGCGCGCAAACGGGCTATGTCGCGTGCCGGCGGTTCTCCAAAGTGGCGGCGATATTCGCGACTGAACTGCGAAGGGCTTTCGTAACCCACACGGAGGGCGGCGGTCGTGATGTCGATGTCCTCTACCAGCATCAGGCTGCGCGCGTCCTGCAGCCGGAGCTGCTTCTGAAACTGCAGCGGCGTCATCGCCGTTACGGCGCGAAAATGCTCGTGCAGGCTCGACGGACTCATGCCCACTTCCGCGGCAAGCCGTTCGATGCTGAACCGTTCCCGGACGTGCTGCCCGATCCAGGCGATGGCGCGGCCGATCTGGGCCACCCGACCCTGGCTGGAGGTGATGTGGCGCATCCTGGCGCCGTCCGGGCCGACCAGCAGGCGATAGAGAATTTCCTGCTCGGCAAGCGGCCCGAGCACGGGCAGCGCTGCCGGATCGTCGAGCAGACGCAGCAGGCGCAGGACCGCGTCGAGTAGTTCGGTACCGGCGTCGGACACCGTCTTGCCTATGGGCGGTGAGGGCGCTCGGGGCGGAGGCGGCACGCGCAACGCCAACTGCCCCAGCATGACCGGATCGAAATCGAGGTACAGGCAGAGATAGGGCCTATCGGGCGTCGCCTCGACCACCTGACCCGTTACCGGCAGGTCATGGGTGACGATCCCATAGCGGCCCGGTGCATATCTGAACACGCGGTCGCCCAGCGTGACCTCCTTTCGCCCCTGCGCGACGAGGCACAGTTGCGGCCGGTAGACATTCGGCATCGGCATTGTGACCGCGGAGGATCGAACAAGCGTCATACGTTCGATCGAGGTGCCGTGAAAGCCATCCCTCGAGACATGCCGGGCAATTATCCCGGCGATTCCAGTCAGTGGTTCCATGAAACGGATCGTCGCACGCGCGCGGAAGGTCGTAAACGCGCGACGCGGCTTCTGGAGGATCGGGCAGAAATCCCGGCCTATCGGGCTAACGGCTCGGCGTCACCACGCATCACGATGCCGGCAGCGCCCGGGTCACGGCAAACCGGGCTGCGGAACAGGCATGGAGCGAACATGACATTCGACAATCTGAAACTTCCCAAGGTCGCGCTGGGGACCTGGGCTTGGGGCGACAGCGGCGAGGCTGGCGACGGCTACTTCGGCAGCCACCTGACTCAGGCTGACCTGGAAGAGGTCGCGGACAAGGCGCATGCGGCCGGCTTCACCTTGTGGGATACCGCCGTGGTATACGGGATGGGCCGTTCAGAGACCGTGCTCGGGGAGGTGCTGAAGCCCTACGCCCGCAGCGACTGCCAGCTCTCCACGAAGTTCACCCCGCAGGCCGCAGGGACCGCCGACGATCCGGTCGCGGACATGCTGGAGCAGAGTCTGGCACGCCTCGGCACGGACTACATCGACCTCTACTGGATTCACAACCCGGCCGATGTCGCGCGGTGGACTCCGCACCTGATCCCGTTGCTGAAGAGCGGGAAGGTCAAGCATGTGGGCGTCTCGAATCACAATCTGAGCGAAATCGAGCTCGCCAACCGGATTCTCAGGGAAGCCGGGTTCCGGGTCGAAGCCATCCAGAACCACTACAGTCTTCTTTACCGCAGCTCCGAGGAAGCCGGCATCCTGGACTACTGCCGCAACCAGGGCATCCCGTTCTTCGCCTATATGGTGCTGGAACAAGGCGCCCTGAGCGGCAAATACAGTCCGGAGAACCCGTTGCCGGACGGCAGCAACCGGGCGAAGATCTACAATGGCATGCTGTCCCGGCTGAAGGCGCTGACGGACAAGCTCGCCTCGATCGGCCAGAAGCAGGGGGCCGCGGCTGCCGATGTCGCGACGGCTTGGGCCATCGCCAAGGGCACAACGCCGATCGTCGGCGTCACCAAGCCCAACCACGTCGATGGTCTGGTCCGAGCCGGCACCATGACGCTCTCCAGCACCGATATTGTAGAGCTGGAAGCTCTCGCTGACGCCGCTAACGTGAACACCCGCGGCTGGTGGGAAAAGGAAATGTAAAGTCTGAAGCTCCCCTGTCCCGAAACCGCGGACCGCCGTTCCGAGCAATACGGCAGGCGATCATCTCGTCCTCTTCGGGGACAGACCGGCATCCCGGCGGGTGCTGGGGCGCGTCGGCTTCGCGCCGGAGGACGAGGTCATGCTGGACGGGGCGCCGGCGATCCGCTGACCCGCTATCCCTGATGGTCCCTGCGAGCGGCCCGGATGCGCCTTGCACCCGGGCCGCCGATGATCACAGCACGAAGTCCGCTGCCGTGAGGGCGTGGTCGGAATAGACGGTGATGATCGCGTCCTGGACCCGGTCGCCGGTGGTCTCGAGATAGACGCCCTGGCGGCCGTCGCCGAAATCCACCACCCGCACCTGCCCGGCGACGCCGGCGGTGAAGTTGCCGGTGCCGAAGGTGAAGGCCGTGTCGCCGTTGGCGCTGTTGCCGTCGGCATCGATGCCGGACAGGTCGATCCTGTCGCCGGTCGAGACATCCGAGATCACGTCCCGGCCGGACGCCGCCACCGTGCTGTCGCCGACCGCGGTATAGACGAAGCGGTCGTTGCCGGCCCCGCCCTTCAGCGTGTCGGCCCCGGCCCCGCCGCTGAGCACGTCGTCGCCGGCACCGCCCCAGAGCCCGTTGGCGCCGCCGTCGCCGCTGAGGACGTCGTTGGCGTCGGATCCCTGCAGCTGCTCGATCCCGGTCAGCGTGTCGCCCTGGGCGTCGCCGCCGGTACCGGTGCCGGAAGCGAGGTCGACCGTCACACCCGTCCGGCTGGCGGTGTACACGGCGGTGTCGATGCCGGCGCCGCCGGTCAGGGCATCGGCCCCGGCCGCGCCCTGGAGGCGGTCGTTGTCGTCGCCGCCGTCGATCCGGTCGTCGCCCGTGCCGCCCCAGATCGAGTCGTTGCCGGCCCCGCCGGAGACCACATCGTTCTCGCTGCCGGCATTGACCGAATCGACGCCGCCGCCACCGTTGATGGTGTCGACCCCGGCTTCGCCGAAGATGATGTTGTTGCCGTCGTTGCCGGTCAGGCTGTCGTCGAAGCCGGAGCCGCGCAGGTTCTCGATATTGGCCAGCGTGTCGCCCTCGGCGTCACCGCCCATGCCGGTGCCCGCCACCAGGTCCACCGTCACCGCGGCGGCCGAGCCCTCGTAGCTGGCGAAGTCCGACCCGTCGCCGCCGTCGATCACGTCCGCGCCCGCGCCGCCGGTCAGGATGTCGTCGCCCTCGATGCCGTTGAGCGTGTTCGCCGCCGCATCCCCGGTCAGGATGTCGTTCAGCTGGCTGCCGCTGACGCCTTCGATGCCGGAAAGCTGGTCCCCGGCGGCGTAGCCGCCCTCCGCCTGGCCGGTGGCGAGATTGACCGTGACGCCGGCATCCGAGTTGAGATACGCGGTGACGTCGTGGCCGTCGCCGCCGATGAGCGTGTCGGCGCCCCAGCTGCCATGCAGCTCGTCATTGCCGGCGCCACCATCGATGACATCGTCGCCCGCCATGCCGATGATCCGGTCATCGCCCTCGATGCCGAGGAGCGTGTTGTTTCCCGCATCACCCCACAGGTTGTCGTTCAGCTGGCTGCCGCTGACGCCCTCGATGCCGGACCAACTGTCCCCAGCGGCAAAGCCCCCTTCCGCCTGGCCAGTGCCGAGATTGATCGTGACGGCGGCGTCCGAGTTGAGATAGGCGATGATGTCGAAGCCGTCGCCGCCGTTCAGCGTGTCGTTGCCCCAGCTGCCGTGCAGCTCGTCATCACCGGCGCCGCCGTCGACGAGGTCGTCGCCCTGCATGCCGATCAGCCGGTCGTTGCCGCCCAGGCCGCTGATGGTGTCGTTCTCGGCGGTGCCGCTCAGGTTGTCGGCACCGTCCGTGCCGTTGATGATCGCCATTGTCAGGTCCCCTTCAAAGATTTCATTGCAAAACGTCAGAAAGCCCAAGGGCCGGGCGCCTTGCGACGCCCGGCCCCAAGGAAGAACTACAGCACGAAGTCCGACGCGGTCAGGGCGTGGTCGGAATAGACGGTGATGATCGCGTCCTGGGTCCTGTCGCCATCGACATCGAGATAGACGCCCTGGCGGCCGTCGCCGAAATCCACCACCCGCAGCTGGCCCGCGACGCCGGTGAAGTTCCCGGTGCCGAAGGTGAAGGCAGTGTCGCCGTTGGCGCTGTTGCCGTCCGCGTCGATGCCCGACAGGTCGATCCGGTCGCCGGTGGCGAAGTCCGAGATGACGTCCCGGCCGGCGGTCGCCGCGGCGCTGTCGCCGATCGCGGTGTAGACGAAGCTGTCGTTGCCGGCCCCGCCCTTCAGCACATCGGCCCCGGCGCCGCCGGTGAGCACGTCGTCGCCGGCGCCGCCCCACAGCGTGTTGGCGCCGGCATCGCCGGTGAGGGTGTCGGCGAGGTTCGAGCCGATCACCTGCTCGATCCCGGTCAGCGTGTCGCCCTGGGCGTCGCCGCCCGCGCCGGTGCCGGAAGCGAGGTCGACCGTCACCGCTGCGGCGGAGTGGCTGTAGACCGCGGTGTCGATGCCGGCGCCGCCGGTGACGGCGTCGGCCCCGGCCCCGCCTTCGATGTAGTCGCTGCCCTCACCGCCATCGATCTCGTCGTCGCCGGCGCCGCCCAGGATGGTGTCGTTGCCGGCCTCGCCGAAGACGATGTCGTTCTCGCTGCCGGCGTCGATCGAGTCGTTGCCGATGCCGCCATGGATGGTGTCGATCCCCGCGCCGCCGACGAGACGGTCGTTGCCGTCGCCGCCGTCGAGGCTGTCGTCGCCGGCCTCGCCCGAGAGCGAGTCGTCGCCGCCATTGCCGATGATGGTGTCGTCGCCCAGCTCGCCGCCAATGATGTTGCGGTCGTTGCTGCCGGTCAGGGTGTCCGCATTGCTCGAGCCGTACAGGTTCTCGATGCCGGTCAGCGTGTCGCCGTCGGCATCACCGCCCAAGGCGGTGCCGGCCAGCAGGTCGACCGTGACCCCGGCCGCCGAGCCCTGGTAATTGGCGAAGTCCGAGCCGTCGCCGCCGATCAGCTGGTCGGCGCCCGCCCCGCCGCGGAGCGTGTCGTCGCCCGCCCCGCCATCGATCACATTGGCGTCGGCGCTGCCGTAGAGATGATCGGTGGAGTCGGAGCCGGTGAGGTTCTCGATGCCGGTCAGCGTGTCGCCCTCGGCGTCGCCGCCCGAGGCGGTGCCGGCCGAGAGGTCGACCGTGACCCCTGCCGCCGACTCGCCATAGAAGGCCGTGTCGATGCCATCGCCGCCATCGATCGAATCGGCGCCGTCGAGCCCCTGCAGGATGTCGTCGCCGGCCCCGCCGGTGAGCGTGTCATTGCCCTGGTCGCCGTTGAGGATATCGGCTCCCGCCCCGCCCTGCAGGGTGTCGTCGCCCTCGAAGCCGTGGAGCTGGTCGGCGCCGTCGCCGCCCGCCAGCACGTTCGCCAGCGCGTTGCCGCGGAGGTTGTCGTCGAAGGCGCTGGCCGTGACATTCTCGAAACTGGTCAGGGTGTCGTCGCCGTCGCCGCCCCTGCCGGCGCCGGTCTGCAGGTCGACCGCAACCGCCGCGGCCGCGTTGCCGTAGAAGGCGGTGTCGATGCCGTCGCCGCCGTCGAGCGCGTCCGTCCCGGCGCCGCCGTCCAGGATGTCGTTCCCGACGCCTCCGGCAAGGGTGTCATCGCCGTTAATGCCCCGCAGGACGTCGTCCCCGCCCCCGCCCTGGAGGTTGTCGTTGCCGTCGAAGCCCCGCAGGATGTTGGCATTGGCGTCGCCGACGAGGGTGTCGGCGAAGGCGCTGCCGTTGATGTTCTCGATGCTGGAATAGGCATCGCCGGCGGCAAAGCCCCCGGATCCCGAATTCGTCACGAGGTTGACGTTCACGGCGGCCGTCGAGGTCTCGTAGGACACCGTGTCGTTGCCGGCGAGGCCGTTATACGTATCGGCGGTACTCAAGCCGTCGAAGAGATCGTTACCGGCAGTTCCGTTGATGACAGCCATGATATGCACCCTCCTTCGAAGTCAGCGGCGCCGTCACGGGGCCAAGCTCCGCGCATCGCCGGAGGCGGGCACGGCCCTGGGCTTTCTCATGATTGGGTTCGATAGGATCGTTCCACCGGCGCAGGTGGCGTATGCGCGAAAACGCACTCCTCGGAATTGAGGATTAAACAAAAATGTCAAGATAGGTAGGACGTATCGCCTATCGTCCCGATTCATCGACAAAAACTGAAAATACGGCAAGAAATTTTTCTCGCACTCTCAAAAATAATTTTGAGACTCCAGCTCAAAGCACGGAATCCCTAGAGATGAATTGTCAGGATATGCCAAATATTGATAAATGAATTTGATCATTATTTTATAAATTTAATACATGAATAAGACCGACGCCGATGCCTTCCGGAGTGATGTGTCTCTGCAGACCTCGCAAGGCCCGGCCGTTCAGCCCGGACCAGCCGAGACCCGAGCCGGCAATCGATTGCCAGATAGTGGCAACGTTACCCTGCTTTGCAAGAGCTTTTTCCCGGGTCACTTTGGAATGGTTTCGATCGACCATATGGGCCGCCGCCCCCGCCCGCGACGACCCGTCGTCACCGGGCGGCACGGCAGCGGCGAAAGCAGGAAGAATACGCAGGATTATGGGCAGGCGCCCGAGCGGCCACGAGGCTTTCGGCCCCCTCATGCGCGATGTCGCGAGATTGGCCGGCGTCGCGACGTCGACGGTCAGCCGCGCGCTGGCCAATCCCGGCCGGGTCAACGAGACGACGCGGCGCCGGATCCTCGCCGCGGCCGAGCAGCTGGGCTACGTCCCCAACGCCGCTGCCCGGAACCTGCGCGTCGGCGCGTCCAACATCGTCATGGCCGTGCTGTCGGAGCCGGCGATCGCCAACGGCGCCTCGCAGATCGTTCCCGAAGTGCTGCAGACCGTCGCCGCGACCCTGTCGGACAGCGGCTTCAACCTCCTGATCGCCGGCCGCAGCCGATCCGCGGCGACAGAGACGCATATCCCCGACCTGGCGGTCGGCGGCATCGTCCGCGGCGCGATCCTGATCGGGGCCGCGGAGCCGCCGTCCTTCGGGCGGCGGTCGCTCGCCGGCGCCGGCATCCCGGTCGTGTCGGTGCTGCAGGACCGCAGCGCGGCCGGGATTCCGAGCGTGGTCGGCAACGACCGCGAGGCCATGCGCGATGCGGTGCTGCACCTGATCGGCCTGGGCCACCGGTCGTTCTTCTACATCGCCGGCCCGGCCGGCAGCTATCACGAGGCCGAGCGGTTCGGCGGGCTGGCCGACGCGCTGGCGGCCGCCGGCCTCTCCGAGCGGGCGGTGGTCCGCCACGGCGGCGGCCATTCCTTCCAGGACGGATTCCAGAGCGGCATCCGCGCCGCCCGGGCCTATCTGGCGCGGGAGCGGCGCCCGACCGCGGCCGTCGCCTGCTGGGACGGCGCCGCGATCGCCTTCATGAGCACGGTGCGGGCGCAGGGGGCGGCCGTGCCCGGCGACGTGTCCGTCCTGGGCTTCGACGGGGTTCCGGTGGGCGCCTTCTGCGAGCCGCCCCTGACCACGCTGCGGCAGCCGACGGCGGAGCTGGGGGCGAAGGCCGCCGAGATGCTGCTGGCGCTGCTGGACGGCGATGCCGCCGCCCCGCCGCTCAAGACCACGCTGCCGAACCGGCTGCTGGTGCGTGGCAGCACGGCCGGCCCCCGCAACGCGCGGGCGTAGCCATCCCGCTCAGATCGCGCCGGTGCCGCGCCAGCCGACCAGCGCGCCTTCGTCCTCCAGCAGGTGCAGGCGCTGGGCCGCGACGCGGCCGAACTCCAGCACCAGGGCCTTGCGCCGGGGCGGCGGCAGGCGATGTTCCGGCGGCGGGCGCAGCAGCACGGCGTCGAAGCCGTCGGCGACGATCAGGCCGCAATCCGGGCCGATCAGCTCCTGCGGGAAATCCTCCGGCACGGCGAAGCAGAAACGATCGCAGTAGGCGGCGTAGTTCGGCCATTTCCGGTCGCCGCGGAAATCGGCGATCGAGACCTTGACCTCGACCAGGGTGATGCCGCCCGCCCCGTCGACCGCGAAGATGTCGGCCCGACGGCCGTCGGGCAGGCCGAACTCCGGCAGGCTGGCCTGGCCGGCGGCGGCGAACCAGCGCCGGACGCCGCGCGTGACCTGCACCGTCTGCAGCCGCGCCAGGGAGTCTAGCCCGGATATCCGGGCTGAGTTGCTTCTTTGTTCCATGCGGGGCCATCCTAGCGCCCGACCGGCCCCGCCGCCAAGGGGTCAAGGATCGGTCGCGAAACGGTCAGAATTTTGCCAAGCGAAGCGCAGAATCTGTCGAGACAATGGGTGTTCCCTGTGAGACAGTTACAAAACTCGGAATGAATTATTCAAATACGGGTCCTCAGGGGGTTTCAGTTCGCTTTCCGGTAGCGAGGCGGTCTGTTTCTCGATCAGTATAAGCCGGTATATAAAGTCGGCTTCGGGCGCTGGCGCCTGGGGACGCCGACGAGGGGATAAAAGACATTATGGCGAAGACCGAATCGACACCGCCGAGCGCCGCCCGCCGGGCCCTGCAATCGGTCAGGCCATGGTTCCTGGTGGCGGGGGCGTTCAGCTTCGTCATCAACCTCCTCGTCATGGTGTCGCCGCTCTACTCCTACCAGCTGTTCGACCGGGTGCTGGGCAGCGCCCATATCGAGACGCTGGTGTTCCTGACCATCGTCGCCTGCTTCGCCTTCATCATCCTCGGCTGGATCGACGGGCTGCGCTCGGCCCTCCTGGCCCGGATCGGCACCCGGTTCGAGCGCCAGCTGGCCGGCACGCTGGTCGAGACCGGGGTGAACGGCGCCGTGCTGGGCGCGCCGGTGGGCGGCCAGGCGCTGCGCGACCTGTCGCAGATCCGCGCCTTCATCGGCGGTCCGGCGATCGGCCCGCTGTTCGACGCCCCCTGGGCGCCGGTCTTCATCATCGTCATGTTCCTGCTGCACTGGGCGCTCGGGGTCACGGCCCTGCTGTCCGCCATCGTGCTGTTCGGGCTGGCGCTGGCCAATGAGAAGATGCTGCGCGGCCCGACCACCGACGCCAACAAGCTGCAGGTCACCGCCCAGCGCCAGGCCGAGGGCGCCATCCGCAGCGCCGAGACGGTACGCGCCATGGGCATGCTGCCGGCGCTGCTGACCCGCTGGCGGCGGGACCAGGAGGCGGCGCTGCAGGGCCAGGAGAAGGGCGCCGACCTGTCGTCGATCATCGCCGGCGCCTCGAAATTCGTCCGCATCTTCGTGCAGAGCCTGGTGATGGGCGTCGGCGCCTATCTGCTGCTGCACGGCGAGCTGACCTCGGGCGGCATGATCGCCGGGTCGATGATCCTGTCCCGCGCGCTGGCCCCGGTCGAGCAGGCGATCAGCTCCTGGCGCCAGTTCATCAGCGCCCGCCAGTCCTATGAATCGATCGAGAAGATCCTGACCGCCCTGCCGAAGCGCCGCGACGGGCTGACCCTGCCGCCGCCGACCGGCAAGGTGCAGATCGACAAGCTGGTGTTCGTGGCGCCGCAGGCCAAGACCCCGATCATCAAGCGCGTCAGCTTCGAGATCGCGGCCGGCGAGGTGCTGGGCGTGGTCGGGCCCTCGGCCTCGGGCAAGAGCACGCTGTGCCGCCTGCTGTGCGGCATCTACCCGCCGACCGACGGCGCGGTCCGGCTCGACGGCGCCGATCTCGGGCAATGGTCGCCGGAGACGCTGGGGCCGTATCTCGGCTATCTGCCGCAGGCGGTCGACATCTTCCCCGGCACGGTGGCCGAGAACATCGCCCGCATGGGCGAGGTCGACTCCGAGGCGGTGGTGGCGGCGGCGCAGCTGGCCGGCGTGCACGACATGATCGTGCGGCTGCCGCAGGGCTACGACACGCCGATCGGCGACGGCGGGGTGCCGCTGTCGGGCGGGCAGCGCCAGCGCGTCGGCCTGGCCCGCGCCGTGTTCGGCAACCCCAAGCTGGTGGTGCTGGACGAGCCCAACTCCAACCTCGACGCGGATGGCGAGGCGGCGCTGATGGGCACGATCGCCGGGCTGAAGGCCCAGGGCACGACCGTCGTCATCGTCGCCCACCGTCCGCAGATCCTAGCCGATGCCGACCGCCTCCTGGTGATGCGCGACGGCGAGATCGCGCTGCTCGGACCGCGGGCCGAGGTTCTGGCCCGCATCGCTGGACCACGCGCCGCAGAGACCACGCCGGCGCCAAAGGGAAGTTCGGAAAATGTCGCTTATCCCTCAGGAGCCTGGACAGCCACTGCCGCCAGCCGTCCGCAGCAGCCCCCGCCTGCCCGCTCCGCCGGATGGGACGGTCGCGGCGCTGAAGCGCAACGCCTACGGCCTGAACCGCCTCAGCCTGATCGGCGGCGTCGTGATCGGCGTCTTCGTCTTCGGCTTCGGCGCCTGGGCCGCGGTGGCCCCGCTGGCCTCGGCCGCGATCGCCAACGGCGTGGTCAGCCCGGAAGGCAACCGGCGCACGGTGCAGCACCTGGAAGGCGGCATCATCCGCGAGCTCCTGGTCAGGGACGGCGCCGAGGTCAAGGCCGGCGACACGCTGCTGGTGCTCGACGACACGCGCGACCTGGCCAGCTATGATTCGGTGCGCATGCAGCGCCTGGCCGACATCGCGGCGCTTGCCCGGCTGGACGCCGAGCAGGCCGGCGCGGCCTCGATCGCCATGCCGCAGGAGGTGCTGGACGAGGCGGCGAAGAACCCGGTGGCCGCGGCCCTGGTGCGGGCGCAGCAGGAGCAGTTCGTCTCCCGCCGCGAATCGATCCTGGGCCAGAAGTCGGTGCTGGAGCAGCGCGTGGCCCAGAGCCGCGCCGACATCGAGGGGCTGCGCGCCCAGATCACCGCGGCGAACACCCAGCTCGACCTGATCCAGCAGGAGATCGACGGCGTCGCCCCGCTGGTGGCCAAGGGGCTGGAGCGCAGGACGCGCCTGCTGCAGCTGCAGCGCGGCCAGGCCCAGATCGAGGGGCAGCGGGCGTCCGACACCTCCTCCATCGCCAAGGCCGAGCAGACCATCGGCGAGAGCCAGATGCGGATCCTGGCGCTGGACAGCGACTTCCGCGACAAGATCGCCCAGGAGCGCGCCAGCACCCAGAAGGAGCTGGCCCAGCTGGAGGAGAAGCTGCGGTCCACCGGCGACGTGGTCGGCCGCACCCGCATCCTGGCGCCGGTCGACGGCGTCGTGGTGAACCTGAAGTACCACACGCTCGGCGGCGTCATCCAGCCGGGCGCGCCGATCCTGGAGCTGGTGCCGAAGAACGAGCGGCTGGTGATCGACGTGCAGGTGCAGCCGAACGACATCGACACGGTGCGCGAGGGGCAGTCGGCGCTGGTCCGCTTCACCGCCTATCACCAGCGCAACATGCCGCGGATCGACGGCCGCGTGATCTATGTCGCCGCCGACAGCACCCAGGACGAGCAGACCAAGCGGTCCTACTTCCTGGCCAAGGTCGAGGTCGACCCGACGCTGCTGAAGCAGGTGGCGCCGCAGATCAACCTGTCCGCCGGCATGCCGGCCGAGGCCTCGATCCAGACCGGCACCCGCACCGCCCTGCAATACGCGGTCGACCCGCTGGTGCACGCCTTCCAGCGCAGCTTCGTCGAGGACTGAGGCGGGCATCCGGTCTCGGGCGAAACGGAGAGGCCACCCCCGCCCGGCGCGGGGGTGGCCTTCTTCGCATCCGGCCTCCGCGCCGCGACATCACGGCGGGGGTGTCATCGCCCTCGCCGGCTTGCTATAAGGGCGCCCGGGTCCCCGTAGCTCAGCAGGATAGAGCGGCTGCGTCCTAAGCAGCGGGTCGGGAGTTCGAATCTCTCCGGGGACGCCATCCGCCCGTTCTCTCCATAGATATCGACCGGTCCGACGGGAGCCCTTTCCCTTCGCGCCGGCCGTACCGGACCGCCGTGCGTCCGGCCGGAGCCGCCTTCCCTGATCGGCCGCCGGCGGCCCGGAGCGGCCGGGGCAAGCGGAGCGATGCGGTGCGGCATTGCGCGCGCCGTCGACATGCCGGAAGATCGTCCCAGGCAAGGATCGATCCGGGCGGCCTCGGCGCGGCCGACGGAGAACCGGGCGACCTGCCTTTGGGGGGACACGCTCAGGGGGAAATCCGGACCGGCCAATCCCATGGCCCGACGACGACGGCGTCGCGCCCGTCCATCCGTCCGCGACAGCGCCGCGGCCGGCCGACAGGCCCTACGTCAAGATCCGACCGACGCCTGCCGATCGGCAGCCTGGCCCGCATCGGCCCGGCAGCATCGGCCATGCGCCCGCGGATCGTCGGGAACGGGAAGCGCCGGACCATCCGGGAGGGAATTGCCCCTCGCGAGCACCGGGATGGAGGATTTCCGTGAAATATTATGATTCGGTCGTGTATGGCGCCACCCCGTCCGGCATCGTCGCCGCCAGCCTGATGGGAAAGCTCGGACTGCGGGTCCTGGTGATCGAGCCGACGGCCCATATCGGCGGCCTGATGACCAGCGGGCTGAACGCGACCGACATCATCGGCAGCGGCGCCATCCTCCGCGGGGCATCCCGGGAGGTCTTCCGGCGGGCCGGCGCGGCCTATGGCAGCGAGGACGTCGAGTTCAGGGCCGAGCCGCATGTCCTGGGCGGGATCTTCCGGGGCCTGCTGGCCGAGGCCGGCGCGGAGGTCAGGACCGGGATCCGGATCGCGTCGGTCGTCAAGTCCGGCCCGGCCCTCAGCCACGCGACGCTCGAGGACGGCGACACCATCTGGTCCGCCTTCTGGATCGACGCGACCTATGAGGGGGACCTGCTGCCGCTGGCCAGGGTGTCCCACGCCGTCGGCCGCGAGAGCGCCGACGCCTATGGCGAGAGCCTGGCGGGGCGCCGCAGGCTCGGCCGCATGCTGCCCGCCCCCCTCGACGAACCGATCCCGGCCCGGAACGACCGGGGACAGCTGCTGCCGTTCCTGCTGCCGCCCGACGGCGTCAGGCTGGGCGGCGGGGATTCGCGGCTGCAGGCCTTCTGCTATCGGCTGACGCTGACCCGCAATCCCGACAACCGGATGCCGATCCCCGAGCCCGACCGCTACGACCGGGCCGATATGGAGCTGTTCCGGCGGCTGGCCCTGTCGGGCCGGAGACAGGGCGCCGGCGCCGTCGCCATCGTCCACGGCACCACCTTCAATTCGATCTTCTTCAACCTCGCCCGGCTGCAGGGCGGCAAATACGACATGAATTCCGGGCATGCGGCGCCGATCAACCTGCCGCTCGCCGGCATGGACTGGCTCAACTCCGGCCCGGCCGGCCGCCAGCGGATCGCCGCCATCTATCGCGACTATACGGCCAGGATCCTGCACTTCATCCGGACCGACGAGAGCGTTCCCGAGGAGACGCGGCGGTTCTTCTCGGAGTTCGGCTTCTGCCGCGACGAGTATCACGGGACCGACGGCTGGCCGCCGATGCTGTATGTCCGCGAAGGCCGCCGCCTGCGGGGGGCCGATACCCTGACGGAGCACGACGTGCTGGGCGCCAGGCTGGATCCGGCGGCCGATATCGGGATCGGCCGCTATCCGCTGGACTGCAAGCCGATCCAGTGGACGGTGACCGCCGACGGGGAGCGGGCGGTCCGGGAAGGCATGATCTTCGGCAAATGCGACCGCTACGGCATCCGCTACGGCATGCTGCTGCCGAAGGCGGAGGAAGCCTCCAACCTCCTGGTCCCGGTCGCCGCCTCCGCCACCCATGTCGCCTTCGCCAGCCTGAGGATGGAGCCGCACTGGATGATCATGGGGGCCGCGGCCGGCGCGGCCGTCGTCCTGGCGACCCGGCAGCGCAAGCCGCTCCACGCCCTGGCCGCCGGCGCCGTCAGGACGCTGGCGGAGACCGACCTGCCCCGCGCGCTGCCGGGCCGGGAACCGGCCATGGCCGCCGCCGGCTAGGCTTCCGCACGGGCCTTCCGGTACCAGTCGGCGATCTCGCTGCCGGTGGCCAGCCAGACGCCGTCATGCGCGGCGATGTGCGCGAGCGCCGCGGCGAAGTGCCGGGCCCGGTGCGGATGGCCGATCAGGAACGGGTGCAGGGCGATGCCCATCACCCGGCCGGTCGCGGCGCCGTCCTCGTAGAGGACGTCGAACTGGTCGCGGATGGTCTGCGCGAACTGCTCGCCGGTCTGGCCCTGGAAGAGGAAGGCGTTGAAGTCGTTGATCTCGATCGAATAGGGCAGCGACAGCATCGACCCCGACTTCACCCGCATCGGATAGGGCTGCTCGTCATTGACCCAGTTGGCGACGTAGTCGATGCCGGCCTCGGCCAGGAGGTCGAGCGTGCGGTGCGATTCCGTCAGCGCCGGGCTGAGCCAGCCGCGGGGCCGCCGGCCGGTGGCCCGTTCGATCGTGTCGACGACGCCGCGCACGATCTCCCGCTCCTCCTCCTCCGGCTGGGCGTGGATCAGCGTCGAGTTGGTCATGCCGTGGCCCATCCACTCCCAGCCCAGCGCCTGCCCCGCCTCGATGATGCGGGGATAGTGCCGGACGACGTCGGAGTTGAGCGCCACCGTGCCCTTGAAGCCGTGCTTCTCCATCACCTCCATCAGCCGCCAGATGCCGACCCGGACGCCGTAGTCGCGCCAGGAATAGTTCAGCACGTCCGGGACGAGGCCGGCGGTGTGCGGGTTGATCGAGCTCGACGGCCGGTCGAACAGGAAATGCTCGATGTTCGGGACCACCCAGACCGCCACCCGGGCACCGTTCGGCCAGCGCAGCGGCGGCCGGTCGACGATGGCCGAATACGGGAACCGGTCGTGATGCTGCGGGGCGTCCATCCTTGCCTCCTCGTGTCGGGAACTGCCGAGAATGTGAGGCCGCCGCGCATTCCGGAGAACTGGGCTATAGTTCCGGACACTTGAGAGACTGATGTCCGGAATGACGATGCGGCACACCGACAGCCTCGGCGCGCTCGACGCCTTCGTCCGGGCGGCCGACGCCCGCAGCTTCACCGCGGCGGGGCGGCAGCTCGGCGTCTCCTCCTCCGCCGTCGGCAAGGCGGTGGCGCGGCTGGAAGAGCGGCTGGGCGTGCGCCTGCTGCACCGCTCGACCCGCTCGGTGACGCTGACGCCGGAAGGCGCGCTGTTCCTGGAGCGCTGCCGTCGGATCTTCAGCGAGATCGAGAGCGCGGAGACCGAGCTGGCGCAGACCCGGGGCGCGCCGCGCGGCCGGCTGCGCGTCAGCCTGCCGCTGGCCGGCATGCTGATGATGCCGACGCTGGGCGCCTTCATGCGCGCCTATCCCGAGATCGAGCTGGACCTGGACTTCACCGACCGGCTGGTCGATGTGATCGAGGAGGGCTTCGACGCCGTGATCCGCGCCGGCGAGGTGAGCGATTCCCGCCTGATGAGCCGCTTCCTGGGCGTGTTCCGGCTGCAGCTCGTGGCCGCGCCCTCCTATCTCGAGCGCCGCGGCGTGCCGCGGACGCCGGAGGAGTTGGCCGGCCATGCCTGCCTGCAGCACCGCTTCGCCACCAGCGGCAAGTTCGAGCCCTGGCCGCTGCGCGGCGGCAGGGACATTGCCCTGTCGAGCACGGCGGTCGCGAACACGATCGAGCCGCTGATCGCCCTGGCCGAACAGGGGCTGGGCATCGCCTGCCTGCCCGACTTCGCCATCCGCCGCCAGGTCGAGGACGGCCGGCTGGCGGTGGTGCTGGCCGACCACACCGCGCATGAGGGCGCGTTCCGCCTGCTGTGGCCGTCGAGCCGCTACCCCGCGCCGAAGCTGCGGGTGTTCGTGGATTTCATGGCGAAGCACCTGTTTCCGGCGTAGAGACTGATCGCGGTTCCGGACAGACAAGAGCCGTGGCTGCAAGGGGCGGGAAGCGATACGAGGAACCACGGCGTCGCCCTGCCGCGTGGCCGGAAAGGGTGACGACCGGACCTTAGGGCAGAGCTCAGGACGCATCCGGTCCATAGCAGCCATCGCACGCGGGCCCAAAAAGCAGTCATCGTGTTCACGTCTGGAAGCGGACGTGCCGCGGTCAGCCAGTTTCCGGCGTCGTCGCTGCGTCATCGACGACTTGACCGACCGCCCGGCCCGCCGAGAGGGTGAGCGCGACATAGGGCGCAAACCCTCGGCCGAAGACGATATCGATTTCGAAGGCCGCCAGGTTCTCCAGATGGCGCGCCTTGCGCAGGCCTCCAGCGTCGACAACGGCATAGCCGAGCTGCCGGCCGATGGCGTCGATCGCCGATTTGGCCGCAGGATCGTCCCCGGCGATGAAGAGGTTGATCGGCGCTCCGCCCGGAAGCGGCATGTCGCTCTCGATGAGCTCGGCGTAGATCGTGTTGAAGGCCTTCACGACCCGCGCCGTGGGAACCGCCCGGGCGATGTCCTCGGCGAGCGAACCGGCGGATCCGTAGCGGTTCTCGAAATCCGGCGGATCGACGGGATTGTTGCAGTCGACCAGGATCTTGCCGGCCAGCAAGCCAGGCGCGACGCCGGCCAGGGCAGGGAGAACAGCGTTGTTGTGCAGAGCGACGAAGACGATCTCGCCGAAGGCAGCGGCATCGTCATAGGAACCGGCGCGACCGGCGCCGATCGCTGCCGCGATCTTTCGGGCCTTATCCGGACTGCGGGATCCGATCAGCACCTCATGCCCGAGCAGGACCAGGCGCCGGCCCAGCACTCCGGTCATCTCCCCTGCCCCGATGAATCCGATCTTCATGCGGCTTCCTCCCGGCCCCAATGCCGACGGGACGTCACGCAGGGAAACGCCGATTCAGCCAGCTGACGGCCAGCGCGTTGAGCTCCGCCGGCCTCTCCTGCGGCGTCCAATGCCCGCAACCGGCGATGACGTGCTTCTCCAGGTCGGGGACGCAGGCCTCCATCCCGTCCGCCATGGCGGGGGTGAGCACCACGTCGTCCTCCGCGCTGATCATCAGCGAGGGCACCCGGACGGTCTGGTCGACCGCAAGGCCGGCCTGCCAGTTCCGCGACAGGTTGCGGTACCAGTTGATGCCGGGCGTGAAGCCGGTCCGCTCGAAGCTGCGCACATAGACGTCGAGCTCCTCGGGGGTGAGGATCGGCTTCCCGGGCAGCGTTTCCGGCTCGGGAGCCCCAAGCGGCGTGAGGAATGTCATGTGACGCGCCTCGCGCGGCAGCTTCATGTACGCCGCACGGCTGATCACATCCTTGCGCATGACCGTCCGGAAGGTGCGGCGCACGTCGCGGGCCATCAGCCTGTCGCCGAGATCCCCATCCTGGAACATCAGCACGTACATATCGGGGCTGTAGACCCGGCGCATCTGGACGATCGGATCCTCGTGCGGATCCGGGACGAACGACTTGCCCGGAGGCATCAGGTCCCGGATCAGGTCGGGATGCAGCCAGAGCATCTCATGCGGGACGAAGGGGGTGTTCACGCCGATCACGCCGGCGACGCGGCTCTCGTGGAAGAGCGGCATCTGCCAGGCCACCAGGCCGCCCCAATCATGCCCCATGAACACCGCCCGCTCGATGTCGAGAGCGTCGAGCAGCCCGACCAGGTCGCCGGTCAGATGCGCCAGGTCGTAGTCCTCGACACGGGCCGGCCGGTCGGTCAGACCGTAGCCGCGCATGTCCGGCGCGATGACGCGATAGCCCGCGGCCGCGAGCGCCGGGATCTGGTGCCGCCAGGAAAAGGCGAGCTCCGGGAAGCCATGCAGGAGCACGACCGCCGGCCCGGCCCCTGCCTCGTACACGGCCATGCGGATGCCGTTGGCCTCGATCATGCGGACCGGCGGCATGGCGGCCTGGTCGCCGAAAGCGGGAACGAGCGGGGCCGTGAGGGCCGCGCCGATGCCGGCGAGGACCCTCCTGCGGGACATATCCGTCATGATCGCATCTCGCGGAGCTGGTTGAATTCGGCGTGGATCACATCTACGCAGGCCGCGACGTCGCGCCCGGCGCGGACCAGCACGAGAATTCCCTGGTAGAGAAGAAGGAGCCGCGTGACGACCAGGTCGACGCGATCACCGGCGATCTCGCGCTCCAGCACTCGTCGCATCCCTTGCTCGAGCAGGGCGAAGCCGTCCCGCACCCCGTCGGTCGCGACCGAGGGCCGGGCGCCGAACTCGACCGCAGCGTTGGTCAGAAGGCAGCCGTGGCTATCGGCCTCGGGAGAGCACAGCATCGACAGGAACAGCTGCTCGAGTCCGTCGAGGCCGGCGGCTTCGCCGGCATAGGTTTCGAGCCTGCGACGGATGACGGCGTCGATGTAGTGGTTGAAGGCGGCCCGGTAGAGCCCGTCCTTGTCGCCATAGGCGTTGTAGATGCTGCCGGAGGTCAGCCCGGTCGCCGCCTCGAGCGCCTTGATCGAGACGCCGCCAAATCCTTCCCGGCGAAAGGCATCCATCGCCGCCCACAGGACATGCCCCTCGTCGAATGATCGCGTTCGAGCCATCACGGCACTCGATTTGAAATGACCATTCTAGAATGATCAATTTAAATCCAGAGTCAACCCATCAGCGTGCGTCGGGAGGCCAGCCCCCGAGAAGCCGTCCTCATCCCCACGCGCGGTCAGTTCATCGGACTGGAGAGCGCCATATCCGGTTATCACGTCGGCGCCTTGATACCGGACAGCACTCAAGGCCATAGGCTTCCAGCCCTTTCCGGCCAACCCAGCCCGGCGAAGGCACCCCCAGCCGGCCGTCGCAGCGGGCGCCGGAGAGCGGACATGACCGGAGGTGCCCCTTCCCAGTCAGCCGGGCCAACCGCGGGACTCTCGAAACCACTCATGCACTCCGCTCCCCAGGGCAGACGAGTTCCCCCGAACACACTGGGCGGGGGCCGGGGCGGTGGCGCCCGCCACATCTCTGTCCGAAATCAATCTGCGAATGGCGAGCTAAGTTGACGCAAGCAGTTTATTCCGCCTCCGCCATCAAGGCTTCCGCATCGCGTCCTGCGGCGAGGCGGAATGGCGATGCTGGATCCGTGGCACATCGCCAGATCGCCGCAGCGACGTCCGACGGGTGGGTTATCGGTCCCGACTGGTTGCGCATGTGTGCAACGATGCGCTCGATCATCGGCGCATAGTCGGCGTTGTCGCGGCCCCGCAGATGCGGAATGCCGTTGTCGCCGAACCGCGTCTCGGGTGCGCTCCCCGGTATGACCAGATGGGCGCGCACACCAAACTCGCGCACTTCCACGGCCAGCGTCTCGGTTATGGAGTTCACCGCCGCCTTGCTGGCCCTGTATACGCCGACCATTGGCTGCGACTTGAGCGTGGTCGACGATGAGATGTTGATGATGATACCCGACCGGCGCTCACGAAACGATGGGAGTACCGCCTGGATCATTGCGAGCGTGCCCAGCGTGTTGGTCTCGAACATGGCGCGCGCCATGTTGGGTTCGGTCAGTTCGACCGGCGACGGCACGCCGAAGCCGGCATTGTTGACCAGGACGTCGATCGGACCAGCCTCGGTGACGGAACGGGCGACACTGGCCGGATCGGTGACGTCGAGTTGTAGGATGCGGAGCCTCTCGGACGCCGGAATTATCTTGGGGTCGGGTGTTCGCATGGTGGCCGCCACATCCCAGCCACGATCGAGAAACAGCCGGGCGGTCTCCAGCCCGAAGCCAGAAGAGCAGCCCGTGATGAGGATTGCCGGCATAAGAATCTCCGCGTGTTGATGTTGACGACAATCTAGCTGAGCCACCCAGGACGTGATATGGCTCGGGGTATTGATTTCTTTTGAAATGGTCCTGAATGACCGCCGATCCTCTCGCCGAAGTCGTAACGCTGCTCCAACCAACGGCCCGCTTTTCCAAGCTTATTGAGTGCGCCGGCTCCTGGAGGTTCCGCCGCAAGGGAACGGGAGATCCTTTTTACTGCGCGGTGCTGGAGGGGCATTGCCGTGTGACGGTCGACGGGCAACCGCCCCTGATCTTGCAGGCCGGGGATTTCCTGCTGGTTCCGGCCATGCGCGACTTGATCAAGGAAAGCCTGGACTTGCCGCAGGACGAGACATCAAGAGAACCGATCGAGGTTGGCAAGGGCTGTTTTCGTGTCGGCCGGGAAGACGAGCCGCCAAACCTCCGCATCCGGATCGGGCATTGTTCGTTCGGTTCGCCGGAAGTGGCTCTGCTCGTGCCGCTGCTTCCACATGTCGTCCTTGCGCGCGGAGAGCCGCGGCTCGCGACGCTGACGCAATTGGTCGGCGACGAGACCCTTGCGCATCGACCGGCACGCGAACTTGTGCTCGAACGGCTGCTGGAGGTATTGCTGATCGAGGCATTGCGATGCGGTGGTGAGATACAGAATGCGCCGCCGGGCTTGGCTCGCGGTCTTGCCGATGATCGCGTTGCAGCCGCGCTGCGCGCCTTCCATGCGCGTCCGGAATATCCCTGGACGGTTGCTGGACTGGCTTTCGAAGCGTCTTTGTCGCGCTCGGCCTTCTTCGCCCGTTTCAGCCGGACAGTGGGCATGCCGCCGATGGAATACCTTTTGGCGTGGCGTATGGCTTTGGCCGGACGTCTCCTTCGCGGACAAGAGCTTGGCTTGGATCAAGTCGCTGAACGCGTTGGTTACAGTTCGTCCAGTACTTTCAGCGTCGCCTTTGCCCGATACGCGGGTGTGTCTCCAGCTCGCTACGGTCGGATGATGCACCTGAATGGACAACATAGCTCCGGCGTGCTGCCGCCGGCACTCCTGCAAAACGCCTTCACGCGTTAGCTGAGATTGGTAGATCTGTTGACCGCTTGACTTAGGAAGCAGGTCAGGCCGCTTGAGCGTCGACAGTCGGCGGTGTCCAGTTCCACGGAAGCAGTTGCTCCAGCCTGGTAATCGGCGTGTCCGCGATGCGGGCAAGAACGTCGGCAAGGTACGCCTGCGGATCGATGTCGTTGAGCTTTGCCGTCATGATCAGCGTGGCCATGAAGGCGGCCCGGTAGAGCCCGTCCTTGTCGCCATAGGCGTTGTAGATGCTGCCGGAGGTCAGCCCGGTCGCCGCCTCGAGCGCCTTGATCGAGACGCCGCCAAATCCTTCCCGGCGAAAGGGTGCATCCCAGCCTGACAGGTCTCTCCCACGGGACCAGCCAATCACAGACCAGACGCCGACGCCGGGCGGCCCCACGCCACGACCGAGGCAGTCGAATCATGGGCCGGGCGAGCGAGACAGCGTTATGCTCGGCGGTGGTGGAACTGGTCGGGGGTCAGCGTCTTGATCTCGAACTGGTCTTGCGTTCGCGCGTAGCTGTGCCCGCCGAGCCGGCCGATCGCGTCCATCTTGTGCTGGTCGACATGGAGGCTTCGCGCGTCGACCGCGTCGGTGCGCACGAACACCCCGAGCACCTCGCCGAGAATGATCTCACGCGCCGGGCTGAGCTGAAGGGTCATGTATCTGCGGCATTCCAGCGCTGCCGGCGCCGCCAGAATCCTTGGGCTGCGGACCATTTCGCCCGGCGTCGTCTCAAGGCCGGCTTGCTCCAGCTCATTGACCTCGGGACCGAACTTGATGGCACAGATCTCCATCCGTTCGGCCAGAGCGGTGTCGCAGATGTGCACGGTGAACTCGCCGGTCTCGCGGATGTTGCGCGCGGTGTCCTTGAAGCTCATATCGGCATGGTTCTCCACGCCGATGGCGACGATCGCCGGGTCATGCGTGAGCACGTTGAAGAAGCTGAACGGCCCGGCATTGGGCCGGCCGTCACGGCTCAGGGTCGTCACCAGCGCGATCGGCCGGGGAATGACCGTTCCGATCAGCAGCTTGTAGCGCTCGCGCTCCGTCAGGGCCGCGAAATCGAAATGGGCGTGCCCGCGCCTCTCCAACACGTTCATCGGAACCCCGGAACACGGAAGGTTTCGAGCGGTGTATGGCGGCTGAGGTTCTCGAAGCCATCGGACGTGACGAGGTAGCAATCACCGATATTGCAGCCGGCCGACTGAGCTTCGAGCCACTGAGCATGCAGCACGAACACCATTCCTTCCTCGAGCCTGTCATGGTTGTGCGAGGAGACGTTGAAGCTGTTCTGCGCGCCCGCCATGCCGACCGAATGACCGAGATTCGGATTATGGGGGCCATGGGTGGCGGGATAGACATGCATCAGCCGGCGTCCGCGCGCCTCCCAGTCGGCGTCCGGCACATATTGCAAGGGCACGAGCCGCGGACCGCCGTCGTCGGCCGCCTGCCAGTTGTAGGGCATGGTGCGCGCATGCGGCGAGGTGAGCAGACCATGCTCGACGTAGGAACTGAACGCGGCGTTGTTGACGTCGCTGACGAGTGCACCGGGGCGGATCAATCGTTCCGCGCGCCTGACGCCTTCCGTGCAGGCGGCGAGCACCTTCTCCTGCCGTGCCGTGATTTCGCCCACTGCGATCATGCGCGCGGTCTGCGCCGTGTAGCCCTGATAGGTGACGTTGGAGACATAGAGGTTGATCAGGTCGCCGGGGCGCACCACGCGGCCATAAGGCTTGCCGCAATGCGTGCCGTACTGGTTGATGCCGATCTGGTAGCCGTCGCCGGTCTCGCCGCCGCGGGCCAGCTGGGCGAAGGTGAAGGCCGCATAGATCTCGGCGTCGGTCACGCCGGGACGGATGACATGATAGGCGGCCTGGGTGCCGATGGAGATCAGCTGCGCGGCCGCCCGGACCATCTCGATTTCGCGGGGCGAGCGGATCTTCTGCATGCGATCGATGATCGGATTGTCGGAGACGAATTTCGCCTTCGGCATCAGATCGTCCAGATGGCCGAACAGGGATGAGCTGGTCCGGTCGCCGAGCCGGCCGATCTGGCCGGTGGACAATCCGAGATCGGTCAGAATCTTCGCAGCGGCTTCAGCGGTCTTTGCCGTCGACGAGCCCGGCCGGTCGGCATATTCGCGGCCGATCGCGCCGATCTGCCAGATCCGGTCCACGCCGACCGGTTCACCGCCCGGCGGCAGGATGACCGACTGGGTGAAGAACGACAGCAGCACCATCTCCTTGTCGCTGTCGGTCGGAATGATCAGCACGCCTTCGCGCATCCAGTCGCAGACGTAGCGCAGATAGGCGTTCGAGGTGTGGAACCAGCCGACCATATCGGTGTGGACGATCAGCGCATCGTGCTCGGCCAGCACCGCCTCGCGGCGGATGCGGCGCACCCGTTCCGCGAACTCCTCGTCCGGCAGCGGCAAGGGCGGGCTGAACTCGAAATCGGGTTCGAAATCGGCGAGCAGGGATTCGATCCGGCGACCGGATGCCGGAGTTCTGTTCATGGTCACGATGCGATAGTCCTGTTTCATGCGCCGGCGGATGGCGCAACTGGCGTTAGCGGGACGGGCCGAAGAGCTTGCGGCCGACGAGCACGACGACGAACGTCACGGCGATCAGGACGCCGGACATCGCGGCGACGCGGACATCGAGGGATTCCTCGATCATCGCGAACATCCGAAGCGGCAGAACCGTGGTGCGCGCATCGGCGAGAAAGAGCGAGACCGAGACATTGTCGAGCGACTGGATGAACACCAGGAAGGCGCCGGCCAGGATGCCCGGAACCAGCAGCGGCAGGGTCACGCGCCGCAGCGTCGTCAGCGGCGTCGCCCCCAGGGTGGTCGATGCCTCCTGCAGCGACGGGTCCATTCCCTGCGCAATGACAGCCGTCGCGCGATACATCAGCGGCCCGAACACCACGATATGGCCGGCGACGGTGAGCCAAAGCGACGGCTGGACGCCGAGGAGACCGGATACGACCAGTGCCGCGAGCCCATAGACGAGGCTGGGCAGCACCAGCGGCGCCAGGAGCAGCGGTTCGGTGAGGTTGGCCGCCCGGCCCCGGATGCGGGCCATGCCGATGGCGGCGGGCACGGCGAACAGCAGCGAACCGACCACCGCGAGGCCGGCGATCTTCAGCGAATTGAACGCGGCGATGTGCTCCGTCGCCGACGCCACCGGGTCGAGAAGGGCCGCGTACCAGCGCAGGGAAAGCCCTTGCGGCGGAAACTGGAGCGTCTGGCCGGCCGTGAAGGACATCACCAGGGCGATGACGATCGGCGCGATCAGAAAGAGCATGGCCAGCCCGCCGATGCCGTAGACGAACGCCCGATAGAGAAAGGTCGAGGCCGCTTCACGCATGACCGACGAGCCTCCGATGGCGGGCGATTGCGGAGAGCGCCAGAAGAAGGGTGCCGGTGGACAGCAGAAGGACGACCGCGATCGCGGACGCCAAGGGCCAGTCGAACAGCACCCCCACCTCGCGGTAGATGAGCTGCGGCACATAGACGTTGCGGGCGCCGCCGATCACCGCCTGGGTCACGAAGGATGCGCTGGTGCTGGCGAAGACCAGGATCCAGCCGGCGAGCAGGCCGGGCAGCATGAGCGGAAGCAGCACGGTCAGAAACACCCGCCACGGCCCGGCCCCAGACACTTCGGCGGCGTCGGTCAACTGTCTGTCGACGCGCGACAGCACCGCGATGAGGGGCAGGATGATCAGCGGCAGGTCGATCTGGCACATGGTCAGCACCAGCCCCAGCTCCGTGAACATCAGGCTGATGGGTTGTCCGGTGAAGCCAAGGCCGAGCAGGGCGTGGCTGATCGGCCCCTGGCGGCCGAGAATGACGATCCACGCAAAGGTCCGGACGATGTTGCTCGTCAGCATCGGCACCAGTGACAAAAAGATGATGACCTGCCGCGCCCGGGGCCGGCTGTGCCAGTAGAGCAGCGCGATCGGAATCCCGAGCAGGGTCGTTCCGAGGACGGTCAGGACTCCGAGCCTGATGGTGTTCATGAGCACGCGGAAATTGAACGGATCGCCGAGGAACGCCGCGTAGTTGTCGAACGAGACGCCGGTCGTGCCGGACAAGCTGTAGGCCATGAGCAGAGCGAGCGGCGTCGCGAAGAACACCACCGAAAGCAGAAGCATCGGGAGGAGATACGGAACGCCGCTCGATCTCATCGCCGTCATCCCCCCGCCACCAGCGTGTCGAACGCCCTGATCCAGGCGGCGCGGTTCCTGTTGATCAGCGACCAGTCCGGATAGACCAGCGAAGCGACCTGCTCGCGCGTGACATAGGCCTCGATGCCGGGCGTCAGCCCGACATCCCTGTTGGTCGGGAACATCTCCGTCGGCGGCATCTTCAGGATGTCCTGGGCAGCCTTCGAGATCGCCGCATCCATATAGGCATAGGCCGCGTCGACATTCGCCGACCCTTTGGCCAGGTGGATGTTGACCGGCGCGGCCGGGGACCCCGTCTCGGGATGGGCGAACTCCGCCGCCAGGCCCAGCGCCTTCAGGCGCGCCACATTGTTGGTCGAGCACATGAACACGGCGATTTCGCCCTGCTGATAGAGCGTCATCTGGTGGTTGGTGCTGTCGACGACGTTCCTGAGGTTCTCGGGGTGGTCCTTGAACAGCTTGAAGACCGCGTCCATGTCCTCCGGCCCCGAGCCGAAGATCTTCGCCAGCTGGGTGTAGGCCATGACCGCGGTGTTCGACCCGAATCCGGTCCAGGACACCTTGCCGGCATAGGCCGGGTTCTCGAACAGGTCGCGATACCCGGCGGGCTTCGGCACGATATCGGGATTGTAGGCGATGCCGTTGACCTCGACGGTCACGGTCGGGCCGTATTCTCCCTGGAAGGCGGGATCGAGCATGCTCCAGTTGGAAAGCCTGCTGGGATCGATCTTCTGGATCAGCCCGTTCTCGATCGCGACCGCACCCTGCCCGGGCGACATCAGAAGCGTGTCGTAAGCCGGATGGCCCGGGCTGGCCTGGATCTTCGCCAGCTGGTCCTGCGCCAGGGCGGGCGCGATGGTGAGGTCGTAGCCGGCCGACGAAACGAGCGGCGTCAGCACGCGCCGATAGGCATCCTCCCAGCTGCCGGGAAACGTCGCCGCGACGAGCCGGCCGGCGGCGCGTGCCCTGGCGGGCAGCAGTGCGGCCGCAGCGATGCCTGCCGCCAGGATCCCGAAGCCGCGTCTGCTCAATCCGAACTCGGTCATGGGGGCACCTCTCCTGTTGGGTCAGTTGCCGGTGTCGCGGGGGAAGACATGACACCGGTCGGTGTCGATCTGGACGTAGACCCGGCCGCCTGGAACGGCCGGGCTGCCTGTCGCGCCGCGCATCTCGGTGGCGCGGATCTCCGTTCCGTCGACGAGCTGGAGGTCGTGGACCAGGGTGGGCCCGAGCGGAACGGAAACGGTGAGCCGGGCCTCGATCGCCGCCGGCCCGGGGTTGGCAAGGAGGCGCACGTCTTCCGGCCGGCAGGTGACGACCACGGGGGCACCGGGGATGAAGGAGAGCTCGCGGCTCAGCAGGAGGACATCGCCTGTCGAAAGCCTGATCGCGCCCTCTCCGCTGCGGGAGGATTCGACAACGCCCGGAAGCCGGCTTGCGTGGCCGATGAAGCTGTTGACGAAAAGGGTCCTCGGACGGTCGTAGACGACCGTCGGGCTGTCGATCTGTTCGACGCGTCCTCGGTTCATGAGGACCAGCCGGGTCGCCAGGCTCTGCGCTTCCTCCTGGTCGTGGGTGACGATCAGCGTGGTGATGCCGAGCGATTTCTGCAGGCGCAGCATCTCGACCTGGAGGTCGAAGCGCAGCGCCCGGTCCAGCGCCCCGAATGGCTCGTCGAGCAGCAGCAGCGACGGACGGGACGCGAGCGCACGCGCGACGGCCACGCGTTGCTGCTGGCCGCCCGACAGCTCGCGCGGCAGGCGGCGGCCAAAGCCATCGAGACGGATCAGCGCAAGCAGTTCGGCGACCCTGGTGCGCCGTTCGGCTCGCGGCACATGCTGGCAGGCCAGCGGATAGGCAATGTTCTCGGCGACCGTCAGATGGGGAAACAGCGCATAGTTCTGGAACACCATGCCGATGCCGCGCGCTCGGGCGGACAGGACCGTCAGGTCGGTCGATCCCAGCGAGACGGTGCCGCGGTCGGGCCGGATCAGGCCGGCTATCGCGCGAAGCACCGTGGATTTGCCGCAGCCGCTCGGTCCCAGCAGCGCCGCGATCTCGCCCGCGGGGACATCGAAGCTGACATCGTCGACCGCCGGCGCGCCTCCCCCATAGGAATGCGTGAGCGCGCGCACCGACAGGGCGCGGGCGGTCACTGGCGCGGCCGAGGCGATTCGTGCCGCTGTGGCGGTGTCCGGCTCAGGACGAGGGATGGTCGTAAAGGCAGGGCTCATATTCATGTCGACATGGTCACGCAAGCCCCGTGCCAACCGGATCGGAGCGCTCCGAAAATCAGGCAACAATTTGAATTTAAAAATGAAACTGTCTTACGCATATAGTTTCGAAACCTCATTCGGAACATTAGACGTAAGGAAATGCGCAAAAAATAGCGCATGCGGAAGCGCCAATTGGTGTAAATCTGGGCAGCCGTTCACGGAGATCGGAATGCGAAACAGCGTAAAGCGCCGTGTCAGACCGCAGCCCCTGCCTCAGGACTCTCGACCCGAATTGGCGGACGCAGCGGAGGATGTCAGCGACCGGATCTGCTCGACCCTGGCCGCGGCGATCCGCGAAGGCGCGCTGAGGCCCGGATCCAAAATCCTGGAGGATGCGATCGCCGACCACTTCGGGGTGAGCCGGACCGTCGTGCGTGGTGCGCTCGGGATCCTGGAGCACGACCATCTGCTGGAGCGCAAACGCAACCGCGGGTCCTTTGTCGCCGAGCCCTCCATCGGCCAGGCCCAGGAGCTGTTCGAGGCCCGGCGGTCGATGGAACGCGTGATCCTCGAACTGGCGATCGAGCGCGCCTCCGCCGCCGATTGCGATCGGCTCGAAGCCATCATCGAGCAGGAGCACGCCGTCCATCAGGGCACGGACGAGAAGGCGAAGGCGGGCCTATCCGGCCAGTTCCATATCGAACTGGCGCGGATCAGTGGAAACGGGGTCCTGACGGAGCTTCTGGGAAAGGTCGTGGCGCGGCTGTCGCTGGTGATGGCGCTCTACGAAGACGAGCGCCACGATGATTGTGGAACCGACCATCACAGAGCCATTCTTGCCGCCGTGCGGAACAAGGACCTCAAGCGTGCGCAGCATCTGATGGACGAGCACTTGGCGGACATCGAGGGCCGGGTCCGCCTGACGCAGGACCACGGCGACCGTCACACATTCGAGGCGGTGTTGGCCAGCTTCTCATCTCAATGAACGGAGCCACCGCGCGTCAGCCGGCCGGGAGCGGGCCTCTCCCGCCCTGGCCGGCCCGCGCCAGAACCGCCTCCGAGGGCATCGGACGGAGCGGTCCGCCCCGCTACGACTTGCCGAACCAGCGTTCGCGCAGCTCCTCGTAGCTGCCGTCCTGGCGCATCGACAGCAGGGCGGCGTCGACGTCGCGGCGCAGGTCGCTGTCGTTGCGGAAGACGAAGCCGTAATCCTCCGGCTGGAAGATCGGGCCGACGAGGCCGGCGCGCCCGAGCCCCTCATGCGCGGCGATGTATTGCAGCACCGGCGCGTCGTAGACGACGGCGTCGACCCGGTCGTCGATCAGGGCCCGGTACGCGTCCTCCGCATTCGCGAAGGTTACGGGCTGGATGTTGGCGGCGCCGAGATAGCGGGCCGAGGTGGTGCCGCCCACGGTGCCGACCGCCTTGCCCGGCAGGTCGCCGGGGCCGTTGATCGCCTGCCGGATCTGCTGGACGGCGGCCAGGGCCGCTACGGCGGCTCCGGCATTTCGGCCAGAAGCCAGGCGCGAAAGGTGCCGGCCGCCGTCGAGAGCCGGCGCCCGGCCGGCATCAGGAGCTGGAACCAGTCGCTCGGCACGCTCTGCGGGAACGGCCGGACCAGGCGGCCCTGCGCGAGCTCCGCGGCGCAGGTGACGTCGTCGCCCAGCGCCACCCCCATCCCCATCGCCGCCGCGTCGAGGGCGTGCGACAGGTCGCTGAAACGCAGCACCGTCGCATCGAGCGCACCGACGCCGGCGAGATCCAGCCAGGCGGCCCACAGGCCGGGGCTGTCGTCGTGCAGCAGGGTCTGGGTCCCGAGGTCGGAGGGGGCGGACAGGTGGAACGCGACCGACGGCGCACAGACCGGAAAGGCGTTGGGCCGGACCAGGGGCTCGGCCTCGAAGCCGGGCCAGGACGAGGCGCCGTAGCGGATGGCGAAGTCGAAGCCGCCATCGGCGCGGGGCGGGCCGGCGGCGGCTTCGACCTCGATCGCGATCGCCGGATGCGCCTGCCGGAAGGCGCCGAGCCGCGGCATCAGCCAGCGGGCGACGAAGGACGGGTCGACGTCGAGCCGCAGCCGCGCCTCGCCCGCCTCCTCGGCCAGCGCCGCGAGCCCGGTGTCGATCGCCGCGAAGGCGTCGCCGACGATGCGGGCGAAGCGCAGGCCGGGCTCGGTCGGCGCGATGCCGCGGCCGCTCCGCCGGAACAGCGCGACGCCGAGCCGAGCCTCGAGCGCGCGGATGTGGTGGCTGACCGCGGCCGGGCTGACCCCGAGCTCCGACGCCGCGGCGACGAAGCTGCGGCACCGGGTGGCGGCTTCGAAAGCGCGGATGGCGTTGAGCGGCAGCGGTCGGCGCATCGGCAAGTTTTTCTCGCGAGTGGCGTGAGGTTTTCCCGTTTGTTCCGCAAAGGCAAGCCGTGGACACTCCGCGCTGCCACAAGACGCCCGGAGGCCCGGCACAAGGGCCCGCGTCGGCACCCCCCCCCGGCTTCGACCCGACTCCGCCGCTCGCACGACGGCGGCGAGGGCCCGTCCGCGCCAGGCGCGGACCGGGTCGATCCCGATCACACAGAGGCATGCGACCATGGCGACCATATTCGGCACGGAAAACTACGACCTGATGGAGGGAACCCCCGACTACGACCACTATTGGGGTCGTGGCGGCGACGACGACCTCTCCGGCGGGGGCGGCAACGACGTGCTGTGGGGCGATGACGGCGACGACGACCTCGACGGCGGCGACGGCAACGACACTCTCGAAGGCGACGACGGCGACGACGACCTCGACGGCGGCCACGGCAACGACGTTCTCGAAGGCGGGGACGGCGACGACGACATGATCGGCGGCGTCGGCAAGGACCGGCTGAAGGCTGATGACGGGGACGACGACCTCGAAGGGGGCGCCGGCGACGACACGCTCCTCGGCGGCGACGGCGGCGACGTGCTGGAAGGCGGCGACGGGAACGACGTGCTCAACGGCGGGCGCGACGCCGACCTGCTGTTCGGCTCCACCGGCTTCGACACCGCGTCCTACGACCACAGCCAACAGCCCGTCAGCATCAATCTCGGCACCGGCGCCGCATCCGGGGGCGATGCTGCGGGCGACTACTTCTCGTCGATCGAGAACCTCTTCGGATCGATCTTCGCCGACGTGCTGATCGGCGACAACGGCGCCAACCGGCTGAGCGGCAGCCTCGGCAACGACGTGCTGCAAGGTGGGGTCGGCGCCGACATCCTCTACGGCGGCGATGGGGTCGACACGGTCGTCTATTCGGAGGGAACCGTCGGCGTCACCGTCAACCTGCTGACGGGGATCGCCTCCGGCGGCAACGCCCAGGGCGACGGCATCGCGCTGGTCGAGAATGTCGAGGGCAGCCAGGGCGGGGACACGATCACCGGCACTGCCGACGCCAATGTGCTGTGGGGGCTCGCCGGGGACGACATACTCGTCGGGCGTGGCGGGGATGATCGGCT
The DNA here is from genome assembly GCF_916619195.1 of Inquilinus sp. Marseille-Q2685. Lineage (NCBI taxonomy): Bacteria > Pseudomonadati > Pseudomonadota > Alphaproteobacteria > Rhodospirillales > Rhodospirillaceae > Inquilinus > Inquilinus sp. Marseille-Q2685. The sequence goes on from NZ_CAKAKL010000013.1 coordinate 31,589, forward strand.
GGAGGGCGGCGACGGCACCGACCGGGCCGACTACGCGGCCTCCGGCGCCGGCGTCACCATCGACCTGGGGCTCGACCTCGCGATCGGCGGCGACGCCGAGGGCGACGGCTTCGGCTCGATCGAGAACCTGTCCGGCAGCGGCTTCGGTGATTCGCTCACCGGCACCGCGGGGGCCAACACCCTGGCCGGCGCAGGCGGCGGTGACACGCTGCGCGGCGGCGCCGGCGGCGACCGGCTGGACGGCGGCGCCGGCATCGATACGGTGACCTATACCGAGTCCAACATCGGCGTGGTGATCAGCCTGCCGGCGATGCAGGTGTCCGGCGGCAACGCCCAGGGCGACGTCCTGATCGGAATCGAGAACCTGCTCGGCTCGGGCGGCGCCGACAGCCTGACCGGCGACGGCCTGGCCAATGTGCTGAACGGCTGGGCCGGCAAGGATCAACTGACCGGCGGCGGCGGCGCCGACCGGTTCACCTTCCATGCCGTCACCCATTCCGCGGTCGGCGACGCGGCCGACCGGGTTGCCGACTTCAGCCGGACCCAGGGCGACCGGATCGATCTGTCGACGATCGACGCCAATACCACACAGGCCGGCAACCAGGGATTCAGCTTCATCGGAACGGCGAACTACTCCGGCACGGCAGGGCAGCTCCGCTACCAGCAGTCCGCCGACGGCACCACCACCGTCGTCGCCGGCGACGTGAACGGCGACGGCGCGTCCGACTTCCAGATCCGCTGCGCCGGCACCATCGCCTTCGCCAGTGCCGACTTCGTCCTGTGACGACAGCCGGCATCCAACCCCACATCAGGAGATCATCATGGCAGACGTGCAGGGCACCGTCCTTCCGGACGCGATCATCACCGGGGATATCGTCACCGTGATCCCGCCCGGCTACAACGTCATCGAGACCGCGACCGATGGCGACGACTTCATCAGCGCCCTGAACGGCGACGACCTCGTCATGTCGGGCGACGGCGACGATCAGGTCCTTGCCGGCAATGGCGACGACGAGGTCTTTACCGGCGACGGCGACGACTGGGCCTATGGCGGCCTGGGCTTCGACTCCCTGCACGGCGGGGACGGTAACGACACCCTCATCGGCGGAGCAGGGGACGACTACGCCTATGGCGGCGCCCACGACGACCAAATCGAGGGCGGCAACGGGATCGACCGCCTGATCGGCCAGGCGGGCAACGATCGGCTCAGCGGCGACGAGGACGCCGACTATCTCTATGGCGGATTCGGCGCGGACATCGCCCTGTATTACGGATCCTTCGCCGGGGTCACTGTCGACCTCGTGACCGGGCGTGGCCTCGGCGGGGCCGCCGAGGGCGACTGGCTGTTCGAGATCGAGGGCATCACCGGCAGCGGCTATGACGACGCGCTGCGCGGCGACGCGGGGAGCAACGCGCTGAGCGGCTCGTACGGGGACGACGTCCTGACCGGACGCGGCGGCGGCGACCGGCTGGACGGCGGCAACGGCACCGACCGGGCCGACTACGCGGCCTCCGGCGCAGCCGTCACGGTCGACCTGGCGACCGGACTCGCGACCGGCGGCGACGCCGGCGGCGACAGCTTCGTCTCGATCGAGGATGTGGGCGGCAGCGGCTTCGGCGATTCGCTTACCGGCACCGCGGGGGCCAACATCCTGAGCGGCGCAGGCGGCAACGACACGCTGCGCGGCGGCGCCGGCGGCGACCGGCTGGACGGCGGCGCCGGCATCGACACCGTGACCTATACCGAGTCCGGCATCGGCGTGGTGATCAGCCTGCCGGCGGTGCAGGTCTCCGGCGGCAACGCCCAGGGCGACGTCCTGATCGGAATCGAGAATCTGCACGGCTCGGGCGGCGCCGACAGCCTGACCGGCGACGGCCTGGCCAATGTGCTGAACGGCTGGGCCGGCAAGGATCAACTGACCGGCGGCGGCGGCGCCGACCGGTTCACCTTCCATGCCGTCACCCATTCCGCGGTCGGCGACGCGGCCGACCGGGTTGCCGACTTCAGCCGGACCCAGGGCGACCGGATCGATCTGTCGACGATCGACGCCAATACCACACAGGCCGGCAACCAGGGATTCAGCTTCATCGGAACGGCGAACTACTCCGGCACGGCAGGGCAGCTCCGCTACCAGCAGTCCGCCGATGGCACCACCACCGTCGTCGCCGGCGACGTGAACGGCGACGGCGCGTCCGACTTCCAGATCCGCTGCGCCGGCGCCATCGCCTTCACCGCCACAGACTTCGTCCTGTAGTCCCCGGCGGCGGCGGAATCCGCCGCTCCCGTTCTTGAAGAGGAGGCAAGCACCTTGAAAGATCAGCAATGGGGACGAACCGCCTCCGAGGGCATCGGAGTGAGCGGTCCGCATCGAGCCGCATCCGGACCGGCAAGCGGAGCGTGGTGCCTCCGGCCGCTCCGGGTCGAATCCGGCCGTCGCCCCGCCTCCCCGCTACGACTTGCCGAACCAGCGTTCGCGCAGCTCCTCGTAGCTGCCGTCCTGGCGCATCGACAGCAGGGCGGCGTCGACGTCGCGGCGCAGGTCGCTGTCGTTGCGGAAGACGAAGCCGTAATCCTCCGGCTGGAAGATCGGGCCGACGAGGCCGGCGCGCCCGAGCCCCTCATGCGCGGCGATGTATTGCAGCACCGGCGCGTCGTAGACGACGGCGTCGACCCGGTCGTCGATCAGGGCCCGGTACGCGTCCTCCGCATTCGCGAAGGTCACGGGCTGGATGTTGGCGGCGCCGAGATAGCGGGCCGAGGTGGTGCCGCCCACGGTGCCGACCGTCTTGCCCGGCAGGTCGCCGGGGCCGTTGATCGCCTGCCGGATCTGCTGGACCGTCAGGCTCGCCGTCAGCGTCGCCGTGTAGAAGGCGACGAAGACCACGCCGGTGAACATCCACAGCACCGCGACGCCGCGGGACAGCCAGTGGCGCGGCATCGCATCCGCCTGGGTGGCCAGGGTGCCGAGCCCCCAGAAGAAGGCCTGGAAGATCCCGGGGAAATAGCGCCTCGTGCCGATCAGGCCGTCCGGCTGGCCGCGTTCGACGAACCAGACGATGTGCGCCGGGATGATCGTCAGCAGCCCGGCGATGCCGAGCCAGACCAGCACCGCGGGCGACAGCAGCAGATGCAGCAGGCTGCCGAAGGCGGTGGCCTCGCGCCCCGGCCGCTCGCTGCGCGTCAGGATGCCGAGCCCGGCATTCAGGATCGGCTGCGAGAAATCGTAGTCGGTGATGCGGTCGGCGGTGATCGAGATCGCGCCGACGCCGACATCGGCCTCGCGGCCGGACACGGCGGCGAGCTGGGCCTGGACGCTGGGCACCACCGTGAACTCGGTGGTCCAGTGGCGGCGGCTGGCGATCGCGTTCCAGAGATCGACGCTGACGCCGCTGAGCTGGCCGTGGGTCTCCCCCCCCATCGGCGGGACCCCCCGCACCGCCACGGGCACCACCCGCTGCGGCGCCTGCGCCGCGGCCGGCAGGACCGTCGCCGCCAGCGCGGCCGCCATCGTCAACATCCGCAACCTTGCCGACACCGCACTCGCTCCCCGGGGACGCCGAGCAGCATCCTGGCCGCGGCGCCGGACCCGGGCCCAATGCCTTCGCGTCATGGGGCCAGATCGGAGGGACATGACGGGGCGGGCGCCGGCACCGCCATCCGGGCGATCCGCAGGGCTCGCCCGGATCTCTCACACCCCCTGCGACCTGCGCCGGTTCAAAATGCCGACGGGGCAGGAGAGCGGCGCAGCGCGATGCCTTTGCATCGGGCAAGCCGTTCGACGCACCCTGTCCGCATTTTCAACCGGCCCGAAGGGTCGTCTTGCGGCGGCCGCCTGCGGGGGCGGGCCGCTCAACCGTATGTCCCTATGCGCTTTTCGCGTCCCGCCCCCGCATCCGACTCGCCGCAAGACGACGCAGGGCGTAGGGGGGGTGAGAGATCCGGGCTAACTCCCGGCCGACTGCGCCTGCCTGCGCCAGGTCGCGGGGGGAACGCCGAACTCCCGCTTGAAGGCGCGGATGAAGGCGGCCTCCGCCTCGTATCCCACCTCATAGGCGACCTGCGCGATCGGCTGGCGCCCCTCGCGCAGCTTGTCCCTGGCGGCCTGCATGCGCCAGAAGGTGAGATAGCGCTTCGGCGGCATGCCCACGAGCGCCGTGAACCGTTCGGCGAAGGCCGAGCGGGACAGCGCGACGTCCCTGGCCAGGCTCTCCGCCGTGCAGCGGCGGTCGAGGCTGCCATGCACCAGGGCCAGAGCCCGCCCGACGAACGGGTCGCGGATGCCGGCGAGCCAGCCGCGCTGCCCGGGCGGCAGCGTCGCCGCATAGCTGCGCACCGCCTCCACGAACATCAGCTCCGACAGGCGCGACATCACCGTCGACGTGCCGACCTCGCCCCGCTGCAGGCCCCGGATGGCAAACCGCAGCGAGGATTCGATCCACTCGCTCGATCGTGCCCGGCCCGTGTCGACCTTCAGGATCCGCGGCAGGGTCGCGATCAGCGGGTTCCTGTCCTGATCGCTGCCCAGGAACCCGCAGATGATGTGGGTGGCTTCGCCGCCGCCGCCATGGACGATCCGCAGCATGCCGTCCGTGTCCTCGGCCTGGATGAGATCATGGCCGTAGACCGGCTTCAGCCCGATCGAACTGCAGAGCAGATGCGGATCGTTGCGGGGCAGCAGCACCGTCTCGCCCGCGCGGACCTCCACCGGGTCCTGCCCGTCGACCCCCACGAGCATCCGGCCCGCCACAACGTAGTGGTAGCCGATCACCTGGCGGGGTTCGGCGAGGAACGGCCGGCAATCCTCGGGATCGATCTTCGACAACACGCACCAGGGCGCGGTGAAGCGCGCGTCGAGGAACACCCCTCCGGTCAGCCGCACGGCACGCAGCACCTCCGACAACGGGTCGGCGGAGCCGTCCGGCCCGCCGGCGCCGGTCGGACGGTCAATCGATCCGGCGGGTCGATCATTCACCCTGGGCAGGCCGCGCTTCATCCTGGCACCGCGGCCGAAGTGACGCCGCCCCGCCGGCGGCCGAGCCCGACTGCGGTGGTCCCGTGACCCGAACGAGCACAGGGGACGATCATGACTGCCCCCACTCCGGCAGCGCGCATCGATGCGGCTGCCGATACCGAGACTGTACACCGCGCAGCGGGCTGGATCACGGCGATTGCGAGCCGGCTCACCGCTCCCATGACCCGGACGGCACGGGCGCGGCGCTCCGGCGACGCCCTGGCGCGGTTCAACGATCACATGCTGCAGGACATCGGCCTGACCCGAAGCGACGCCGTCCACACCGTTCTCTTCGGCCGCTGCCAACCTGCCGAAACGGCCAAGGATCCCCGATCATGACCCAGTACAGATCCTGCCTGCCCCAGCTTCAGGGCGGGCTGTTCCTCACCGATGGCGGCATCGAGACGACCCTGATCTTTCACGAAGGGCTGGAGCTGCCCCATTTCGCCGCGTTCGATCTGCTGAAGGACGAAGCCGGCCGGACCGCGCTGCGCCATTACTATGCGCGCTACATCGAGATCGCGCGGAGGGACGGCACCGGCTTCGTCCTGGAGAGCCCGACCTGGCGCGCCAGCCCGGACTGGGGCCGGAAGCTCGGCTACTCCGACGAGCAGCTGGACCAGGCCAACCGGGACGCGGTCGCGCTGATGCAGGAGCTGCGCCGTCAGTTCGAGATCCGGCGCACGCCGATGGTCGTCAGCGGCTGCGTCGGCCCGCGCGGCGACGGCTACGATCCGGGCCAGGTGATGAGCCCGGAGGAAGCCGCCGGCTATCACGGACGGCAGATCCGCACCTTCGGCCAGGCCGGGGTCGACATGGTGACCGCCATCACCATGACCAATGCGAACGAGGCCATCGGCGTGACGCGCGCCGCGCAGGAGGCCGGCCTGCCCGTGGCCGTCTCCTTCACCCTCGAGACCGACGGCAGGCTGCCGACGGGCCAGGGCCTGAAGGAGGCCGTCGAGGAGGTGGACGCGGCGACCTCCGGCGGGCCCGCCTACTACATGATCAATTGCGCCCATCCGACCCATTTCGAGGAAACGCTTTCCGCCGGAGGCGCCTGGACCGAGCGCGTGCGGGGCCTGCGCGCGAACGCCTCCCGCCGCAGCCATCAGGAGCTCAACGACGCGCCCGATCTCGACGATGGCGATCCGGTGGAGCTCGGGCGGCAATACGGCGACCTGCTGAGGCGCCATCCGCAGATCAACGTGCTCGGCGGCTGCTGCGGCACCGACCATCGCCATGTCGAGCAGATCGGCGCGGCCTGCCGGGCGTTCGCCTGACGGGCATGCCGGCGGCGAGCGCCGACACTTCAGCGTGAGAGGACCGGGACATGACTCTGGACATGACGAAGCTCGAGCCGCTGCTCGGGATGATGGTGAACGAGCTCGGCGCGGCGGCGAACGCCGCGCTGGTGCTGACCGGCGAAAAGCTCGGCTTCTACAAGGCCCTGGCCGGCGGCGAGCCGGTCACCCCGGCCGAGCTTGCCGAGAAGACCGGCACGCATGAGCGCTACGTGCGCGAATGGCTGTCTGCCCAGGCCGCCTCCGGCTTCGTGACCTATGATGCCCGGTCGGGACGGTTCACGCTGTCGCCCGAGCAGGCGGCCGTGCTCGCCGACGACGACAGCCCGGTCTATATGGGCGGCGGGTTCACGTCGCTCGCGGCCGTCTTCGCCGATGAGCCGAAGCTGACCGCGGCCTTCAGGACCGGCAAGGGCGTCGGCTGGGGCGAGCATTGCAACTGCCTGTTCTGCGGCACCGAGCGGTTCTTCCGCCCGGGCTACAAGGCCCATCTCCTGTCGGAATGGCTGCCTGCCCTCGACGGCGTCGTCGGGAAGCTGGAGCGCGGCGCCAGGGTCGCGGATGTCGGGTGCGGGCACGGCGCCTCGACCGTCATCATGGCCGAGGCGTTCCCGAATTCGGAGTTCGTCGGGATCGACTTCCATGAGCCCTCGGTCCTGTGCGCCAGAGACAATGCCAAGAACCTCGGCAATGTCCGGTTCGAGGTCGCCCGTGCCCAGGACTATGCGGGATCGGGCTACGACTTGGTCACGATCTTCGATGCGCTGCACGACATGGGCGACCCCGCCGGGGCAGCCGCGCATGTGCGGCGGACATTGCGGCCCGACGGCACCCTGATGCTCGTGGAGCCGAGGGCCGGCGACACCCTGGCCGACAACCTCAACCCGATCGGGCGCGTCTACTACGCCTTCTCGGCGAGCATCTGCGTCCCGGCATCGCTGGGGCAGGAGGTCGGGACGGCCCTGGGTGCGCAGGCAGGGGAGAAGCGGCTGGCCGAGGTCGTCTGCCGGGGCGGCGGATTCTCGCGGATCCGCCGGGCGGCCGAGACGCCCTTCAACATGATCCTGGAAGCGCGTCCGTGACCGCGCGCCGCGCATGGGCAGACCGCTGCCTGCCGACGTACACGTATCGATCGATGCGCGGACGGCATCGACCGATACCCGTTTCGGCTTGGACGGCGAGGCCGGGGCCGTAACACCCTCCCGGAGGGGGAACGGAGGCACCGAGGTGCCCGTCGCCTTTCGGGGAGGGACCATGCACAGTGCGTTGCGGGTGCTGGCAGGAGCGTTCATCATGGCGTCATCGTTCACCGCCTTCGGCACGGCGCCGGCGGCCGCCGGGACCTTCGTCTACGTCTCCAACGCCGATGACGGGGACATCGACGGCTATGCCCTGGACCAGGCCTCCGGCGCGCTGACGCCGCTCGGCAGGACCCCGGCCGGGCCGAAGGTGATGCCGATGACGGTCAGCCCGGACAGACGGCACCTCTATGCCGTGGTCCGGTCGGAGCCCTTCGCGGTCCTGACCTATGCCATCGATCCCGCCAGCGGCGCGCTGCGGCAGGAGGCGACGGCGCCGCTGCCCGACAGCATGGCCTATGTCTCGACCGACGCCACCGGCCGCGTCCTGTTCACCGCCTCCTATGGCGGCGACAAGGTGGCGGCGAGCCCGATCGGCGCGGACGGGCTGGTGAAGGCGGAAGCGGGCCAGGTGATCCCGACCGGCAGGAACGCCCATGCGATCCGCGCCGACCGCAGCAACCGCTTCGTCTATGCGACCAATCTCGGCAGCGACCAGATCGTCCAGTTCCGGTTCGACGCCGCGACCGGCCGGCTGACGCCGAACGATCCGCCGGCCGTCGAGGTGGCGGCCGGCAACGGCCCGCGCCATCCGGTCCTGTCGCCGGACGACAGGCACCTCTACGTGCTGTGCGAGCTGTCCGGCAACGTCCTGCATTTCGCGGTCGATCAGGACAAGGGGACGCTGACCCTGCGCGACAGCACCGGCACGGTGCCGCCGGAGGCCGGGCTGGTGCCTGGCCTGCCGCCGGGGGCGCCGCCCGCCACCGACGGCAAGGCGAGGATCTGGGCCGCGGACCTGCAGGCCACGCCCGACGGCCGCTTCCTCTACGCCACCGAGCGGACGACCAGCCGGATCGCGCTGCTGTCGATCGATCCCGGCACCGGCAAGCCGGCCTATGTCGGCAACTACGCCACGGAGACGCAGCCGCGCGGGATCCGGGTCGATGGGAGCGGGAGCTGGCTGGTGGCCACGGGCGAGAAGTCGGACCGGCTGTCGGTCTACCGGATCGACAAGGCAGACGGCGCCCTGACGCCGGTCGGCCGCTATCCGGTGGGCCGGGGCGCCAACTGGGTGGAGATCGTCGAGGTGCCGCGACGGCGGGGCGGCTCCGGCGATCAGGCTGACGGCGCGCTGCGACGCACACCGGACAAAAAAGCCGGGGCCGCGTCACGGACGCGACCCCCGAGGCGAATACGACGAGCGATCCCTGCCGGCTCACGGTGCAACAAGGATATCTCTCGGCGGGCCGCCGGCTGTCAGCTGTTCGGTATCTCGTTGATCGAGATGTTGATGAAGCCGGGTCCGTTGACGACGCCGTCCTGATACACGACGCCGGTCGGTGGGTTCGACTGATTGAGGACGGGCACGAAGCTGGAACCGCCGCCCCCGCCACCGCCGCCCCCGTTCGGGGCTGGGGTCGCACCGCCCTGGTCCAGGCCCCCGCCACCACCGCCGCCCGCGTAGCCGCCGCCACCGCCGCCGCCCGCGAGACCCTTGTTCCACGAGGTCCCGGACCCGGCTCCGCCGCCGCCGCCTTCCGCCGGGACGGCCCCTGGATGCCCGTTGGACGAGGGGCCGTTTCCGCCGGTGCCGGGCTGGGCTCCGACGGCCCCGAGGCCTCCGCCGCAGGTCGTGGCGCCGCTGCTGTTCGTACCGGAGCCGCCGGCTGTGGCATTCTGGCCGCCGTTGCCGCCGGCTCCACCGCTGCCGTGGTTGCACGAGGTGCCGCTGCCGCCACCGCCGCCGGCAAAGAGGATATACTGGCCCGGCTGGCCCGACGGCATCAGCTGGATGCTCGAGCAGCCTCCGCCGCCCCCTCCGTTTCCGTCGTGATGGGCGTGGCCGCCATTGCCGCCCCCGCCGCCGCTGCTGCCATTGCTGCCGCCGCCGCCGCCGTTGTCGCCGGTGGCGCCCGGCCCCCCCACGCTGATTTGCATTTGGTACGGCCCCGGTCCCCAGTCCGAGGTGACAGGGATCGTGGCGGTGACCTGCCCTCCCTTGCCGCCTGCGGGACCATAATGACCGGCACCGCCCACCGCGCCGCCGGCCACCACGCTGATGCCCGTGACGGTGTAATTCGAGCTGCTCGGCGTGACGTAGATCGTCCTCGTTCCAGGCCCGTAGGCGGTGAGACCGTCCTTGGCGGTCAGGGTCTGGATCTTGTTATCAGCCATCTCCAATTCTCCTCTTGCGTATGAAATTTCCAAGCAGCCCAAAGCCAGACGACAGGCCGGATGCTGCTCGCCCAAATCACCCGCTCGTTCGCCGGCACGGCCACGTTCCCGTCGCGGCGCCGGCAATCCCTTGCGGATAGGAAGTAAAGCTTACCATCATATAATGTTATGCAATAGATCCAGATGGCTCCCATCGATGGATCCAGATGCACGTGCATAGGCGCCCCTCTACTCCGCCCCCGACGCAGGTCCCGCCAGGCGCGGGAACGCTTGCGCCCATCGTCCCCGCGCCCAGTGCCGGAAACGATCGAGCACCAGGTACAGCACCGGGGTGGTGTAGAGCGTCAGCACCTGGCTCACGATCAGCCCGCCGACGATGGCGATGCCGAGCGGCTGGCGCAGCTCGCTGCCGGCGCCGAAGCCGACCGCCAGCGGCACCGCCCCGAAGATCGCCGCCATCGTCGTCATCAGGATCGGCCGGAAGCGCAGCAGGCCGGCCTGCAGGATCGCCTCGCGCGGGGCCAGGCCGCGGCTGCGCTCCGCCTCCAGCGCGAAGTCGATCATCATGATCGCGTTCTTCTTGACGATGCCGATCAGGAGGATGACGCCGATCATCGCGATCAGGCTGAACTCGGTGTCGAACAGCATCAGCGCCAGCACCGCGCCCACGCCCGCCGAGGGCAGGGTCGAAAGGATGGTGATCGGGTGGATCGTGCTCTCGTACAGGATACCGAGCACGATGTAGACCGCGGCCAGCGCCGCCAGGATCAGGATCGGCTCGTTGCTGAGCGAGCTCTGGAACACCTGGGCCGTCCCCTGGAAGCTGCCATGGATGGTGGCCGGCATGTGCAGCGCGACCATCGCCTGCTGCACCGCCGCCGCGGCGTCGCTGAGCGACCGGCCCGGCGCCAGGTTGAACGAGATCGTCGTCGCCGCGAACAGGCCCTGGTGGTTGACCGACAGCGGCGTGTTGCCGGGGCCGACATGGCTGATCGCCGCCAGCGGCACCATCGTCTCCGCCGTCGTGCTGACCGCGGCGCCGCTGGAGGTGCCCCTGCGCCCGGCATTGGCGAGCGCATTGGTGGCGGCGTTGGCGGCCGACTGCGCCGCCAGGCTGGCGGCGCCGGTGCCGGTGGCGCTGGCCGGCGCGTTGGTGCTGGCGGTGCCGCCGGCGCTGCCGCCCGAGGTGCTGATGTACAGGTCCTTCAGCGTCTCCGGGCTCTGCCAGTATTGCGGCGCCACCTCCATCACCACGTGGTACTGGTTGATGGCGCTGTAGATGGTCGAGACCTGGCGCTGGCCGAAGGCGTCGTACAGCGTGTTGTCGATCTGCTGCGGCGTGATGCCGAGCCGCGAGGCGGTGTCGCGGTCGATGACGATGTCGGTCTCCAGCCCCTTCTGCTGCTGGTCGGAGTTGACGTCGGCCAGCACCGGGCTGGCCTGCAACGCCAGCAGCAGCTTCGGGCCCCATTCCTGCAGCTCCGCCGAGGAATCCGATTGCAGCGTGTACTGGTAGGCGGCGTTGCTCTGCCGCCCGCCGGCGCGGATGTCCTGGGCCGAGACCAGGAACAGCCGGCCGCCGGGCACCGCGGCCAGCTTGTCGCGCAGCCGGGCGATCACGTCGTCGTCGCTGGCGCCGCTGTCGGATTGCGGCTTCAGCGTGACGAAGACCTGGCCGGTGTTGGTCTGCGACCGGCCGCCGCCGCCGCCGGTGAAGCCGACCACGCTGTCCACCGCCGGGTCGGCGCGGACGATGTCCATCAGCTGCGCCAGCTTCCGCTGCATCGACTGGAACGAGATGCTCTGGTCCGCGACGATGCCGCCGATCAGCCGGCCGGTGCTCTGCTGCGGGAAGAAGCCCTTCGGGATGATCGCGAACAGCGCGATGTTGAGGCAGACCGCGCCGAACAGCACCAGGATGACGACGCCGCTGTGGCGCAGCGCCCAGACCAGGCTGCGCTCATAGACCCGCATCACCCGGGCCAGCGGGCCGGGCCCGCGCCCGGCCCGGCGCGGCCGGCGGCGCAGCAGCAGGGCGCACAGCATCGGCGTGGTGGTCAGCGAGATCGCCATCGACACGGCGATGGCGATCGACAGGGTCAGGGCGAACTCCCGGAAGATGCGGCCGACCAGCCCGCCCATCAGCAGAATCGGCAGGAACACCGCGACCAGCGAGATGCTGATCGACAGCACGGTGAAGCCGACCTCGCGCGCGCCGCGCAAAGCCGCCTGGCGCCGCGGCATGCCGGCTTCGACATGGCGGGCGATGTTCTCCAGCACCACGATGGCGTCGTCGACGACGAAGCCGGCGGCGATGGTCAGCGCCATCAGCGACAGGTTGTCGAGGCTGTAGCCGACCAGGTACATCGCGCCGAAGGTGCCGATGATCGAGACCGGCACCGCCACCGCCGGGATGATCGCGGCCCGCGGGTCGCGCAGGAAGGCGAACACCACCAGCATCACCAGCAGGACCGAGATCACCAGGGTGAGCTGGGTGTCGTCGAGCGAGGCGCGGATGGTGCCGGTGCGATCGGCGGCCGGGGTGATCTCGATGTCCCGCGGCATCGCCGCGCGCAGATGCGGCAGCTCGGCCTTCACCCGGTCGACCGTGTCGATGATGTTCGCCCCGGGCTCGCGGAACAGCAGCACCAGCACGGCCGGCTTGCCGTCGGCCAGGCCGGCGTTGCGCAGGTCCTCGACCGAATCCTCGACGTCGGCGATGTCGGACAGCCGCACCGTGGCGCCGTTGCGGGCGGCGATCACCAGCGGCTTGTAGTCCTCGGCCCGGCTCGCCTGGTCGTTGGCATAGATCTGGAAATGCCGCCCGGCCTCCTCGATCGCCCCCTTCGGGCTGTTGGCGTTGGCCGCGGCGAGGGCGGCGCGGACATCCTCCAGCCCGATGCCGTATTGCGCCAGGGCCTGCGGGTTCAGCTCGACCCGCACCGCCGGCAGGGCGGCGCCGCCCAGGGTGACCTGGCCGATGCCCTCGATCTGCGACAGGCGCTGCTGCAGCACGTTGCTGGCGGCGTCGTAGATCTGGCCGCGAGTCAGGGTCGGCGAGGTCAGCGCCAGGATCAGCACCGGCGCGTCGGACGGGTTGACCTTGCGGTAGGTCGGGTTGCTGCGCAGCGCCGCCGGCAGGTCGGCCCGGGCGGCGTTGATCGCGGCCTGCACATCCCGCGCGGCGCCGTCGATGTCGCGGTCCAGGCCGAACTGCAGGGTGATGCTGGCCTGGCCGACCGAGCTGCGCGAGGTCATCTGGGTGACGTCGGCGATGGCGCCGAGATGCCGCTCCAGCGGGCTCGCCACCGTGGCCGCCACCGTCTCCGGGCTCGCCCCGGGCAGCGAGGCCGAGACCGAGATGGTCGGGAAGTCGACCTGCGGCAGCGGCGACACCGGCAGCTTCAGATAGGCGAGGAAGCCGGCCAGGACGATACCCAGCGTCAGCAGCGTCGTCGCCACCGGCCGGGCGATGAAGGGGGCGGAGAGGTTCACGCCCCCTCCTCCCCCTCGGTGAAACGCGACCGCGGGCGGCGGCCGGTGAGGCGCCGGGCCAGCCGGTCGAAGGCCAGGTAGATCACCGGGGTGGTGAACAGGGTCAGCAGCTGACTCACGACCAGGCCGCCGACGATGGCGACGCCGAGCGGCCGGCGCAACTCCGACCCCATGCCGGTGCCGAGCATCAGCGGCAGGGCGCCCAGCAGCGCCGCCATGGTGGTCATCAGGATCGGCCGGAAGCGCAAGAGGCAGGCCTGGAAGATGGCCTCGCGCGGCGGCCTGCCCTCCTCGCGCTCCGCCTGCAGCGCGAAGTCGATCATCATGATCGCGTTCTTCTTGACGATGCCGATCAGCAGGATGATGCCGATGATCCCGATCACATCCAGCCCGTCCCCCGCCGCCATCAGCGCCAGCAGCGCGCCGAGCCCGGCGGACGGCAGGGTCGACAGGATCGTGACCGGGTGGATGAAGCTCTCGTAGAGCACGCCCAGCACGATATACATCGTCGCGATGGCCGCGAGGATCAGCAGCGCCTCGTTCGCCAGCGAGGACTGGAAGGCGGCGGCCGAGCCCTGGAAGGCGGTGACGAAGCTGTCGGGCAGGCCGACCTCCTGCTCCGCCTTCTGGATGGCGTCAACCGCGGCGCCGAGCGAGGATCCCGGCGCCAGGTTGAAGGAGATCAGCGTCGCCGGGAACTGGCCGAGATGGGTGATCTGCAGCGGCCCGGCCCGCTGCTCGACCTTGACGATGGCCGACAGCGGCACCTGACCGCTCGAGGATGTCGAGGATGGCAGGTACAGCGCCTTCAGCCCGTCCAGCGACTGCTGCAGCGACGGCGCGGCCTCCAGGATCACGCGGTACTGGTTGGCCTGGGTGTAGATGGTCGAGACGATGCGCTGGCCGAAGGCGTCGTAGAGCGCGTTGTCGACCGTGGCCGGGGTGATGCCGAAGCGGGCGGCGGTGGCGCGGTCGATCACCAGGTCGACGGCGAGGCCCTGCTGCAGGTAGTCGCTGGCGATGTCGGCGATCTCCGGCACCTGCTGCAGCCGCTGCATCAGCTTCGGCACCCACTCCTGGAACTGGTCGAGATCGGCGTTCTGCAGCACGAACTGGTACTGGGTGCGGCTGACGGTGGAATCGATCGTCAGGTCCTGCACCGGCTGCAGGTAGAGGGTGATGCCGGGCACGCCCGCCGTCTCGCCGCGCAGCCGATCGATCACCGCGCCGGCATCGGCGGTGCGCTGGCCCAGCGGCTTCAGCGTGATCAGGAAGCGGCCGCTGTTCAGCGTGGTGTTGGTGCCGTCGACGCCGATGAAGGAGCTCAGGCTCTCGACATCGGGGTCCTTCAGGATCGCTTCGGCCAGGGCCGACTGGTGCTTCGCCATCTCGCCGTAGGAGACGGTCTGCGCCGCCTCGGAGATGCCCTGGATCATCCCGGTGTCCTGCGCCGGGAAGAAGCCCTTGGGAATGACGACATAGAGCGCCAGGGTCAGCGCCAGCGTGGCCACCGCCACCAGCAGCGTCAGGGGCTGATGGTCCAGCACCCAGCCGAGGGCCCGGCCGTACTGCCCGATGATCCAGCCGAAGGCGCGCTCGGCGCCGCGGTCGAAGCGGCCGCGCTCGGCCTGCGGCCGGTGGCGCAGCAGCCTGGCACACATCATCGGCACCAGGGTCAGCGACACCACCGCCGAGATCACGATGGTGACGGCCAGCGTGACCGCGAACTCATGGAACAGCCGGCCCACCACCTCGCCCATGAACAAGAGCGGGATCAGCACGGCGATCAGCGACACGGTCAGCGAGATAATGGTGAAGCCGATCTGCTCGGCCCCCTTCAGCGCCGCCTGCAGCGGCGGCTCGCCCGCCTCGACGAAGCGGGCGATGTTCTCGATCATCACGATCGCGTCGTCGACGACGAAGCCGGTGGCGATGGTCAGCGCCATCAGCGACAGGTTGTCGAGGCTGAATCCCAGCAGATACATTGCCGCCAGGGTGCCGACCAGCGACAGCGGCACCGACAGGCTGGGGATGATGGTGGCCGCCGCGGTGCGCAGGAACAGGAAGATCACCATCACCACCAGGGCGACGGCCAGCATCAGCTCGAAGCCGACATCGGCGACCGAGGCGCGGATGGTGACGGTGCGGTCGCTGAGCACCGCGACCTCGGCGGCCGCCGGCAGGCCGGCCTCGAGCTGCGGCAGGATCGCCTTGATGCCGTCGACCACCGCGATCACGTTGGCGCCGGGCTGGCGCTGGATGTTGACGATGATCGCCGGCGTCGAGTTCGCCCAGGCGGCGAGCTTGCCGTTCTCCGGCCCGCTGACCACGGTGGCGACGTCGGACAGGCGGATCGGCGCGCCGTTGCGGTAGGCGACGACGACGTCGTTGTAGTCCTGCGCCCGGGTGATCTGGTCGTTGGCGTTGATCGTCGACGACCGGGCCGGCCCGTCGAAATTGCCCTTCGGCGTGTTGATGTTGACGTTGCCCAGCGTGGTGCGGATGTCGTCGATGGCGAGGCCGTAGGCGGCCAGCGCCTGCGGGTTCACCTGGATGCGCACCGCCGGCCGGGCGCCGCCGCCGAGGCTGACCAGGCCGACGCCGGGCTGCTGCGAGATCTTCTGCGCCAGGCGGGTGTCGACTAGGTTCTGCAGGTCGGTCAGCGGGATGGTCTTCGAGGTCACGGCCAGCGACAGGATCGGCGCGTCGGCCGGGTTGACCTTGGCGTAGATCGGCGGCGCCGGCAGGTCGCCCGGCAGCAGGTTGCCGGCGGCGTTGATCGCGGCCTGCACCTCCTGCTCCGCCACGTCGAGGCCGAGGTCGAGGTCGAACTGCAGGGTGATGACCGAGGCGCCGGCCGAGCTGGCCGAGGTCATCTGGTTCAGCCCCGGCATCTGGCCGAACTGCTTCTCCAGCGGCGCGGTGACGGAGGAGGTCATCACCTCCGGGCTCGCCCCCGGATAGAAGGTCTGCACCTGGATGGTCGGGTAGTCGACCTCCGGCAGGGTCGACAGCGGCAGGAAGCGGTAGGCCACGGCGCCGACCAGGAGGATCGCCGCCATCAGCAGCGAGGTGCCGACCGGCCGCAGGATGAACGGACGGGAGGGGTTCATGGCCGGGCTTCGGCCGAGGGGCCAGCTTTGGCCGTTTCATCCTCCCCTCCCCTTGCGGGAGGGGGTAGGGGGAGGGGTTTGGCGCCGGAGGAGACGACGCCGAAGGATCATCGCAGCCCCTCAACGTCTCTAAATTGGGACGGACCAGCTCTCTTCGATCGACACCCCCTCTACCCCTCCCGCAAGGGGAGGGGGAGAGTAAAAGGCAAGGCTCGGTGCAAGCCGCCGACCGAGGGCAGCCGGTTCCGCTCTCGCAGTCGCGCACTCATGGATTCGCCGGCGGCTGCTGGCCCTGGTTGTTGCGGCGGCGGTGCTGGCCGCCGCCCTCCCCGGGGCCTTGGCGATGGCGCTGCTGGCCCGCCTGGCCGTCCGCCGGGGCGGCGGGTGCGGCGCCCTGCCCTGCCCCGTCGCCACCGGCGACCGTGACATGGGCGCCGTCGCGCAGGCGGTCGGTGCCGTCGACCACCACCCGGTCGCCGGGCTGCAGCCCGTCCTCGACCGCGACCATGCCGCCATCCGACGGACCGGTCTTGATCGGCCTTACCGCGACCGTGTCGCCGGCGCCGACCAGGTAGACGAAGGCGCCGGGCGCGCCGTGCTGGACCGCTGCGACCGGGACGGTGACGACGTCCTGCCGCGTGTCGACCAGCAGCCGGGCGTTGACGAACTGGTTCGGGAACAGAGTCTCGTCGGCATTGTCGAAGCCGGCGCGCAGCTTCACCGTGCCGGTGGTGGTGTCGATCTGGTTGTCGAGCGTCGACAGCGTGCCGGCGGCGATCTGGGTGGTGCCGGAGCGGTCGAAGGCGATCACCGGCAGGCTGGCGCCGGCGCGCAGCCGGGCCTGGATCTGCGGCAGGGCGTCCTCCGGCAGCGAGAACACCACCGAGATCGGGTGCAGCTGGGTGACGATGACCAGCGCGTCCCCGACCTGGACGTAGTTGCCGGGGTCGACCTGGCGCAGCCCGACCCGGCCGTCGACCGGCGAGACGATGCGGGCGTAGGCGAGGTTCAGCTTCTGGGCGTCGATCTGCGCCTGGTCGGACTGGATCGTGCCCTGGTCCTGCTGCACCAGGAAGGCCTGGTCGTCGACCTGCTGCCGCGAGACGGCGTTCTGCTTCAGCATCTGCTGGTCGCGCGCCAGGTCGCTCTGCGCCTGGGCCAGCGCCGCCTGGTCGCGGGCCAGCTGGCCCTGGTCCTGCTCCAGCGCCACCTGGTAGGGGCGCGGGTCGATCTGGGCCAGGAAGTCGCCCTGCTTCACCGTCTGCCCTTCCTGGAAGCCGACCTCGGTCAGCTGGCCGGCGATCTGCGGCTTGACCGTGACGGTGGCCAGCGGGGTGACGGTGCCGAGCGCGTCGAGGGTGATGCGGATGTCGCCGCGGCCGACCGTGACGACCCCGACCGGCTGCGGCGCGGCGTCGGCGAAGCGGCCGCCGCGGGCCGGCGCGGGCGTGCCGGGGGCGGTGACCACGCGCCAGGTGGCGAATGCGATCAGCGCCGCGGCGGCAAGGCCGAGAGTCCCCCAGACCAGCCGCCCCCGCCGTCGCGCCGGGCCCGGCCTCTTCTCCTCGCCCGGCCGCTGTCGGTCCTCGACGCGAGCATCCATGGATCGACCCCCTTACATCCGGCGCCTCCCCTCCCGCCGTGCTACACGGCCGGACGGCGCGGGTCCGTCGAGCCGCGATCGCGGCCCGGATGGGGCACAAAGACGCAGGTCGCGCGTTACTGTGCCCGTTGCAACGGTGTGGGGTCGCGCCGCAGGCGCGGGGTGGGGACGGAATGCATCGCGAGTTGCTGGCACCGCTGGTGCTGACCGGGAAGCTGTGGTGGCGCTTCTGGCCCCAGCTGACGCTGCTGGTGCTGATCGGGATCCTGCTGAACGACCAGCTGCTGCTGCTGTCGGTGCATATCGGCTTCGCCGACAGCTCGCTCGGCCTCGCCGCTCTGGCGGTGGTGGTGCTGGTCAAGCTGGTGGTGACCGTCATGGGCTTCCTGGTCATGCGGCCGGCGCTGCCGGCCGTCGCCGCCGCCCAGGCCCTGTCGGCCGGGACGGCGGTGCCGATCACCGGGCCCGATCCCGAGGCCGCCGCCGCGGCGGTCCCGGCGGCACCGACACGCCGGCAGCGGCTGACCGGCTTCGCCACCACCCTGACCGTCGCGCTGGTGCCGTTCTTCGCCTATTACGCGGCCTGGGGCTTCCTTCGCGAAACCATCCGCGAATACTCGATGCTGTCGCTGAACCTCGCCCCCTTCGGCGAGAGCGTCAAAGTCCTCGACGCCATCGGCGCCCGCTGGCTCGTGGTCTCCGTCGTCGGCACCTGGATCCTGCGCCGGCTGTTCAAGGCGCTGCGCGACCGCACCGACGCCCCGATCTGGAAGCTGCTGATCGTGCTGTGCGAGACCAACTGGGTCTTCATCGGCCTGTTCGTGCTGTCGCAGTGGAAGGACGAAGCCATCGCCTGGGTGGCCAGCGGCGCCGCGTGGGAGTGGCTCAACCGCATCTGGCAGGCGGTGCTGAGCCCGATCTCCACCGCCTTCGCCGCCGGGCCGATCGAGCAGGCGCCGCTCGACCCGACGACCGTCGCCACCGGCCTGTTCTTCTATGCCCTGCTGCCGCTGATCTGGCTGGTGCTGGCGGCGCTGATCTACGGCCACGACCTGGGCAGCGACCCCGGCTGGATGCGGCACCGGCGGCTGGAGCGCATCGGCAGCCGCTACGCCGCCCTGCCGAAGTTCGTCCGCGACTTCATCGGCCATTTCATCGACGGCTATCGCAGCCGCTACCTGCCGATCGCCAACAGCATCCGGCTGGTGCTGCACGCCGACCTTTTTCTCCTGCTGACCTTCATCCTCGGCTGGCGCGGGCTGGAATGGGCGGCCGACTGGCTGTGGATCGGCGCGACGCATGTGATCGGACCGCATCCGCTCGACCTCTGGCAGGTGCTGGGCGACGCTCTGGCCCTGCTGCTCGGCAGCCCGTCCGGCACCACGCCCGGCATCCTGGTCGAGCCGCTGCGCATCTGCCTGATCGCCGCGGTGCTGGAGATCGCCTTCGCCCGGTCGCAGGCGCCGGCCGAGCCGGAGGCCGAGGCCGAAGCGAAGGCGTAGGGCTCAGCCGCCGCGCCGGAAGCGCAGATAGGACGGCCGCTCGCCGTCCATGCTGACGGTCGGCTCCACCGCTCCGGCCAGATCATGCGGGACGGTGAAGTCCTGCTCGATCCGCAGCACCGTGCCGGGCGCCCGCGGCTCCAGCGTCGCGGCGCCGCAGGTCATGGTGCCCTCGGTCGACCGCGGGCCGCCAAAGCTGCCGGCCGACCAGCGCCGGCCCTGATCGTCCTGCAGCGACGCCCGGCAGCGCCGCCACAGCACGTCGATGCCGGGGTCGCGCACGGTCACGGCGAAGCGGACGCGGACGGGCGTGCCCTGCCCCTGCCGGCGCGGCCATCCCGACTGCTTCAGCGGCAGGACCTCGACGGTTTCCAGCCGCCAGTCGGCCCCGGCGAAGCGGGTCTCGGATCCGGCGGGCACCGGCTGCTCGAACAGCTCCTGGCCCTGCCACCACTCCTCCAGGTCGCCCCTGGCGGACAAGACGAAGGGGACGGGCACCGCCACCAGCAGCGCCCCGAGGCTGAGGCGGCGCCAGCGCCGCTCGCCGCTGTCGGTCGGAACGAGGGTGGTGTCCTCGCCCGGCTGCTCGGCCGCCGTCATTCCATCGCTCCCGGCGTGCGGTTGAGGTCCAGGCTGTCGAGGATCGGCAGCGCCGCGCCGCCGCTGCCGGCGCCGAGTGCGACGCGGACGACGGAATCGAGCGGGTTGAGGCCGGGGTTCGGGGCCACGAACGTGGCGCCGCGGGCCTGGTCCTCGCGGATCTCGAAGATGAACCAGCCGCGCCGCGGCAGACCGGGCTGCAGCAGGGCGTCGGTCAGCAGCGGCCGGACGCCGGACAGCCGGTTGCTGTGGGAATAGAGCAGCCCCGCCGGCCCTTCCCAATAGGCGTCGTTCACCATGGTGGTCTCGGACCGCGCGGCCAGCGTCGCGGTGACGACCGCCCAGAGGCCGGAGGTGTCGCGGACCTCCTCCTTGCCATAGGCCTCGAACCGAAGCTGCCGCGCGAACTGGATGGTCTCGATCCGGATCGTGAACTTCCGCGCCGCGACCGTGTCGCCGATCTGCCCACGGGCCGGGATCGACGCGATCATCTCGTCATACAGAGGCGTGGTCCACTGCATCGCCAGCAGCAGCACGGCGGCGACCAGCAGGGCCGCCAGACGGCCGAGCCATCGCATCATGCCGGATCCGGCCCCTGGACGGGCATGTCGAGGGTGCCGAGCACATGCGGGTTGTACCAGCCGGAATGGCCCCAGAGATTGTCGCGCCGCTTGTAGTCCGAGGTGTGGACCGCGAAGGTCAGCACCGGCGGCACCGCCGCGCCCTGCGGCAACGTCCAGACCGCCGCCACCCGCTCCGTCATGTCCGGATGCACCTCCCACAGCAGGTCCTGGTCGCGCAGCAGCATGTAGGTCGGCCGGTCCTCGGCTCCGATCGACGGATCCAGGGTCAGCAGGCGGGCGAAGCTGTTGCTGGAGGCGGCGGTGCGATTGGTCAGCTCCATCTCCACCACCAGGGCCTTCTGGCCGTCCCGGACCTTCCGCCCGTCGGGGGTGGTGGTGGTGGCGATCCGCGCCGACAGCGGCACGAAGCGCCACTCCCCGGCTTCGATCGGCGCGCCGAGCGGCAGCTTCGGCACCGGCTGGTCCGTGCGGTAGGAGGCGATGGTCATGACCAGGGCCACACCCGCGGCCAGAAAGCCGCCGATGCCCGTGGTCAGCCAGACCACGGTCCTGCTCTTCAACCCGCCGAGCCCTTGTCCGAACGACATGCCGATGCGCCGAAGCGCTCCCCCACCCCACAGGACCGATCGAACGCATGAGGCAGGATTTGGTTCCGGATCCGAGAGGAATGCCTGCTCTACAGCTCCAGCACCACCCGTCCGCTGGCGGGCACGGCGCAGCAGACCAGCGCCTCGCCCGGGCGGGGGGCGCCGGCGGGCGGTTCGGCATAGGTCACGGCGCCTTCCGCGACCCGCGCGGCGCAGGTGCCGCAGAGGCCGGAGCGGCAGCTCCACGGCGCCTCGATCCCGGCCGCTTCGGCGAGGTCGAGCAGCGAGCCCTTGGACGGGTCCCAGCCGGCGGTGCGGGCGGAGGCGCGGAACTCGACCTCGGCGGTGGTCACGGCGGGCGGCAACGCCACCGCCTCCTCCGGCGCGGCCGATCCCGCGGCGAAGGCTTCGCTGCGGATCCGCTCCGGCCGCACGCCGAGGCCGGCCAGGACCTCGCGCATCGCCTGCATGAAGCCGGCCGGGCCGCAGAGATAGACGTCGTAGTCGTCGAGCGGCAGCAGCCGGCGCAGCAGTGCTGCGTCGATATGGCCGGCATCGTCGTAATCGCGGCCCTGGACGTCCTGCGGCCGCGGCCGGCTGTAGCGGACATGGACGGTCAGGGTCGGCGCCCGCGCCGCCAGGGCTCGGAGATGGGTGCCGAAGGCGTGCTCGGCCCCGTCGCGCGCGGCGTGGACGAACCAGAGGCCGCGGCCGGGATGGCGCAGCCGGTCCGGGTTGCGGCCGACGAGGTGGTTCAGCATCGCGATCATCGGCGTCACCCCGACGCCGGCCGAGAGCAGCAGCACCGGCCGGCGGCCGTTGGCGTCGAGCACGAAGTCGCCGCGCGGCGCCAAAGCGCGGATCGTGTCGCCGACCCGGACATGGTCGTGCAGCCAATGGCTGGCCAGGCCGGGCGTGCCGTCCCGCCCGGTCTCGCGCTTGACGCTGATCCGGTAGGTCCGGCCGTCCGGCGCGTCGGACAGGGTATAGGTGCGCCTCACCGGCCGGTCCCGCCCGGGGATATCGAGCGCGATCGGGAGGAACTGGCCGGGCCGGTGGCCGACGACGCTGCCGCCGTCCGCCGGCTCCAGGACAAAGGAGCGGATGGTCGCGCTCTCCTCCACGATCCGGGTCACGGCGAAGGGGCGCAGCGTGTTGCGCGCGGCTTCCGCCGCGGCCGCCCGGCCGGCCTCCTCCCAGGTGCCGGTGGCGGCGAGTTGCGGCGCCTGCTCCGGCGCCGACCAGCGCAGCGGCACCGCGTCCTCGATCCACCGCCCCTCCTCCACGCGGACGCGCAGCAGCCGCTCCGCCCCGGCGAAGGCCGCGACCTCCGGCCCGTCCCACACCACCTCCGCGGTGCCGGTCAGCAGCAGCACGCCGCCCGTGTCGAAATCGACGAAGACCAGGCCGGCGCGGGGGTCGGCCTCGATGTTGCCGAAGGTGTTGAAGTAGAAGTTGCCGACGAAGTCCGGCGCGGTCAGCACCGTCCGCCCGCCCTCCTCCGCCACCCGGACGAAGCCGGGCCGGCCGCCGCGATGCGAGACGTCGACGCCTTCGCTCGGCGCCTCGCCCTCCCCGGCGTCGGCGGAGCGGGTGGCGATAAAGAAGGTGTCGGCCGCCGCCACCAAGGCCGCCGCCCG
This sequence comes from Inquilinus sp. Marseille-Q2685, assembly GCF_916619195.1. Classification (NCBI taxonomy): domain Bacteria; kingdom Pseudomonadati; phylum Pseudomonadota; class Alphaproteobacteria; order Rhodospirillales; family Rhodospirillaceae; genus Inquilinus; species Inquilinus sp. Marseille-Q2685. The sequence continues at coordinate 54,505 of NZ_CAKAKL010000013.1, forward strand.
CGGCGACAGCACAGGCCCCTCGGCATGGACCGGCCGCGGCTCGCCCAGGCTGTCCGGTTCGGCGACGAAGCTCGGCCTGCGCGCCTGGATGTATTGCGGGCAGTTGCCGAAGCTCTGCCCGACCGTGACGGCGAAGCGGCCGTCGGCCCGGTCGGTGACGGTGCCGTTCATCCGGTTGCGCCGCCGCGTCTCCAGCTGGATGCCGAGCAGCCCGATGGGCGCTCCGGCGGCCAGGTTGTCGCCCAGCGGGTCGCCATAGGCCGGCCGCGCGGCGACGGTCAGGGTGCGCGGGTCGGGCGAGCAGAGGAAGCCCGGCCGACCGGACAGGATCGAGGCCCAGGGCCGGCCCTGCCGGTCGAGGCTGCCGACCACGACGAAGGGCAGCATGGCGAAGAAGTCGCGGTGCTGGTCCGGCATGATGCCGCGGATCGCCCGGCGTCCGGCCGACGCCATGCGCTCGCGCACCCCGGCCTTGGCCTGGGCGGCCACCTCGCCCGGATGGAAGGGCGGCTCGTCATGCGGCCAGCCGGGGAGCGGCGCCGGCGCGGATGTGGCGGTATCGGACATGATGCACCTCAGGAGAGGCAGTGCTGATCGGACGGACCCAGCCCCCTCACCCTCCCGTCGCCTTCGGCGTCGGGCCCCTCCCTCTCCCCGAGGAGAGGGGATCGGAGCGGCGCCTTGTCACCGCTCCTTGGGAAGAGGTCGAAATCGCGCCGGCGATTTCGGGTGAAGGGGAGGCCCGGCCTGGCGGTTTACGCAGCCACGGCGCTGCGCGGCATCGGGACGAAGCCGGGCAGCGCCTCGATCCGGGCGAGCCAAGCGCGGATGTTGGGATAGGGCTGCAGCGAGACGCCGCCCTCGGGCGCCACCGCGGTGTAGGTGTAATTCGCGATGTCGGCGATGGTCGGCTGCGGCCCGGCCAGAAAGCCGCCCCGGGCCAGATGCGCCTCCATCACCCCATAGAGGCGGGCAGCGATCGCCTTGGCGCGCTCATGGTCCACCTGCGCCTTGAACACGGGGACCAGCCGCGCCGCCGCCGGGCCATAGGCCAGGAAGCCGGCGGCGACGGACAGCCAGCGCTGCACCTCGGCCGCGGCCAGCGGGTCGCGCGGCAGCCAGCGCCCGGCCTCGTCATAGCGGCCGGCGAGATAGACCAGGATGGCGTTGCTGTCGGCCAGCGCGACATCGCCGTCCTCGATCGCCGGCACCTGGCCGAAGGGGCTGCGTGCCAGGAAGGCGGGGGTCTTGTGCTCGCCACCCGGCAGGTCGACGTCGATCGCCTCGAAGGGGAGGCCCAGCAGCGACAGGAACAGCTCGACCCGGTGGGAATGGCCGGACAGGCCGAAGCGGTAGAGACGGATGGGCTGGGCAGGGGCAGGCATGGCGGCGGCCTTTCATGGAGAATTGACACCACCAAGATGCCCATTCCCCGATTTATGGAGAATGCGCGCACTTGACAGATCACCATTTCAATCAGCGGAATAATCCGATGGACCGGCTGGACAGCATGCGCATCTTCGTCGCCGTGGCCGAGGCCGGCGGCTTCGCCCCGGCGGCCCGGCGCCTGGCCCTGTCGCCGCCAGCCGTGACCCGCGCCGTGGCGGCGGTGGAGGAGCGGATCGGCGCCCGGCTGCTGCACCGGACCACGCGGATCGTGCGGCTGACCGAGGCCGGGACGCGCTTCCTGGAGGATTGCCGCCGCATCCTGGCCGAGATCGAGGAGGCCGAGGCCGCGGCGGCCGGGCTGCATGCCGAGCCGCGCGGGCCGGTCGGGGTCACCGCGCCGGTGCTGTTCGGCCGGCTGCATGTGGCGCCGGTGCTGTTCGAGGTCGCCGGCCGCTATCCGGGGCTGGTGGTGCGCAGCTTCTTCATCGACCGCATCGTGCACCTGGCCGAGGAGGGCTACGACGTCGCCGTGCGCATCGCCGAGCTGCCGGATTCCGGCCTCAGCGCCGTCCGCGTCGGCTCGGTGCGGCGGGTGGTCTGCGCCTCACCCGCCTATCTGGCGGCGCATGGCGCGCCGCGCAGCCCGGCCGAGCTGGCGGAGCACGAGACGATCCCGTTCTTCCAGGGGTCGACGCCCCGCGAGTGGACCTTCCATCACGGCGGCGGCCGGACCGGGGCGGTCAGCCGGACCGAGACGATCACCCCGCGGGCGCGGCTGATCGTGAACCACGCCGATGTCGCGGTGGCGGCGGCGGTGGCGGGGCGCGGCGTGACCCGGGTGATGTCCTACCAGGCGGCCGCGGCGATCCGGGCCGGGGAGCTGGTGGTGCTGATGGAGGAGTTCGAGCCGCCGCCGATCCCGATCCATGTCGTGCACCAGGAGGGCCGCCGCGCCTCCGCCCGTGTGCGGGCGCTGGTGGATTTCCTGGCGGAAGGGCTGCGCGCCGATCCCGCGCTGCGGGGCTAGCCGCGCAGCACCAGCACGTTGCCGCACAGGATCGCGGCGGCGCCGAGCAGCAGGCTGGGGCCGAGGGCGAGGCCTTCGAAGCCGGCCGACAGCGCCAGCGCGACCACCGGCACCAGAGCCAGGGTGTAGGCAGTGCGGGCCGGGCCGATGCGGCGGACCAGGTCGAAATACATCAGGAAGGTGACGCAGGAGGCGGCGACGGCGAGATAGGCCAGGCTGCCGAGATAGCGCGGCGAGGTGTCGATCGCGAAGGACGACCCGGAAGCGGCCGACCAGGCGAAGGCCGCCGCCGCCCCGGTCAGCGCGCCCCAGCCCATCACCGCCGGGATCGGCACGCCGCGCTTCTGGTTGCGGGCGCCGAGGATGGTGCCGCCGGCGGTGGCCAGGGCCGCCAGCGCCGCCCAGGCGAATCCAGCCAGGCTGCGCCCGTCCGCCGCCACCGCGCCGAGGTCGCCGGCGAAGACGATGGCGAGGCCGAGCACGCCGCAGCCGAGCCCGGCCCACAGCCGCGGCGTCAGCGCCGTGCCGAGGAAGACGCGGCCGAGCAGCCCGGCGAAGACGGCGGAGAGCGACAGCACCAGCGCCGCCAGGCCGCTCGGGATCAGCCGCGTGGCGTTGTAGAAGGCGATGAAGGCGAGGCCGAAGAACAGCACGCCCTGCAGCAGCACCCAGGGCAGGTCGGCGCGGGCCAGGCGCAGCCGCGTGCCGGTGGCGGCGCCGAGGGCCAGCATCAGGAGGCCGGCCGCGGCCATGCGGTAGCCGACCGAGACGGTGGCCGCCACCGGCCCCGCCTGCAGCGCGGTGGCCAGCGCCCCGCCGCCCCAGAGCAGTGCCGTGGCCAGGAACAGGATCGCGGTCACCGGCCCAGCCCCTCGGCCCGGGCGTCAGCCAGCAGCGCGCGCCAGCCGGCGCCCGCGATCTTGCCGCTGGCGGTGTCGAGCCGGTCGAGGGCGCGGTCGAGCGCCGCCCGCTCCTCCTCCGGCAGCGCCGCCAGCAGCCGGGCCTCGATCGCCCGCGCCAGCGCCGCGATCTCGGCGAAGGCGGCCTCCCCTTCGGCCGTGAGGGTCACCGAGGCGTAGCGCCGGTCCTGCGCCCCGGCCTCGCGCCGGGCGAAGCCGAGGGCGGCGAGCTGGCCGATGCCGCGGCTGACCGCGACCGCGTCGAGGCCGCAGGCCCGCGCGATCTCCCGCGCGCTGACGCCCGGCCGGTCGGCCACCACCGCCAGGATGCGCCAGGCCGGCAGCCCCATGCCCCAGCGCGGGCCGTAGAAGCTCTCCAGCAGCTCCGCCACCCGGCCCGCGACCACGAACATCCGGTAGGGCAGCCAGCGCCCGAGCTCCAGGGCGGGGGCAGACGAGGCCACGGCACGCTCCGATCACAAAATGATTTCATTATGAAATCATATCGGAAGCTTCTGCGCTATCCAAAAGTCGTCATTGCGAGCGCAGCGAAGCAATCCAGGGCCGCTCGCAACGGCCCCTGGATTGCTTCGTCGGCTTCGCCTCCTCGCAATGACGGCGAACGCTGCCGGCGCCGAACTCAGCCAGCGCGGGCGATGATCTCGATCGGGGCGACCAAGCCGCGCTCGATCGCGGCTGTGACGTTGCCGACGCGCTGCGGCGCCGTCGGCCCCATCAGCAGATGAGGGCCGAGCGGCGACGGCCCGCGGACCGCCGCCCTCTCCCTCATCTCACGGCCGAGGCGCAGCGCCAGGTCGCGGCGGTCGTGCTCCGCCTCGATCGCGAAGCCGGCCTGCCCGAGCAACCGTCGATAGGTCTCCGGCGGCTCGACGAAGCTGGTCTCCGGCGTCGCCGCCCAGGGCATTGGGTAGGGCAACTCGCCTTCCCCGATCCGCATCACGTCGTAGACGCCGAAGCGCCCGCCGGGCTTCAGCACCCGCTTCATCTCGGCGAACAGCGCCGCCTTGTCGGCGATGTTCATGCCGACATGGATCAGCGTGGCGGCGTCGAAGCCGCCGTCCAGGAAGGGCATGGCCAGCGCGCTGCCCTGGCGGAACGACACCAGGCCAGCCAGGCCGCAGCGCCGGGTCAGGGCCTCGGCCGCCTCGACGAACTCCGCCGTCAGGTCGATGCCGGTGACCCGGCAGCCATATGTCGCTGCGACATGCCGGGCCGGGCCGCCGATGCCGCAGCCGACATCGAGCAGATGCAGGTCCGGCCCGAGGCCGAGATTTCGTGCCAGCTCCGCCGTCGCCGCAGGGCCGCCGAGATGGAACTCGTCGGCGCCGGACAGGTCGCCCGGCGAGAGATGGCCGACATCCTTGCCGACGGCCCGCAGCGCTTCGAGGAACGCCTGCTCGATGCCGCTGCGGCTGTAATGCCGTGCGACCTGCTGCTCCGCCGCCATGGCACCCTCCCGTGGTTGCGGCCCATCCTACAGACGGGCCGGCCGCCTCAGAAGGTCCTCGCCACCTCCTCCGCCCAGATCTTCGCCTCGGCCCGGGCCTTCGTGTCCACCTCCGGCCCGAACAGGGTCTTCTCGACCGTGATCGCGGCGATGTCGGTGACGCCGATGAAGCGCAGCCACATCTCCATATAGGGCCGCTGGAAGTCGAAGCCGGCGGCGGGGGTGAAGGCCGAGGGGCCGTAGTCGAGCCCGCGGGCATAGATCACCGCCGCCTTCCGGTCCGGCAGCAGACCGGAGAAGCCCTGCTCGGTGAAGGAGAAGAGCACGTCCTTCTGCGACACGACGTCGATCAGGTGCTTCAGCTTGTACGGGATGCCGAAGTTCCACAGCGGCACGGCGAAGAGCAGCCTGTCGGCCGCGTGGAAGGGCTGCGCCAGCTCCCGGATCCGGCGCCAGGCCGTCTCCTGCGCCGCGGTCAGCGGCGTGCCGGAGAGACCGGCGTATTTCGCCTCCATCGCCGCGCCGTCGAATTCCGGCAGGTCGGCGGCCCAGAGATCCAGCGTCTCGATCTCGTCGGCGGGATGGGCCGCCCGGTAGGCGGCTAGGAAGGCCTGCGCGACCTCGATCGAGGCCGAGCGCTGCTTGCGGGGCGACGCTTCGACATAGAGCAGCCGTGCCATGGCGATTCTCCTTGTGCGTGACTGGAGTCAGGCTAGCGGCTCGCCGTTCAGAGGATAAACGAATAGATCCCATGTCATTGATGGCGAACCGCGATATATTGACATCATGTTCGAGACCGAGCTGCTGCGCAGCTTCGTGGCGGTGGCGGAGCTGCAGGGCTTCACCCGGGCCGCGGAGCACCTCCACCTCACCCAGTCGACGGTGAGCGCCCAGATCCGCCGCCTGGAGGACCAGGCCGGGCGGCCGCTGCTGCGGCGCAGCACCCGGTCGGTGGCGCTGACCGAGGCCGGCGAGACCCTGCTGGGCTATGCCCGCGGCATCCTGCGGCTGAACCAGGACGCCCGGGCCAGCCTGGCCGCGTCGTCGCTGGCCGGGCGGATCCGGATCGGCGCGTCGGAGGATGTCGCCGGCTCCGGCCTGCCGGAGGTGCTGCGCCGCTTCGGGACGCAGCATCCGGCGGTGCGGATCGAGGTCGAGGTCGGCATCGCCACCGCGCTGTTCCAGGCGCTGGACGGCGGCCGGCTGGACCTGATCCTGTGCAGCCGCTGTCATGGCGACGGCCGCGGCTGGACGCTGTGGCGCGAGCCCCTGGCCTGGGTCGCCGCCGCCGATATGACCGTGCTGCCCGACCCGATCCCCCTCGCCTTCTTCCCGGAGCCCTGCCCGTACCGCGAAGCGGCGCTGGCGGGGCTGGCCGGGGCCAGGCGGCCCTGGCGGATCGCCTATGTCAGCCCCAGCGTCGCCGGCGTCCGCGCCGCCGCCCTGGCCGGGCTGGCGGTCACGCCCCTGCCGCTGAGCGCGATCGGGCCGGGGCTGCGGATCGCCGGGCCGGAGGACGGGCTGCCGCCGCTGCCGGAGGTCGAGTTCGTGGTCTGCACCGCGGGCTCGTCCGAGCCGGCCCGGGCGCTGGCCGAGACGCTGCGGCAGTCGGCGGGCCAACTCGGGCGTCCCTAGGCCGGCAGCAGCTTGAGCGCGACCACGCCGCCGAGGATGGCGAGGATCGCGGCGAGGCGGGCGCCGCTGAGCGCCTCGCCGAACAGCAGCAGCCCGGCGGCCACCGACCCGACCGCGCCGATCCCGGTCCAGACCGCATAGGCGGTGCCGAGCGGCAGCACCTTCAGCGCCTGGGTCAGCAGGCCGAGGAAGATGACCAGGGCCACCACCGAGGCCGAGGTCCAGCCGAGCCGGCTGTAGCCGTCGGAGTATTTCGTGGTCACGGCCCAGACCACGTCGGCGATGCCGGACAGGACCAGCATCGCCCAGGCGAGGGAGTTCGACATCGCCGCCTCCCTCAGCCCAGCTTGATCACGGCGACGCCGGCCAGCAGCACCGCCACCCCGGCCAGGCGCAGGGCCGAGACCGGGCGCCGCGGCAGGCGGAACCAGCCGTGGCGGTCGACGAAGACCGAGGCGACCTGCTGGCCGGCGACGGTCAGCCCGACCGCGGCGGCGGCGCCGATCACCGGCATCGCGGTGAAGACGGTGGTGACGTAGGTGGCGCCGGCGACGCCGCCGAGCCAGCCCCACCACGGCATCGCCGCGACGCCGTCGAGGCTCGGCCGCGGCTGGCGCGGCAGGGCGAGCGCCAGCAGCAACACCGCCGCCATCGCCGCGGTCGCCACCAGGAAGCTGACGGCGCCGACGGCGAAGGGCGCGCCGAGATCGCGGCGCAGGAGGGCGTTGACAGCGCCCTGCGCCGGCAGCACGGCGCCGGCGGCGAGCGCCAGCAGGATCCAGCCGGCCCGCGACAGGGCCGGGACGCAGCTGCCGCCGGGCTGGCCGAGCACGATCGCCGCCGCGCCGGCCAGCACCAGCGCGGTTCCCGCCAGGGCTGCCGGGGCGAAGCCCGCCGCCGGCACGCCGAGCAGGCCGAAGCCGTCGAGCGCCAGCGAGGCCAGCATCTGGCCGGCGATGAACAGGCCGACGCTGACCACGGCGCCGAGCCGCGGGAACAAGAGGATGGTCGAGACCACGTAGACGGCGCTGGCGACGCCGCCGACCGCGTGCCACCAGACCACGCCCGGCAGGGCGGCCAGGGCCGAGACCGTGCCGGTGAGGAGCGCCGCGGCCAGCAGGATCGCGGTGCCGACCGAGAGCTGCAGCGTGGTGGCGGCGAAGGGGCTGCCGGTCGCCGCGGCCAGCTGGGCGTTGGCGCCGGCCTGGACCGCGAGCAACCCGCCGGCGAGCAGCGAGATCGGGACGAACAGGGTTTCCATGGCGGCTTCTCCGACCGGGCGTCCGGTCAATCACGGCTGGCCAGGACAGGCACGCGCAGGCCGCGCTGCACGGCGGGCCGGGCGGCGATCGCCTCGTACCAGCGGCGCAGATTGGGGCTGGAATCGAGGTCGAGGCCGATATGGACCAGCCCGGCATGGATCCAGGGCCAGCTCATGATGTCGGCGATACCGTAGGCCTCGCCCGCCAGGTGGCTGCGCCGGCCGAGCGTGCCGTCCAGCACCCGGAACACCCGTGCCGCCTCGGCCTCGAAGCGGCCGATGACATACGGGATCTTCTCCGCGGCGAAGATCTTGTAGTTCCAGAGCTGGCCGAGCGTGGGTCCGAGATGGGCGGCCTGGAACAGGGTCCATTGCAGCGCCGTCAGCCGCTCCCCCGCATCGGCCGGCAGCAGCTTGCCGGAGCGCTCGGCGAGATAGGTCAGGATCGCGCCGCTCTCGAACACGGTGCGGCCGCGGTCCGGGTCGGTGATCACCGGGATCTTGTTGTTCGGGTTCAGCGCCAGGAAGGCGGGCTCGCGCTGTTCGCCGCGCTCGATGTCGACGGCGTGCACCTCATAGGGCAGGCCGGTCTCCTCGAGCATGATCGAGGCCTTGTGCCCGTTCGGCGTCTGCCAGGTGTAGAGCTGGATCGGGGTCATCATCGTCTCTCCAAGGCGGGCCAGCCCCGCCGCTGGAGAGAAGATGAAGGGTGCACTGACGCAGTTCGATCTGTGATACTGCAGCGATCATCTGCATCTATGCACAGGATGATCCATGGACAGCCGGCTGGATTGGGAGGACCTGCACACCGTGCTGGCGGTGGCCGAGGCCGGGTCGCTGGCGGGCGCCGCCCGGCGGCTGGGCGTCAACCACACCACGGTACTGCGCCGGATCGGCGGCTTCGAGCAGCGGCTGGGCCTGCGGCTGTTCGACCGGCTGCCCGGGGGCTATGCCCTGACCGCGGGCGGCGAGGAGCTGGCGGCGGCGGCCCGCGGCATGGCGGCGACGGTCGAGGCGCTGGAGCGCCGCCTGGCCGGCCAGGACCTGCGGCTGGAAGGCACGCTGCGGATGGCGCCGGCCGACACGCTGACGGCCTCGCTGCTGCCGCCGCTGCTGGCCCAGTTCCGCGAGCTGCATCCCGGCATCGTGCTGGAGGTGACCCCCGCCAACCTGATGGCGAACCTGACTCGGCGCGACGCCGACGTCGCCGTCCGGCCGGTGCTGGACCCGCCGGAGACGCTCGTCGGCCGCCGTGTCGCCGGCATCGCCTTTGCCGCCTACGCCGCCGCGAGCCACCCGGCAGTACGGGCGGGAGCGGCCGACCCGGCGGCCCATCCCTGGGTGGCGCCGGACGACAGCCTGGCCGGCACCGCCGTCGCCCGCTGGATGCGCCAGGCGCTGCCGGACGCGGCGATCGCGCTGCGCACGGATTCGCTGGTCGAGATCCGCAACGCGGCCCTTGCCGGGATCGGCCTGGCCGCCCTGCCCTGCTATCTCGGCGACACGTCCGAGGGGCTGGTGCGCATCGCCACGCCGACCGTGCCCGAAGGCGCGGCGCTGTGGGTGCTGACCCACGAGGACCTGCGACGCACCGCCCGGGTCAGCGCCTTCACCGAATTCATGGCCGCCGCCCTGGCCCGCCGGCGCGACCTGCTGGAGGGACGGCGGCCTGTCGTGGCAGGGTGAGGCCAGTGTCCCAGGACCGTCGGAGGAACCCCATGGCCGTCAAACGGATCGTCACCAACATCGCCACCGGCGACGTCGGCCGGGCGCAGGCCTTCTACGGCGACCTGCTGGGCCTGCATCTGGCCATGGACATGGGCTGGATCCTGACCTTCACCGCCGACGGGACGATGACGCCGCAGCTCAGCGTGATGAGCGAGGGCGGATCCGGCACGCCGGTGCCGGACATCTCGATCGAGGTCGACGACGTCGATGCGGTGCACCGCAAGGCGGTGGCGATGGGCCTGGCGATCGAATACGGCCCGGCCGACGAGCCCTGGGGCGTGCGCCGCTTCTATGTCCGCGACCCGTTCGGCCGGCTGGTCAACATCCTGACGCACTGAGCCCGGGCAACTGGATGAAGAGGCTGAGCCACGTCGGGCCTCCGATTTTCCTGTCATTGCCAGGCTTGACCCGGCAATCCAGGGCCACCCGGAGCGGCTTCGACATCTCTGGATGCCCGGGTCAAGCCCGGGCATGACAATAAATAGACAGACGCCCCGCTAAGCCGAACCGGGTCAGTTGATCCAGACCGCGAAGCTGATGAACTCGCCCTCGAAGGCCTCGGTCGCCTGCTCCCAGAACGAGCGGTCGCTGACCGGGCCGTCCTCGAGATAGGGCACCATGTCGGTGCCGGTCAGCAGCAGCACCAGGTCGAAGGGCTGCGGCGACTCCAGCAGGCGGCGCAGGTTGAAGCCCTGGTCGAAGCGCCAATGCGGCAGCAGCTTGTCGCCGTTCAGGATCGCCTCGGATTCCACCATCAGCGCGAGCCAGGACTCGATGCGATCGTCGGTGATCGTCATGCCGGGGATCAGGCTTGCCTGCTTCGCGTTCGGCAGCCATTCGCGGTCGTCGTCGGTCTCGGCCCGGATCGACGCCCACATCTCGCGGCTGAGCTTCGCCGCGGCCAGCAGATGCTCACGCGCCCGCGGCAGCCGGTCGGCCTCCGCCACCGGCCAGTTCAGCAGGTGGATCCAGGCGATGGCGTCGGCGATCCGCCCGTCTTCCGCCCCGGTGAACAGGCCCTCGACCGGCAGGGTCAGCGCCGCGGCCAGCGGCGAATCCGGCTTCGGGAACAGGAGATGCGCGGCGGCGTCGAAGCTGCGGTGCCAGTCGCGCGCCAGCAGGAACTCGGCGCCGGCGCGCAACACATGGGTGTAGGCGCGCAGCCACAGCACGTCGCCGGTGTCGAAGGTGATCACCAGCTTGCCGGCATTGGCCGGATCGCCCTGCCCGCCCAGCAGCACGGCGCTGTACACGTCGTAGAGCGTGGCCTGGCCCCGGCCCTTGCCGGCGAGGTCGAGCTTCACCCGGCCCATGGCCATGGGCAGCTTCACCGGCCGGTCGCCCAGCGGCTGCAGCGTGCGGTCGACCGCGTCGAGGTCGTCGACCAGCGCCTGCAGGATGGCGCGGGCGTCCTCGTAGCGGATCACCTCCGGGTTCGGGTTCGGCGGCACCGGCATGGTCAGCAGCGGCACCGTCATCATCGGGTCTTCCGGCGGCCGGAAGCCGTAGCGGTACAGCGCCTGGCTGAACCGCTCGGTCGCCTTGGCCAGGCGGATCAGGCCGAGCCCGGCGATCGCCTCGGCATCGTCCGGCGTCTTCGCCAGGACCGCCGCCAGGGCCTTCTCGCCCTCGGCGACCGCGCCGGCATAGAGATGCTTCTGCGTCAGCTCCGCCGGCGTCGCGGCCGAAGCCGGCGCTGCCACCAGGTGCAGGGCCAGAGCCGCCGCCAGGCAGGCCAAGCCCTTCGCCCAAATCAAGACAATCGTCCTGCAGAAAAGTGAATCGGATTCACTTCGACGGAGGGAAATCACGCCAGTCGCCTTTCAATATTCACAGCAACCGGACCAGAAGATCCCTCAACTTCATGTCACAATTCAGGCAGGCTCGAGGCCTGGAAACTCAGATTCCCTTCTCGGTATCCGGCGCCACGAGGGCGGTGCTGCCATAGCCGAGATCGCGCAGCTGGCGCGGGATGCCGTCGCGGACATGGCCGCTGCCGGCCAGCACCACGACCAGCGGCGTCCCGGCCGCCCGTGCCTCGGCGATCCGCGCCGCCATCGCCCGGTCCCACAGCAGCTGGATCTCGACGAAGCGGCGGAAGCCGCGGTTGAGGGCGTCGCCCTCCGCCGTCCGGCCGTGCCCGGCGAAGGCGGCGGCGAGATACCGGTTGTAGTCCGGCGACGGCGGCACCGGCCGGCCGAGATCGAGCTCCGGCCAAGCCTGCAGCGCCGACCAGCCGTCCTTTCCGACCGCGCGCACGACGTCGCGGTCGACATTCAGCGCGATCAGCGGGATGCGGTTCATCCGGGCGAAGGCGAAGATCGGCCGATACAAGGCGAAATCGAAGCCCCAGGAGCGGTCCCAGTCGACCTCGTGCAGGAAGGTGGCCTCGTCGAGCCGGCCTTCGGTCCAGGCGTCGAGCGCGGCCTGGCGGCTGCGGGGCACCATCTCCAGCCCGATGGCGAGGCCGGGCTCGTCCTCCCGCAGCGCCGCGATCCGCTGCAGCTGCCAGTGATGATCCGCCACGCGGTCATGGGTCTCGCCCAGCAGCACGACGCCGCCATCCGGCCGCGCCGGGGCGGGCGCGGCGCAGCCGGCCGCGGACCAGCCGAGCAGCCCGGCCAGAGCCAGGGCCAGGATCCTCCCCTTCATCGCCATTCTTCCGCTCCCTCCGCCACCCGTCTCATGTGGCAGCCTTCGCTGCCGACGGCAACCGCTTCGCCGCGACGACGGGCAGGGTTGCGCCAAGCCGCGGAAATCGCGAGCTATGACACCGGTTCAAGGGCGACGGAGTCGCGATGACGGCAGGACGGGCAAGGGCATGACCGATATCGCGCAGGCGGTCATCGAATTCATCGGCCAGCATCCGCATTGGGCCGGCCTCCTGATCTTCCTGATCGCCCTGACCGAATCCGTGGCGGTGGTCGGGCTGTTCATCCCCGGCTCGCCGATCCTGATCGGCGTCGGCGCCGTGGTCGGGCTCGGCCACCTGCCGCTCTGGCCCATGCTGGTCTGGGCCACCGCTGGGGCGATCCTCGGCGACGGCGTGTCCTACGAGTTGGGGCGGCGCTGGCGCGGCACCATCCTCGGCGTGTGGCCGATGAGCCGCTACCCGGGGCTGGTCGCGCGCGGCGAGGCCTTCTTCCGGCGGCATGGCGGCAAGAGCATCGCCCTGGGCCGCTTCCTTCCGATGCTGCGGCCGATGATCCCGATGGTCGCCGGCGCGCTGGGCCTGCGGCCGGGGCTGTTCTACGCCGTCAACATCGCCTCGGCGATCGTCTGGGCGCCGGCCCACATCCTGGGCGGCGCGCTGCTGGGGGCGTCGCTGGGCGCACTCGGCGCCGTCAGCGGCCGGCTGGTGGCGCTGCTGGCCGTGCTGGCGCTGACGCTGTGGCTGCTGGTCGTCGTCACCCGCTGGATCTGGCGCCGGCTGGTGCCGCTGCTGGGCTGGACGCAGCTCGCGATCCACCGCTGGGCGTCGGCCCGCGGCAGCCGGCCCGCCCGCCTGCTGGCGCGGCTGGCCGACCCCGATGAGCCGGATCTGCGCGTGATGGCGGCGCTGGGCGTCGTGGTGCTGGTGCTGGTGGCCGGCTTCGTCAACCTGCTGCGACTGGTGGCCCAGGGCGGGATGGCCCGGGCCGACGGCGCGATCAGCACCTTCGTCCAGGCGCTGCGCACGCCCTGGGGCGACACGGCCCTGACCATCGTGACCATGCTGGGCGACGGCACCACCATCACCGCCCTGGTGGTCGCGACCATCGGCTGGCTGGTGCTGCACCGGGCCTGGCACCGGGCCGGCGGCGTCGCCATCGCGATCGCCGTCACCGCCGCCTTCGTGCCGCTGGTGAAGGGACGGCTGCAGATCGCCCGGCCGACCGACCTCTACAGCGGCGCCGACGCCTTCAGCTTCCCCAGCGGCCATGCCTCCTTCTCCGCCGTGCTGTACGGCATCCTGGGCTGGCTGGTGGCCCGCGGACTGCCCGGCCGCTGGCAGTTGCTGCCGCTGACCATCGCCGCCGGGCTGATCGGGCTGGTCTGCGCCTCGCGCGTCTACCTGGCCGCGCACTGGCCGTCCGATGTCGCCGCCGGGCTGATCTTCGGCCTGGGCATGACCATCGCCTTCGCCATGGTCTTCCGCCTGGCCGATCCGCAGCGGATCCGGCCGCGCCGCTTCGCCCTGGCGCTGGTGCTGGCCGTGGCGGTCGCCGGCGGCGCCCATGTCGCCACCGGCTATCACCACGCCGCGGCGATGTACGTCCCGCGCGAGACCACGGCAGCGATCCCGGCCGCGGAGTGGCGGGCGGAGGGCTGGCGCCGCCTGCCGCAGCGCCGGATCGACCTGGAGGGCGAGGCCGAGCAGCCCTTCCTGCTGCAATGGGCCGGGCCGCCGGAAGCGCTGGCCGCCGCCCTCGCCCCTGCCGGCTGGACCGAGCCGCCCGGCTGGACCCTGGCGAACGCCCTCCGCTTCCTCGACGACGGCGCCAACGCCCGGACCCTGCCGGTGCCGCCGGTGCTGCAGGACGGGCGGATGCCGGTGCTGACCCTGATCCGGCCCGACGCCGGCGGCGCGAATCGCCAGGTGCTGAGGCTGTGGCCGTCGGGCTTCGCGCTGGAGGGCGGCCCGCCGATCCTGCTGGCGGCGCCGGGGGTCGAGACGATCCACCACCCGCTTGGCCTGGTCAGCGCCATCGACGCCGAGGACGAGGCGCCGCTGCCGGACCTGCCGGAGCTGTCGCGCCTGCCGAATGCCGTCTCCCCCACGCCCGGCCTGGTTCTGGCCCAACCGTAACCTACGGGGCTGAGCCGCTGCGGCATGGGGTAGCGGCAGCCATGCCGCCCCTGCCCTGGACGGATGCTGCGGCGCACCGCATGATGCGATCGCGATCCGTTCTCAAGGATCGATCTCTTCAAACCAGGTGCTGCCATGTCCACGGCCCCGACGGACGAGCCGAAGACCCTGATCCTGACCGGCGCCAGCCGCGGCATCGGCCATGCCACGGTGAAGCGCTTCAGCGCCGCCGGCTGGCGGGTGATCACCGTCTCGCGCCAGGCTTTCTCCAAGGAGTGCCCCTGGCATGCGGGCGAGGAGAACCACGTCCAGCTCGACCTCGCCGACCTAGACGGGATCGAGCAGGGCCTGTCCGCCCTGCGCGCGCGGCTGCCGCACGGCCGGCTGGACGCGCTGGTCAACAATGCCGGCATCTCGCCCAAGCTGCCCGGCGGCAAGCGCATGGGCGTGCTGGACACCGACTATGCGACCTGGATGCACGTCTTCAACGTCAACCTGTTCGCCACCGCCCTCCTGGCCCGCGGGCTGTTCGAGCCGCTGCGCGCCGCCAAAGGGTCGATCATCAACGTGACCTCGATCGCCGGCAGCCGGGTGCATCCCTTCGCCGGGCCCGCCTATGCCACCTCGAAGGCGGCGCTGGCGGCGCTGACCCGCGAGATGGCGCACGAGTTCGGCGCCCATGGCGTGCGGGTGAACGCCATCGCGCCGGGCGAGATCGACACCTCGATCCTGTCGCCGGGCACCGAGGCCATGGTCGACAGCGAGATCCCGATGAAGCGGCTGGGCAAGCCGGAGGAGGTCGCCGCAACGATCATGTTCCTCTGCACCTCCGGTTCGTCCTACATTACCGGGGCCGAGGTACACATCAACGGCGGCCAGCATGTGTGACGCCCATTCGATACGGCTACTGGCGTGGCCGTCTGGCGGCGGTTTCTCCGCTTCCGGTGCCCACGGACTATAACGTCCGCTGCGCTCCGGTTCTCGAAACCACCACCAGCCGACTCACGCCAGCGCCGTCTCGAACGGGCGCCGATCGGCCCCAGGCCGCAAAAAACAGGGAGTGTCCGTCATGATCCGTTTCCCCCGCCTCCTGCCCGCGGCAGTGCGGGCGGCCGGCATCGCCGCGCCCGCCATGGCCCGCGACCTGACCGTGGTGTCCTGGGGCGGCGCCTATCAGGACGCGCAGCGCGAGATCTATTTCGAGCCGTTCAAGGCCACCGGCGTGCCGATGCATGACGAGAGCTGGGACGGCGGCATCGGCGTGCTGCGCGCCAAGGTCGAGGGCGGCGATTCGAGCTGGGACGTGGTCCAGGTCGAGTCCGAGGAGCTGGCGCTGGGCTGCGAGGAAGGGCTGTTCGAGCCCCTGAACTGGGACGCGATCGGCGGCCGCGACGCCTATCTGCCGGCGGCGGTGAACGACTGCGGCGTCGGCACCATCGTCTACAACAACGTCGTCGCCTATGACGGCGCCAGGTTTCCCGACGGGCCGAAGAGCTGGGCCGATTTCTGGGACGTGAAGAAATTCCCCGGCAAGCGGGCGATGCGCCAGGGCCCGAAGATCAACCTGGAAGCCGCGCTGATGGCCGACGGCGTCGCCCCGGCCGATGTCTACAAGGTGCTGGCGACGCCCGAAGGCGTGGACCGCGCCTTCCGCAAGCTGGACGAGCTGAAGCCGAACCTGATCTGGTGGACCGCCGGCGCCCAGCCGCCGCAGATGCTCGCGGCCGGCGAGGTGGCGATGACCACGGCCTATAACGGCCGCATCGCCGCCGCCAACGTCGCCGACAAGAAGGATTTCCGGGTCGTCTGGAACGGCAGCCTGTTCACCATCGACAGCTGGGTGATCCTGAAGGGGTCGCCCAATGTGGACGCCGCCACCAAGTTCCTGGCCTTCGTCGGCAAGCCGGAGAACCAGGCCAAGCTGCCGGCCAAGATCGCCTACGGCGTCACCAGCAAGGCGGCGACGCCGCTGATCCCGGCCGAGTACCTGCCCGGCCTGCCGACCAACCCGGACAACATGTCCCAGGCGATCGAGCTGAACGCCGAGTTCTGGCTGGAGAACATCGACAGCCTGACCGAGCGCTTCAACACCTGGGCCGCGAAGTAGGGCGGCCGGCCGGCGCGGATGGCTTCGACGTCAACTCCAATGAGTCCCCCCCCTCGCGGGAGGGGGCCAGGGGAGGGTTCGCGCCGCGAAAACGGACGATCCCGCTTGGCCCCTTCTCTTCGATCGACAACCCCCTCCCCCTACCCCCTCCCGCAGGGGGAGGGGGGACTCGTGAAACTGCGCCATGACCGCCCTCGCCCAGGACGGCACCGCGATCCGCCGGTCGCTGCGGCGGGCCGGGCGGCGCAGGCGGGGCGAGGCGTGGCTGCTGCTGGCGCCGCTGATTGCCTTCCTGCTGCTGGTCTTCGTGGCGCCGATCGCCGGCATGCTGTGGCGCGCGGTCGACGACCGCGACCTGGCCCCGGTGATGCCGCGCACCGTCGCCGCGCTGGCCGGCTGGCACGGCGAGGGGCCGCCGGGCGAGGACGCCTTCGCCGCCCTGGCCGCCGATCTGGCGCAGGCCCGCGCCGACAAGACCCTGCCGGCCGCCGCCCGGCGCCTGAACTACGACCGCAACGGCTGGCGCACGGTGATCACCAACACCGCGCGCAAGCTGCCGGACTCGCCGAAAGGCAGCTGGCAGGAGACGTTGACCGCCCTCGACCCGGCCTGGGGCCAAGCCGAGATCTGGGGCGCCATCGCCCGCGCCGCCGGGCCGACCACCGATTTCTACCTGCTGGCGGCGCTGGACCTGCGCCGCGACGCCGCCGGCACGATCCTGCATTCCCCGCCCGACGAGGCGATCTACCGCGAGGTGTTCCTGCGCACCTTCCTGGTCGCGCTGTCGGTCACCGCGCTGTGCCTCGTGATCGGCTTCCCGGTCGCCTATCTGCTGGCCACCCGGCCGCCGCGCATCGCCAACATCCTGATGATCCTGGTGCTGCTGCCGTTCTGGACCTCGCTGCTGGCCCGCACCACCGCCTGGGTGGTGCTGCTGCAGACCAACGGCACGGTGAACGAGATCCTGACCGGTCTGGGGCTGGTCGGAGAGCCGCTGCAGCTGGTCTACAACCGGGTCGGCGTGCTGATCGCCATGACCCATGTGCTGCTGCCCTACATGATCCTGCCGCTGTACAGCGTCATGCGCTCGATCCCGCCGGCACATCTGCGCGCCGCCTACTCGCTGGGCGCCCGGCCGGTCGGCGCCTTCCTGCGGGTCTATCTGCCGCAGACCCTGCCGGGGATCGGCGCCGGCGCCCTGCTGGTCTTCATCCTGGCGCTCGGCTACTACATCACCCCGGCCCTGGTCGGCGGGCCGGCGGACCAGATGATCAGCTGGTTCATCGCCTTCTACACCACCAGCACGGTCAACTGGGGCATGGCCTCGGCGCTCGGCCTGCTGCTGCTGGCCGCCACCCTCGCCCTCTACGCGGTCTATGCCCGGCTGGTGGGCGCCGACCGCATGCGGCTGGGGTGACCGGGTCATGAGAATGGGGAGGATCCTCGAAAGCCTGGCCTTCTGGCGCGCCCTGCTGTGGCTGACCGGCGGCGCGGCGCTGCTGTTCCTGATCGCGCCGATCCTGGCGATCATGCCGCTGTCCTTCAACGGCGGGTCGTTCCTGGTCTATCCGCTGGACGGCGTGTCGCTGCGCTGGTTCGCGGAGTTCTTCGGCTCCGAGCGCTGGATGGGGGCGCTGGCCAACAGCCTGATCGTCGGCGGCGCCACCACGGTGCTGGCGACGGCGCTGGGCATCCCGGCGGCGCTGGGGCTGAACCACGCGCCGCTGCGCTTCCGCGGGCTGCTGACCGGCCTGCTGCTGTCGCCGATGATCGTGCCGGTGGTGATCGTGGCCGTGGGCCTCTACTTCGCCTTCGCCGCGGTCGGGCTGACCAACAGCTATGCCGGGCTGATCCTGGCGCACACCGCGCTGGCCGCGCCCTTCGTCGTCATCACCGTCGGTGCCACGCTGCAGGGGCTGGACCGCAACCTGCCGCGCGCCGCCTCCAGCCTCGGCGCCCGGCCGACCACCGTGTTCTTCAAGGTGACGCTGCCGCTGATCCTGCCCGGCGTGGTCTCCGGCGCCCTCTTCGCCTTCGTCACCTCCTTCGACGAGGTGGTGGTGGCGCTGCTGCTGGCCGGGCCGGGCCAGCGCACCCTGCCGCGCGAGATGTTCAACGGCATCCGCGAGAGCATCACCCCGACCATCACTGCCGCCGCCAGCGTGCTGATCGTGGTCTCGACCCTGATGCTGATCGCGATCGAGGCGCTGCGCCGCCGCGGCGAGAGGCTGCGCGCGCGGCGCTAGCGTCTCAGTTCACCGGCCCGGGCCCTCCGATATCCTCCATCGCCGGCTCCGCCGCCGACTGGCCGGTGGCGCGGTTGATCAGCACGGTGACCACCCAGAGGCCGGCGCCGATCGCCAGCAGGATTCCGGCGATCGCGTATTGCTCCGGATTGCGGCCGGTCCAGGGCCCGACCAGGAAGGCGCAGGACACGGCGCCGATGATGGGCAGGATGGTCGGCGTGCGGAAATGCTGGTGCTCGACCGTGTCGCGGCGCAGCACCAGCACGGCGACATTGACCACGGTGAAGACGCAGAGCAGCAGCAGCGCCGTGGTGCCGCCCAGGGCCGGGATCCCGCCGACGAAGCCGATCAGGCCGAAGGCCAGGAGGGTGGTGAAGGCGATCGCCACGGCAGGGGTGCGCCGCCCCGGATGGACCCGGCCCAGAACGCTCGGCAGCACGCGCTCCCGGCTCATGCCGTATACTAGGCGGCTGGCCATCAGCATGTTGATCAGCGCGGTGTTGGCCACCGCGAACATGGTGATGAAGCCGAAGATCTCGATCGGGAAGTTCGGGGCGCCGGCCTGCACCACCTTCAAGAGCGGCGTCTCGCCCTCGCCGAGCTGGTCGGGCGACACCAGGGTGATCGCCGAGATCGATACCAGCGTGTAGATCACGGCGGTGATGAACAGCCCGGTCAGCAGCACCTTCGGGAAGATCCGGCTGGGCTCGCGGGCCTCTTCCGCCATGTTGACCGAATCCTCGAAGCCGACCATGGCGAAGAAGGCCAGGGTGGTGGCCGCGATCACCGACCAGAAGGCGCCGCGCTCCGCGGGCGCGAACTGGGTGACGCGCGAGACGTCGCCCTGCCCCAGCCCGATCGCCCACAGCCCGATGACGATGATGATCAGAAGGCCGGTCAGCTCGACCATGGTCAGCAGGACGTTGACCTTCACGCTTTCGCCGACGCCGCGGAAGTTGATCGCCGCGACCACCGCCATGAAGGCCAGGCCGATGGCGGTGACGCCGCCGGGCGACAGCCCGAGGGCGAAGGCGTTCGACAGGTTGGCGGCGAAGGCGCGCGAGGCGGTGGAGGCCGAGGTGATGCCCGAGCACATCACCGCGAAGGCGACGAGGAAGGTGATGAAATGGATGCCGAAGGCCTTGTGCGTGTACAGCGCCGCACCGGCGGCGCGCGGGTATTTCGTCACCAGCTCCAGATAGCTGAAGGCGGTGACCAGGGCGACGGCGAAGGCCACCAGGAAGGGCAGCCAGACCACGCCGCCGACCTGCTTCGCCACCTGCCCGGTCAGGGCGTAGATGCCGGTGCCGAGGATGTCGCCGACGATGAACAGCAAGAGCAGCCAGGGGCCCATCACCCGGTGCAGGCTCGGCTCGGCGGCCGGCGTGCTCTGGGCCTTCTTGGCGATGTCGACCATCAACTCCCCCTTTTTGACGATCACAAGCAGCTGTTCATGAAACAGCATTTCCCGAGGAATGTCGCCCCAGGCCCGCCCGCGACCGTCGCAGGCGCCCCTTCGCCGAAGCGAGAGGCGCCCGGGCGAGAGTTGGTCAGTCCTCGAAACCGGTCGATTCCGCCAGGCGGCGCCACTGCGCCAGCTCCTTGGCGACGAAGGCGTTCTTGGCCTCGATCCGCTCGACCGTGTCGCGGCCGAGCGGCAGGCGCACCGGCGGGGCCTCCGCCGCGACGACGGCGCGCAGCGCCTGGGCCAGCTTCTTCGGATCGCCGGGCTGCTGGTAATTGTGCCCGGCCGCGAAGTCGCGCATCTGGCCGACCGTCTCGGCATAGTCGGCGATCTCGGTCCGCGTCCGGCTCAGCGAGCTGCCGTCCAGGAAGTTGGTGCGGAAGAAGCCGGGCTCGACCACCGTGGCCTGGATGCCGAGCGGCGCCAGCTCCGCCGACAGCGCTTCGCTCAGCCCCTCGACCGCGAATTTGGTGGCGCCGTAGACGCCCCAGCCCGGATAGGCCTGGTAGCCGCCGACCGAAGAGATGTTGAGGATGTGGCCCGAGCGCTGACGGCGCAGCTGCGGCAGCACCGCGCGGGTGACGT
The DNA here is from genome assembly GCF_916619195.1 of Inquilinus sp. Marseille-Q2685. NCBI lineage: Bacteria > Pseudomonadati > Pseudomonadota > Alphaproteobacteria > Rhodospirillales > Rhodospirillaceae > Inquilinus > Inquilinus sp. Marseille-Q2685. The sequence goes on from NZ_CAKAKL010000013.1 coordinate 75,104, forward strand.
TCAGCAGGCCGAAGACGTTGGTGCGGAACAGACGCTCGACCTCGCCGGCGTCCGCTTCCTCGACCGCGCCGAGCAGGCCGTAGCCGGCATTGTTGACCAGGACGTCGATCCGGCCGAAGCGTTGGACCGCGGCCTGCGCCGCCGCCCGGGCCTGGGCCTCGTCGGTGACGTCGAGCGTCAGCGGCAGCAGGTTCGGATGATCGCCGAAGCGCTCCGACACCGTTTTCGCGTCCCGCGCGGCCGCGGCCACGGCGTCGCCGCCGTCCAGCACCGCCTGGGTGATCTCGGCGCCGATGCCACGCGACGCCCCGGTGATGAACCAGACCTTCATGATGCCCTCCTTCGGACTGCCGGCCCGCCCTCGGGCCGTTGCGTTTCCGAATTTAGGGGCTGGCCGATTGCACAATAATTCCATCAATATTCCATTGGTCGCTGAGAAAGAGTCACCAATCCATGGCCCGGATCGACTTCCCCGGCCTCTCCGCCTTCGTCGCCGTGGCGACCCATCGCAGCTTCCGCCGGGCCGCGGCGGAGCTGGGCGTCTCGCCGTCGGCCGTCAGCCATCTGCTGCGCGACCTGGAGGAGCGACTGGGCGTCCGGCTGCTGAACCGCACCACCCGCAGCGTCGCGCCGTCGGACGCCGGCGCGCGGCTGCTGCAGCGGCTGCAGCCGATGTTCCGCGACCTGGGCGACGCGCTGGAGGAGGTCAACCAGTTCCGCGACGTGCCGGCCGGCACGCTGCGCATCAACGCGCCGCATCAGGGGGCACGGCAGGTCCTGGCTCCGATCATGGCGCGCTTCGTGCGGACCTATCCGCAGATGCGGCTGGAGATCGTCAACGACGACGACCTGGTCGACATCGTCGCCGGCGGCTTCGACGCCGGGCTGCGCTTCGGCGAGAGCCTGGAGCAGGATATGATCGCCGTCCGCTTTGGGCCGCGGCAGCGCTGGGCCGTGATCGCCGCGCCGGGCTATCTCGACGGCCGGGAGCGGCCCCGCACCCCGCACGAGCTGAAGGGTCACGACTGCATCCGCTACCGCTTCCACAGCGGCGCCTTTCTCCGCTGGGAGTTCGAGAAGGACGGCGAGGCGCTGGAGGTCGAGGTCGATGGGCCCCTGACGCTGGGCGACCAGGAGCTGATGCTGCGGGCCGCGCTGGACGGCGCCGGCATCGCCTGCGTGTTCGAGGCGGTCGCCGCCGGGGCCCTGGCCGAGGGGCGGCTGGAGCGGCTGTTGGAGGATTGGTGCCCGGACTTCCCCGGCTTCTTCCTCTACTACCCCAGTCGGAGGCAGCTGCCGCGGGGCCTGCGGGCTTTCATCGAGATGGCGCGAGAGGAATGGCCGGAGAGCTAGCGTGTCGAAATCTTGAACGATTCAAGACACCGCATCCAGTCTGATTAGCAATTAGCACCCATTTGAGCCTGCCTTCATGATTTAACGTCGAGACTCGTGACGAAATCTTCTGCAAAATCCTCCTCTAAGGATTTCGACGGCCCTGACGGATCCTGATCCTCGACGCCGTCTCCTGGAAGGGAGGAACGACATGGCGATCATCAACGGCACCGAGCAGGACGATGTCCTGACCGGCACCGAGACCGACGATTCGATCACCGGCTTCGGCGGCAACGACCGGATCACCGGCGAAGGCGGCGACGACATCGTCCAGGCCGGCAGCGGAGACGACACCGCGGCCGGCGGGGCGGGCGACGATTCGCTGACCGGCGGCAGCGGCAACGACGTGCTGGAGGGAGGCGCCGACGCCGACACCCTCGACGGCGGCACCGGCATCGATGTCGCCTCCTATGCCGGCTCCGCCGCCGCGGTCACGATCGATCTCGGCGCCGGCACGGTCGCGGGCGGCGACGCCGCGGGCGACACGCTGCGGGCGATCGAAGGCCTGATCGGCTCGGCCTTCAACGACCTGCTGACCGGCGACGCCGGCGCCAACACCCTGTCCGGCGGCGACGGCGACGATACGCTGCAAGGCGGGGCCGGCGCCGACCGGCTCGAGGGCGGCGCCGGGGTCGATACGCTGACCTATGGACGGACCCAGACCGGCGTCTCGGTCAGCCTGCTGCTCGGGACCGGCACCGGCGGCGACGCCGAGGGCGACAGCTTCAGCGGCATCGACCGGCTGATCGGCGGTTTCGGCGACGACAGGCTGGCCGGCGACGCCAGGGCGAATTTCGTGGACGGCTCGAACGGCGACGACGTCATCTACGGCCACAGCGGCGACGACCGGCTCGAGGGCGACTCCGGCGCCGACATCCTGGTCGGCGGCATCGGCGCCGACACGCTGGACGGCGGCGAGGCCGTGTTGGACAGAGACGTGGACTGGGCCTACTACCACACCAGCGCGACCGCGGTGACCGTCGACCTGGCGGCCGGAACCGCCAGCGGCGGCGATGCCCAGGGCGACACGCTGATCGGGATCGAGGCGGTGTACGGGTCGAGCCACGACGACGCCCTGACCGGCAGCGCCGACGGGGACCAGTTGAGAGGCGGGGCCGGGAGCGACACGCTCCACGGCGGCGACGGCCATGACGGGCTCGGCGGCGGCGACGGCGCCGACGATGTCTTCGGCGAGGCCGGGGACGACACGCTCTGGGGCAATGCGGGAGCCGACACCCTGTCGGGCGGGGACGGACGAGACACGCTCGACGGCAGCGACGGGACCGACACCCTGCTCGGCGACGCCGGGAACGACACGCTCCGCGGCGGTGCGGCCGACGACATCCTGCGCGGCGGCGCCGACGACGACACGCTCGTGGGCGGCGCGGGGGCCGACCGGCTGGAAGGGGGTGACGGCAGCGATACGGCCGTCTATCTCACCTCGGCCGCCGCCGTGACGATCGACCTCGCGGCCGGGACCAGCTCGGGCGGCGAGGCCGAGGGCGACACCTATGCCGGGGTCGAAAACATCATCGGCTCGAGCTTCGACGACGTCCTGTCCGGCGATGCCGGTGCCAACACGCTCAACGGCGCGGACGGGGACGACCTGATCAACGGCCATGGCGGGAAGGACAACATCTTCGGCGGCGACGGCATCGACACGGTCACCTTCGCCGATTCCACAACCCGCGTGCTGATCCGGATCGACGACCATTCGTCCATTCTGACCAGCGAAGTCCGGGCCGCCGAGAACATCATCGGATCGGCCTTCAACGACACCATCCGCGGCAACGAGGCGGCCAACCGGCTGGAGGGCGGGGACGGAGCGGACTCGCTGGTCGGCGACAGCGGCGACGACACGGTGATCGGGGGCGGCGGAAACGACCGCGTGGAGGGTGAATACGGCGCCGATATCCTGACCGGCGGCGCCGGTGCCGACACCTTCCTCTATCGGTTCTACGGGGAGAGCACCGTCGCCGCCGCCGGCCGCGACCGGATCGAGGATTTCTCCGCGGCCGATGGCGACACGATCAACCTGTTCGCCATCCATGCGGACGGCACACGGGGCAGCAGCTTCACCTTCACCGATGGCGGCGCCTTCACCGGCATCGCCGGCGAGCTGATCGTGGTCGCCGATGGCGGCGTGTCCACGGTCATGGGCGACCAGAACGGCGACCGGGTGGCGGACATGGCGATCGACGTGGTCACCGCCACCGCGCTGACCGCCGCCGACTTCGTGCTGTAATAGGACGAGGGCCCGGCAGGAGCCCGGGCCCTTCGTTCTCCGGCCAGGGTGACGCGGCGCCCTTCAGGGCGGCGTGGCGTCCATGTCCATAAGACAGTCTCCCTGCTGGGGCAGCCTGAAGAACCGCTCCTTCGCGCCGCCGGAGCATGCCTCCATCGCCGACAGGGCCAGTATCGCGCGAACCGCGAACTCCGTCCTGCCATACAGTGCCATTGGCTTTATCTCATCCAATCCCGGCGAGGTCGGTGTCATTCCGGCCTTCGCCACGGCCTCGTCCAGAAACTTCCGCGTGCATTCCAGCATCATCCCCTTGATGCTGCCCGCGCCACATTGCCGGCCCTCGTCGGTCAGGCAGGTTTCCTTGATGCTGCGGGCCTTCAGGTCGGACAGCCACATCAGGAATTTCGACTGCTTGGCCGAGTACCCGTCCCGCTTGAGTTTCCGGACCAGCAGATCCCGCTGATCGCTGTATGAGTAGATCCGGCAATCCGAGGAGGGCGGCGGGGCCGCCACGGCGAGGCTGGCCAACCCGGCCAGCGCCATCAGAATCAGAAGCCCACAGGTTGACGCACGCCCTATCATGCCCCTCCCCTTCGCCCGGAGGGCCGATGGTCGGGAGATCCAATACCGGCCGCAACAGAAAAGGCCCGGACCAAGGGTCCGGGCCTTTCTTCTGCAGACTGACCTTGGGTGATTACGCCACGGTGGCGCGCAGCATCCAGGCGGTCTTGTCGTGATAGGTGATCCGGTCGGTCAGCAGGTCGACGGTCGAATCGTCGCCCGCCTTCTCGCCGACGGCCAGGGCGGCCTTGGCCTGCTCCGACAGCAGCTCGTGGCTCTTGGCCAGGTCCTTGACCATGGCGGTGCCGTCGAGCCCGTCCTTGGGCGACGACACCTTGGTCAGCTTGGAGAAGGCCTCGAAGCTGCCCGGCGCGTAGTCGCCGAGGGCACGGATCCGCTCCGCCACGTCGTCCACCGCCGCGAACAGCTCCTTGTACTGCTCCTCGAACATCAGGTGCAGCGAGCGGAACTGCGGGCCTTCCACGTTCCAGTGATAGTTCTGGGTCTTGATCTGGAGGGCGTAGGTATCGGCCAGCACCTGCTTCAGCGCGTCCACGACCGGCGTATTGGAGGCCTTGCTCATCACCCTTCTCCTGCTTTTCGGAAGCGTTCCGGCCCGTCCCCCGGGCCGTTGCCACGGATTGGTAAATGGCCCTGATCCGGCGGAGTTCCAATCGATCCGTCGGATCGGGACGATCAACCCTCCTTATCGGAAAAAGCGGGTCGACTTCCACCTCTCATACGGGATAGGTGCGGACTCGGCCGGGGGCAGTTGCCCGGCGCTGCGGTAGCGGGTCAGGCCCAGTCGCGCCAGCGCGCGGCGATGCGGTTGCCGACCGACAGGCGCAGGTCCTGGATGCCGGTGTCGACCTCGCGGCTGGGATGCACCCGGTTGGTCAGCAGGGTCCAGGCGATGCCGCGGTCGAGGTCGATCCACAGCCCGGTGCCGGTGAAGCCGAGATGGCCGATGGTGCGCGGCGAGCACAGGCTGCCGCCCTTCCAGCCGGGATGGCGCCGTTCCCACCCCAGCGCGCGGCCGGGCGTCGTCTGCGGCGCGCACAGCTCGACCATCGCCGCCGGACTGAGCAGCCGGCCGCGCAGCAGCTCCAGCGCGAAGTCGAGCACGCCGCGGACGGTGCCGAACAGCCCGGCATGGCCGGCGGCGCCGCCGAGCGACCAGGCGTTCTCGTCATGCACCTCGCCGCGCAGCAGGCGATTGCGGACGGCGCAGACCTCGGTCGCCGCCGACTGCGCCGGGACCGGCGCGAAGCTGAGGCCGGTGCCGACCGGCAGCTGGTTGAAGGCCACGCCGCGCCAGCGTTCGACCACGAAGCCGAGCAGCATGTAGTTGATGTCGGAATAGACCGGCTCGGCCTTCACCGGCCAGTGCTTGCGGATCACCGCGGCGCGGCGCTGTTCCGCCGGGCCGGGCCAGAGATAGATCCGCTCCTGCGCCGGCAGGCCGCTGGAGTGGTCGATCAGCCGGCGCAGCGGGATCGCGCCGTGCAGCGGCGCCGCGTCCGGCAGATGCTTGGCCAGCGGGTCGTCGAGGTCCAGCACCCCCTCCTCCACCAGCCGCAGGATCTCGGTCACCGTGACGATGACCTTGGTCAGGCTGGCGAGGTCGAACCAGGTGTCGCGCTGCAGCGCCTCGGGCTTCGGCAGGGTGGTGGCAACGCCGCCCCAGCGGATGGCGCGCTGGCCGTCGGCGGTGGCGATGCCGAGCGCCGCACCCGGAATCCGGCCGTCCTCCAGGGCCAGGGCCACGGGAGCGAAGGCGTGATCGGCGAGGGTCTCGAGGCTCATGGACACGGCTCGTCGGGGCGGACGGCGTCGTTAGAGCACGCGTCGGGCGGCCGGAGCAAGACCGGGCGGGTTGGACGGGCGCAAGGCGCGTGCTAGACCCACCCGGCAACGCCCATAAGAAACGGTCGCCATCATATGTCCCGCACCGCTGCCCGCGCCCTGGTCGACACCCTGCGCCTGAACGGCGTCGACACCATCTTCTGCGTGCCGGGCGAGAGCTACCTGGCCGTGCTCGACGCGCTGCACGACGTGCCGGAGATCAGGCTGGTGGTGTGCCGCCAGGAGGGCGGCGCCGCCTATATGGCCGACGCCTATGCCAAGGCCACCGGCAAGCCCGGCATCTGCTTCGTCACCCGCGGCCCCGGCATCACCAACGCCTCGGTCGGCATCCATGTGGCGCAGCAGGACAGCTCGCCGGTGATCGTGTTCATGGGCCAGGTCGGCCGCGACATGTTCGAGCGCGAGGCCTTCCAGGAGGTCGATGTCCGCAAGGTCTTCGGGTCAATGACCAAATGGGCGGCGCAGATCGACGACGCCGACCGGGTGCCGGAATTCGTCTCCCGCGCCTTCCACACCGCCACCTCCGGCCGGCCCGGCCCGGTGGTGCTGGCGCTGCCGGAGGACATGCTGGTCGAGGAGACCGACGCCCTGGACGCCCGCGCGGCCACGCCGGTCGAGACCGGCATCGGGGTCGAGGCCCTGGCCCGGCTGCGCGACCTGCTGGCCGAGGCGAAGCGGCCGCTGGTGCTGCTGGGCGGCGGCGGATGGAGCGCCCGGGCCCGTGCCGACATCCAGGCCTTCGCCGAGGCCTGGGAGGTGCCGCTGACCGTCTCCTTCCGCTGCCAGGACTATGTCGACAACGACCACACCCACTATGTCGGCGATGTCGGCATCGGCCCGAACCCGAAGCTGGCCGAGCGGGTGAAGAGCACCGACCTGCTGGTGGTGCTGGGCGCCCGGCTGGGCGAGATGACCACCAGCGGCTACACCCTTCTCGACGTGCCGGTGCCGGCGCAGCGGCTGGTCCACATCCATGCCGGGGCGGAGGAGCTGGGCCGGGTGTACCAGCCCGAGCTGGCGATCAACGCCAGCTCCGCCGCCGTCGCCGCGGCCCTGGCCGGCCTGGCCCCGGCCGGCGACATCCAGGCCCGGCAGGACTGGGTGCGCGGCGCCCGCGCCGATTACGAGGCCTGGCAGCAGCCGGTGGTGTCCCCCGGCGCGGTGCAGATGTCGGAGATCGTGCGCTGGCTGGTCGGCCGGCTGCCGGCGGATGCCGTCATCTGCAACGGCGCCGGCAACTATGCCACCTGGTTCCACCGCTTCTACCGCTACCGCGGCTGGCGCACCCAGCTGGCGCCGACCAACGGCTCGATGGGCTACGGCGTGCCGGCCGGCGTCGCCGCCAAGCTGCAGCACCCGGAGCGGGTGGTGATCGCCGCCGCCGGCGACGGCTGCTTCCTGATGAATGGGCAGGAGCTGGCGACCGCGGCCCAGTACAACGCCGCCGTGGTGTTCCTGGTGATCGACAACGGCATGTACGGCACCATCCGGATGCATCAGGAGCGGGAATACCCGGCCCGGATCAGCGGCACCGACCTGAAGAACCCAGATTTCGCGCAGCTGGCGCAAGCCTATGGCGCCCATGCCGAGACGGTGGAGCGGACCGAGGAGTTCGCGCCGGCCTTCGAGCGCGCGGTCGCCGCCGGCCGGCCGGCGCTGATCTGGATCAAGCTGGATCCCGAGGCGATCACCCCGCGCGCCAGCCTGAGCCAGATCCGCGCGACGGCGCAGCAGAAGGGCTAAGCCCAGCCGGTCATCAGCATCAGCGATCCTGCCCCGGCGCTGACGCCGAGCAGGACGTTGCGGCGGAAAAAGAGGAACACGGCGAGGCCGAGCGCGGTGGCGCCGGCCCGCTCGGCCATCGAGGTCGCGGCCAGGGGGCCGGCCGGCAGCAGGATCATGCGCGCGATCAGCCCGGCCAGGATGGCGTAGGCGACGCAGCCGACCCAGTCGAGCAGCGCCCCGCCCTCGCGCACCCGGCCGGCGAGATAGACGCCGAGCGCCCGCCAGACATAGGTGGCGAGCGCGGCGCCCAGGAGCATCACCCAGGGCAGCGCGTCAGCCATGACGGCGCTTCCACATCCGGTCGGCCAGGAAGGCGGCGGTGCCGGCGATCATGCCGGTGGCCAGGAGGCCCCATTCCGGGTCGAGCCGGTAGAGCGGCGGCCCCAGCGCCGCGCCCAGCACCATGGCGCCGAGCCGGGCCCGGTTCCGCAGGTCCGCGGTCAGCACCAAGATGAAGTAGAGCGGGTTGAGGAAGACGAGCCCGAGCGAGACCGAGGCCGGCACCGCCGTGACCAGGTAGTACCCGGCCGCGGTCCAGGCGACGCAGGACGCCCACAGCACGCCGGCGAAGCCGACGAAATAGGGCAGCCGCTGCTCCGGCGGCAAAGTCGGGCAGACCCTCATCCCCTGGACCCAGCCGGTGACGGCAACCAGGTGCGCGGCGGCGTAGTCCCACCAGCGCGGCCGGCCCGGCACGCGCAGCCCGGGCAGCAGCACCAGCGTCATCGGCAGCAACCGGACATTGACCAGCGCCACCGCCGCGACCATGGCCAGCAGCGAGGCGCCGACGGCATAGGCCTCGACCAGCACCATCTGGCCCGGCAGGGCCCAGCCGGTCAGGGTCGAGAGCAGGCCGACCGGCAGGCCGAGCCCGCTGGCCCGAACCAGCGAGCCGAAGCCGAGATAGGAGGCGCCGAGCACCAGGAGCGGCGCGCCGAGGACGTCCCGCGCGCCGCCGCGGAAGGCGGCGCGGGGCGAGTCGTAGGCGCGGATCGGGTCAGGCATGGAGTCGCTTTTAGGACGGCGCTCCGGCCCGCCGGCATGCCGATCCGGCATGGAGGGTCTGCGGCACGGCGCCGCCGGAACGGATCGGGATCGCTGCCGTTGAGTCGGCATCATGCAGACGCGAACCCCAGGCTGATCCCGTGTCGCGCCTAGGCGAGATCCAGCATGTCGAGAAAGGCCTCCACCGCCTTGCTGCGGTAATGGTCCGGATGGCGCAGCACGCGGAAGCGGCGGGCCGGGAACGGCGGATCCAGTTGATGCAGCGTGCCGAAGCGCAGCCCCGATTCGACCGCCAGGCTGGACAGCACCCCCGCCCCCGCCCCGGCCTCGATCGCCGCCCGCACCGCCTCGTTGCTGGCGAGCTCCAGCGCCACCGGCAGCGTGGCGGGATCGACGCCGAGCCGCCCAAGCGCCGACTCGAACACCTGGCGGGTGCCGGAGCCGCGCTCGCGCAGCACCCAGGGGCTGTCGGCGAAGCGGGCCGGTGCGACCACCCTGTCCCCGGCCCAGGGATGGCCGGTCCCGACCACCAGCACCAGCCGGTCGCCCGGCACGCCGGCGTGCTCGAAGCCGGCGAGGTCGAGATCGCCCTCGACGAAGCCGATATCGGCCCGGCCCTCGCGCACCGCCTCGGCCACCTGGGTGGTGTTGCCGATGGTGAGGTCGAGTTGCAGCCCCGGATGCGCCGCCCGGAACCGGTGCATCAGCGACGGCAGCCAGTAGTTGCCGATGGTCTGGCTGGCGTGCAGCGCCAGCATGCCGCGGCGCAGCCCGGACAGATCGTCGAGCGCGCGCTCGGCCAGGGCCGCGCGGGCCAGCACCGCCCGCGCCTCCGGCAGGAAGGCGGTGCCGGCGTCGGTCAGGGCGATGCCGCGGCCGACGCGGTGGAACAGCTTGGTGGCGTGGCGCGCCTCCAGCGCCTGGATCGCGGCGCTGGCGGCGGACTGGGTCAGATTCAGCGCTTGCGCCGCACGGGTGACGTGCAGATGCTCGGCGACGGCGACGAAGATCCGGAGCTGCTCCAGGGTCATGAGCCGACCCTAGCGCAGCCGGAGGGGCGATCAGAAGGCCGGCGTGTCCGAGCCCGAGCCGGCGGCCGCCGAACGGCCGGACAGGATTTCCGAGGCGCAGCGAATCGGTGGCCGGTTCGTCGAAGGACGGCGGGCGTCCAGGACGCCTCGCCGGAGGGCTTCATACTGGGCAAAACATCGGCTTCGCGAATGATTGGCGCCGGATCGATCGCAATTTCCGATCATATGGCGGCTTATCTCGTGCTTAAGGCGAGTCGGCCGAAAAGCCGCATCGCCTTTCTCGCGAACTGGGCATACCCTGTTAGCATCGACGGCATCCTACGGTCCGGATCGCAGGCCGCGCCAAGACCTCGACGAATGAGGCACCGGGCCGAGATAAAATTCAAAGCAGTAGTATTATCGGTCAGTTTGAGCCCTATATTGATAACCAGAGCGAGCGGTGGAGAAGGGGTAGTGTCATCTATTACGCCTCACCAGAGCCCGAACTGCACAGCCCCCGCAGGGCTTGTGGGCAGGGGCAGTGAGGCTGCACCTCGTCAGCCACCTGATTCTCGCCGCAAATCTCGGCTCATCATGAGCCGCAAACAGACGCCCAGAAGCTGCGGATGGTGAGTCTCGATCCTCCAACCTTTGGCGGGTGGCAATGGCACCGACCGACGATCTCTTCACCAGCTATGCGAAGTCGTACGAGGCCCGCCGCGCGGCGGAGATGTCCCTCGAAGAATTCCTGAAGGGATGTCGCAGCGACCCGATGATGTATGCGAGCGCGCCGGAACGGCTGCTCGCCGCCATCGGCCAGCCGGAGATCGTGGACACGGCCCGCGACGCCAGGCTGGGGCGGATCTTCATGAACCGGACCATCCGGGTCTATCCGGCCTTCTCCGAGTTCTACGGCATGGAGGAGACGATCGAGCGGATCGTCAGCTTCCTGCTGCACGCGGCCCAGGGGCTGGAGGAGCGCAAGCAGATCCTCTACCTGCTCGGCCCGGTCGGCGGCGGCAAGTCCTCCCTGGCCGAACGGCTGAAGGCGCTGATGGAGGTGCACCCGATCTACGCGCTGAAAGCCGGGGACGAGATCAGCCCGATCTTCGAGAGCCCGCTCGGCCTGTTCAACCCGGACACGATGGGCGCCGAGTTGGAGGACCGCTACGGCATCCCGCGCCGGCGCCTGACCGGGCTGGTCAGCCCCTGGTGCCTGAAGCGGCTGGACGAGTTCGGCGGCGACATCTCGCGCTTCAAGGTGGTGCGGCTGCAGCCGTCGCGACTGCGCCAGATCGGCATCGCCAAGACGGAGCCGGGCGACGAGAACAACCAGGACATCTCCTCGCTGGTCGGCAAGGTCGACATCCGCAGCCTGGAGACGCTGCCGCAGCACGACCCGGACGCCTACAGCTATTCCGGCGGCCTGAACCGCGCCAATCAGGGCCTGCTCGAATTCGTCGAGATGTTCAAGGCGCCGATCAAGATGCTGCACCCGTTGCTGACGGCGACGCAGGAGGGCAACTATGTCGGCACCGAGAACATCGGCGCCCTGCCCTTCACCGGCATCATCATGGCGCATTCCAACGAGGCCGAGTGGCAGGGCTTCAAGAACAACAAGAACAACGAAGCCTTCATCGACCGGATCTACGTGATCAAGGTGCCCTACTGCCTGCGGGTGACCGAGGAGCAGAAGATCTACGACAAGCTGATCCGCGGTTCGAAGCTGGCTGACGCCCCCTGCGCCCCGGGCACGCTGGAGATGCTGGCGCGCTTCTCGGTCCTGTCCCGCCTGCACGAGCACGAGAACTCCAACCTCTACTCCAAGATGCGGGTCTATGACGGCGAGAGCCTGCGCGAGGTCGATCCCCGCGCCCGCAGCCTGCAGGAGTACAAGGACGCCGCCGGGGTCGACGAGGGCATGGACGGGGTCTCGACCCGCTTCGCCTTCAAGGCGTTGGCCGCGACCTACAACCACGACACCAACGAGGTCGCCGCCGACCCGGTACACCTGATGTATGTGGTCGAACAGATGGTGCGGCGCGAGCAGCTGCCGGCCGAGACCGAGAAGCGCTACCTGGAGTTCCTGAAGGCCGAGCTGGCGCCGCGCTACGCCGAGTTCATCGGGCACGAGATCCAGAAGGCCTATCTGGAATCGTACCACGACTACGGCCAGAACCTGTTCGACCGCTATGTCGACTACGCCGACGCCTGGATCGAGGACCAGGACTTCAAGGACCCCGACACCGGCCAACTGCTGAACCGCGACCTGCTGAACCAGGAGCTGACCAAGATCGAGAAGCCGGCCGGGATCGCCAACCCGAAGGACTTCCGGAACGAGGTGGTCAAGTTCGCCCTGCGCTCCCGCGCCGGGAACGAGGGCCGCAACCCGAGCTGGACCAGCTACGAGAAGATCCGCGACGTGATCGAGCGGCGGATGTTCAGCCAGGTCGAGGAGCTGCTGCCGGTGATCAGCTTCGGCTCGAAGAAGGACGGCGACACCGAGAAGAAACACGAGGAGTTCGTCTCGCGCATGGTCGCCCGCGGCTACACCGAGCGGCAGGTCCGGCGCCTGGTCGAATGGTACATGCGGGTGAAGCAGGCAGGCTGAGAGAGCTTCTTCAGGACGGAGGTCGGAAACGACGCAACGATGTCCATGCATATCATCGACCGGCGGCTCAATCCGGGTGGCAAGAGCCTCGTCAACCGCCAGCGCTTCCTGCGCCGGGCCAAGGCCCTGGTGCAGCGGGCGGTCCGGGACAGTTCGCGCGAGCGCAGCATCAAGGATCTGGAGCAGGGCGGCGAGGTCGCGATCCCGGTCACCGGCGTGAACGAGCCGCGGCTGCACCGCTCCTCCTCCGGCGGCGTTCGCGACCATGTGCTGCCGGGTAACAAGGAGTTCGTCGAGGGCGACACCATCCAGCGGCCGAAGCGCGGCGGCGGGGGCGGCGGCACCGAGGGCGCGCCCGACGGCGACGGCCAGGACGAGTTCCGCTTCGTGCTGTCGCAGGAGGAGTATCTGGAGCTCTTCCTCGACGACCTGGAGCTGCCCGACCTGGCCAAGCGCAAGCTGGTCGCGTCCGAGAGTGTCGGCTGGCGGCGGGCCGGCTTCTCCACCAGCGGCCCGCCGGCCAGCCTGGCGGTGACCCGCACCATGCAGAAGGCGATGTCGCGCCGCATCGCCCTGCGCCGCCCGAAATCCGGCGAGATCAAGGATGTCGAGGCCGAGATCGCGGCGCTGGAGGGCGATGCGGAGGCCGACCAGGACCGGATCGACGAGCTGCAGGAGCGGCTGGACCACCTGCTGCAGCGCACCCGGCGCATCCCCTATATCGACCCGGTCGACCTGCGCTACCGCCGGCTGGAGGCGACGCCGAAGCCGGTGGCCCAGGCGGTGATGTTCTGCCTGATGGACGTCTCCGGCTCGATGACGGAGCACATGAAGGACCTGGCGAAGCGCTTCTTCGCCCTGCTGCACCTGTTCCTCAAGCGCCGCTACAAGCACGTCGAGATCGTGTTCATCCGCCACACCCACCAGGCCGAGGAGGTGGACGAGGAGACGTTCTTCTACTCGACCGAGAGCGGCGGCACGGTGGTCTCCACCGCGCTGGAGATGATGGCCTCGATCGTCGCCCAGCGCTACCGGCCGGAGGACTGGAACATCTACGCCGCCCAGGCCTCGGACGGCGACAACCTGTCGAGCGACAGCGCCAAATCCGCGGCGTTGCTGGGCGACGAGATCCTGCCGCTGTGCCAGTACTTCGCCTATCTCGAGGTCGGCCGCGACGAGGACCCGATGTCCTCGGGCGTGGTGCCGCGCCAGACCGACCTGTGGCAGACCTACGACCGGGTGCGGAAGGCCGACGCGCCCTTTGCCATGCGCAAGGTCTGGCACCGCCGCGACATCTATCCGGTGTTCCGCGAGCTGTTCCAGCGCCGTGACGTGCAGACCGCGGGGGCCGAATGACGGGCGACAAGCTGCTCTATCCAGGCACCGACTGGGATTTCGGCACGATCCAGCGGATCTACGACCGGGTTGAGCAGGTGGCGAAGGGGCTGAAGCTCGACACCTATCCCAACCAGATCGAGGTGATCACGGCCGAGCAGATGCTCGACGCCTATTCCTCGATCGGCATGCCGCTGTTCTACAAGCACTGGTCCTTCGGCAAGCAGTTCGCCCAGAACGAGGTGCTGTACCGCAAGGGGCTGCGCGGCCTGGCTTATGAGCTGGTGATCAATTCCAGCCCCTGCATCAGCTACATCATGGAGGAGAACACGGCGACCCTGCAGACGCTGGTGATCGCCCATGCCGCCTTCGGCCACAACACCTTCTTCAAGACCAACTACCTGTTCAAGCAGTGGACCGACGCCGAGGGCATCCTCGACTATCTGGAATTCGCCAAGGGCTACATCGCGCAATGCGAGGAGCGCTACGGCCAGATGGCGGTCGAGCAGCTGCTGGACGCCGCCCATGCGCTGATGAGCCATGGCGTGCACCGCTATCCGCGGCCGCGCCGGCCCGACCTGAAGACCGAGGAGCGCCGGGCCAAGGAGCGGTTGGAATACCAGGAGCAGGTGTTCAACGACCTGTGGCGCACCCTGCCGAACGCGCCGGCCAAATCCGGCCCGGTGCTGACCGAGGAGCGCCGCCGGGCCCTCTTGGAGCTGCCGCAGGAGAACATCCTCTACTTCCTGGAGAAATCGGCGCCGCGGCTGCAGCCCTGGCAGCGCGAGCTGCTGCGCATCGTCCGGCTGGTGGCGCAGTACTTCTACCCGCAGTCGCAGACCAAGGTGATGAACGAGGGCTGCGCCTGCTGGGTGCACTACAAGATCATGACCCAGTTGCACGAGGAGGGTGCGCTGAACGACGGCGCCTTCCTGGAGTTCCTGCAGTCCCACACCAACGTCGTGTACCAGCCGGAATTCAACGATCCGCACTACAACGGCATAAACCCCTACGCCCTCGGCCTGGGGATGATGCAGGACATCGAGCGGATCGTCGTCGACCCGACCGACGAGGACCGCGAATGGTTCCCGGACATCGCCGGCAAGGGCGATGCCACCGGCGTGCTGCAGGATGTCTGGGCGAACTATCGCGACGAGAGCTTCGTGTCGCAGTTCCTGAGCCCGCGGCTGATCCGGCAGTGGCGGATGTTCCACCTGCTGGACGATTCCGGCCAGCCGGAGCTGCGGGTGGACGCGATCCACGACGAGAACGGCTACCGCCGGATCCGCCGGGCCCTGGCCCGGCACTATGACGTCGCCTGGGTCGATCCGGACATCCAGGTGGTCGACGTCGACCTCGCCGGCGACCGCCGCCTGATCCTGCACCACAGCGTCGTCAACGGCATCCTCTTGGCCGAGAACGACACCAGGCAGGTGCTGCAGCATCTCGCCGACCTGTGGGGCTACGACGTGCTGCTGAAGGAGATCGACCCGGCCAGCAACGCCGTGCTGAAGGAGCATTCCGCCAGCGCCCGGTCGACGTTCTTCTGACTGCAAGGCTTGCCCTGATGCATTGCCTCTCCCGCCGGACGCGGGAGAGGCAACGTAACAAACTTCGGTCCTTCAGCCCGCCTCTCCCGCCGGCTTGGCGCGATCGAGGGCGTGCTGGGCCACGGCTGAGGTCGCAGCCCCGCCGCCCGCCACGGTCACGGTCGGGACGGCGAAGGCGATGCCGTTGGCTTCGAAGGCCTTCTTGATCATCGCCAGGGCGCGGCGCCGGATCACGAACTGCTCGCCCGGCCTGGTCATCATCTTCAGCCGGATCTGGATGGCGTAGTCGCCGAACTGTTCCACACCCTGCATCTTCAGCGTTTCCAGGATGTGCGGCGCGAATTCCGGATCGGCCGCCAGCTCCTTTCCGACCTGCTTGACGATCGGCTTGATCTTGTCGAGATCGGTGTCGTAGGTGACCGAGACCGTCATCTTGTCGATCACCCAGTCGCGCGAATAGTTGGTGATCTTGTCCAGCGAGCCGAACGGGATGGTGTGCAGCGCGCCGCGGTGGTGGCGCAGCTTGAGCGAGCGCAGCGAGAACCCCTCCACCGTGCCGCGGATGCTGCCGCTCTCGATGTACTCGCCGATGCGGAAGGCGTCGTCGAACAGGAAGAACATGCCGGAGATGACGTCCTTCACCAGGGTCTGGGCGCCGAAGCCGACGGCCAGGCCGACCACCCCGGCGCCGGCGATCAGCGGCCCGATCTCCACCCCCAACGCCGCCAACGCGATCAGCCCCGCCATCACCGCCAGCACCACGAACAGCACGTTCTTCAGGATCGGCAGCAGGGTGCGCAGCCGGGCGCGGCGCCGGGCCTCGTCGCCAGCGCCGAGCCCGGCCGTGTTCGCGGCCGCGATGCGCTGGTCCAGCCAGGCGCGCAGCAGGTGCCAGGCGAAATCCGCCACCAGGAACACGATCGCGGCGTTGATGGCGCCGCGCAGCAGCCGCGTCGCCAGCGTGTCGCGCGAGGTCAGGGCGCCGAGGTCGAGCCCGAGCACGCCGGCGATGGCCAGCGCGCCGCCGATCCCCAGCAGCGCGCGCAGGCCGCGCTCCAGCGACACCGCCAGCACCGACGGCACCTCCTCCGCCGCGGCCGCGCCCGGCGGGCGCAGCACATGCTTGACCGCGAGATGGGTGCCGCGGATGGCGATCGGCAGCAGCAGCAGGATGATGCCGACATAGAAGGGCGCGGTCGTGCCGGTGAACAGCGCCAGCCAGATCCCGACGATGTAGAGGGTCAGGAGCCAGGTGCCGATCCGGTGGTCATGGCCGATCCGGTCGCGCCCGTCGAAGGTCGGGGCGCGCCACAGCGCGGCCAGGGTCAGGCCCAGCAGCACCACGCCGCAGGCCAGGCCGACCAGGTACCAGGACTCCAGCCGCAGCCCCAGCGTCGCCAGCATGCCGAGCGTGAACTGCACGAAGAAGAACCAGCCGACCAGGATGGCGGACCAGACGAACCAGTAATGCGCGGTCGGCGTCGCCATCGGCACCAGCCGGAACTTCTCCGCCCCCGGCGCCAGGATGATGCGGCCCAGCACCAGCGTCACCCGCACGATCAGCACCAGCAGCAGGTAGGACAGCACGATCTCCTGCAGCAGCAGCGGCCAGTCGAACAGCAGGAAGGCGCCGATGCTGCCGAGGGCGAAGACGAGGATCAGGCCGAGGCCGTAGACCGAGCGCAGCCACACCGCCTGCAGCCGGCCGTGCAGGGTGTCGAGCTGGGTCCCGATCAGCCGCTGCCGGAAGCCGGTGGACAGCCGCCAATACAGCTGCTCGGCGCCGAAGCCGAGGCCGATGAACACGGCCAGGGACACGACCGTCCAGGCCAGCCCTCGCTCCATCAGCTGCCCCGTCAGGGTCCGCCAGGCGGCGGCGAGCTCCGCCGGCAGGGCCGGGGCGGCGGCGATCAGCGACCGCAGGAAGCCGCGCGTCGCCTCGATGCCGCCGGCCATGCTCTGCTGCATTCCCGCCGCCATGGCCGGGGCGGCCGGCGGCCCGGTGTCCGCCGGGGCCGCGGCGGGGGCCGCGACCTGGGCCTGCAGCCAGCCGCGGACTTCGGGGTCCTGCAGCAGCTCGGCCAGGCTGCGCAGCTTCTCCGGGCTCGGCGGGGCCGCCGCCTGCTGGGCCAGGGCAGGGCCGGACGCGCCCAGCCCGAGCAGGAGGACGAACAGGACCAGAAGGCGATGCATGGCGGGACGGTTCCTCAGCCGATCTCGGGCGATGATAGGGCCCGCGCGTGGCGAAGCGACAGCCGTTCCCAAACCGCGACGACGACCAGCACCACCGCCACGGCGGCGGCCAGCAGCAGCGGCGACAGCGCGGCGACCGCCGCGATCAGCAAGGCCAGGAGGACGAGGCCGACCAGATGCGACAGCGGGATGCGGCCGGCGGTGGTCCATTTGAACAGCGCGTTGCCGAGCAAGTACAGCGCCGGCCCGCCCAGCAGGGCGATCGCGGTCTTGCCGTCGACATGGCCCTCGGGATGGGCCAGCACCAGCTCGTCCGCCACCGCGCCGACGATGATGCCGGCGACGATCAGCAGGTGGATATAGGTGTAGGCGATGCGCGCCAGCCGCCCGGGATCGTCGGCATGGGCGATGCGGCGGCTGCCGCGCTCGGCGCCGATATCGAAATAGCTCCACCACATCGCCACGCTGCCGATGAAGGAAACGGCGAAGGCGGCGATGGTGGCGGCATCCGGCGCCAGATCGGCGAAGGTGGCGCCGGTGACCAGGATGGATTCACCCAGCGCGATGATCACGAACAGGCCGCAGCGCTCGGCCAGATGGCCGCCTTCGACGTCCCAGTCGGCGGTGGTCGAGCGCCCCAGGCCGGGGGTCCAGAAGCCGAGCGAAGGCGAGACATATTCGATCGCCAGCGCCACGACCCAGAGCGCCAGCCGCGCCTCCGCCTCGGCGAAGGCCCCGGCGATCCAGAACACGGCGGAGAGCACGAGCCAGGCGGTGATGCGCAGGAAGTTGCGATAGTTGCCGGGGCTGTGCCCGCGCAGCGCCGCCGCGGTGAACAGGCTGCGCCCGACCTGCATGAAGACATAGGCGCCGGCGAAGCCCAGCCCCTTTTCGGCGAAGGCCTCCGGCAGCGAGGTCGACAGCACCAGCCCGGCCAGCATCAGCACCAGCAGCAGCAGGCGCACCGGCGTGCGGTCGGGGTCGAGCCAGTTGGTGACCCAGGAGGTGTAGATCCACACCCACCATACGGCTAGGAACAGCAGCGCCGTGTGTACCGCGCCGAGCGCGGTGAGGTCGTGCAGCAGCCCGTGCGACAGCTGGGTGATCGCGAAGACGAAGACCAGGTCGAAGAACAGCTCGACGAAGGTGACCTTGCCGTGCTCATGCGCCTTGCGCGGGCGGAGCAGGCCGCGGGCCGCCTGGGTGGTCATGTGCGGAATCCCACGAATCCGATGGTTCGCAATCCTATGCCGGGCCCTGCATCCGCGCGAGATGCCGCGCCGCGGCGGCCTCCAGCACCGGGCTCAGCGCCTCGGCCAGCGCCTCCAGCTTGGCGATATCCTCCGCGCCGAAGCCGCCGCAGCGGTCGGTGACGGCGACGAGTGACGCCATCCGCCCGTCGGCGAAGGGCATCGGCAGGGCCAGGTAGTCGGTGGCGCCCTGCGCCGCCAGGCGGTGCAACAGCGGATGGGCCGTCGCCGGCACGGCCGGCTCCAGCCGCAGGCGGAACGCCGTGCCCGTACGGTCGATATGCTCCAGCGGGCTGCCGATATAGGCGGGCAGCCGCTGCAGCCCCGCCCGGGCGACCCGGTCGCGGTCCAGCGGCTGCCCGCGCGTCCAGACTGCGGCCCAGCCGGCGAGGCGCGGCCCGTCGGCCCGCAGCGACAGGCGCAGCCGCACCAGCGGCGCGCCGGCCGCGACCAGCCGCAGCGCCAGCCCCCGGGTCAGCTCGTTCGGGTCGGCCAGGAATCGGCCCTCGCGGAACAGCCAGAGCAGGACGGGCGCCAGCGCCCAGCCGCCGCCGGCATCCGCGAGGGCCTCGGCGCCCATCTCCCGTCCGCTAGCGGGTGGTGTAGCCGCCATTGGCGAACAGGGTCTGGCCGGTGATCCAGCCGCCCTCGGTCGCCAGGAAGCGGACGATCGGCACGATCTCCTCGATCCTGGTCAGGCCGCCCAGGGCCGAGGCCGCGGTGTGGTAGGCGACCGAATCCGGCGTCTCGGCCGGGTAGAAGAACGGCGTGTCCATCGGCCCGGGCCCGATGTTGTTGACCGAGATGCCGCGGGGCCCGAACTCCTTGGCCGCCGCGCGGGTGAAATGCTCGACCGGCGCCTTGGCCCCGGCATAGGTCGAGTAGAGCCCGGTGAAGGCGGCCAGCAGCGAGGTGACGATGGTGATGATCCGGCCGCCATCCTCCAGCGTCTTGCCGGCCTCGCGGATGAAGAAATAGGCGGCCTTGGAGTTGACCGCGAACATCTCGTCGTACTCCGCCTCGGTGGTCTCGACGAAGGGCTTCTTCAGCACCTTGCCGGCGGTGTTGACGGCGATGTCGACCCGGCCGAAGCGCGACTTCGCCTCGGCGAACAGGCGCTCGACCTCGGCCACCCGGGTCAGGTCGCCCTGCAGGGCGAAGGCGTCACTGCCCGCCGCCTTGACCGCGGCGACGGTCTCCTCGGCCGCGGCCTTCGTGGCGTTGCTGTTGAAGTTGATGGCGATGCGGGCACCGGCCGAGGCCAGGTCGCGGCTGATCAGGCCGCCGAGATTCTTGGCGCCGCCGCCGATGACGACGACCTTGTCCTTGAGAGGCTGGTTGGGCATGGCATGCTCCTGCGATCCAGGCCGGCATTCCGCCCGCTGCCCGAAGGATCCTGCCGATGTCGTCTCCCGCGCGCTTCCACAATGCCCGCGGGGATTACGAATTCTCCGGCGGGATCTAGAATGAATAAAATTCTATCTTTCTAACCGGCAGGCTGGTGAGATGGCGGAGATGACCGAGATCCAGGGGCGCTGGGGCGCGGTCGAGCTGGCGGTCACGCGCGAGGACATCCGCGCGGCGGCGAGCTGGCGGATGCGCGAGGCACGGCACGCCGTGATCGTCCATCTCGGCGGCCCGATGCGGCAGCTGGAGACCGAGCTGGACGGGGTCGCCGCCCGGCCGGGCCCGCCCGCCGCCGGCGACATCTGGGTGGTGCCGGCCGGCCGCAGCTATGCCAGCCAGGCCCGCGGCGGCACCATCCGCTATGGCGTGCTGTATCTCGACCCGGAGTCGCTGTCCGCCCTGCCCGGATCGGACGGTCGGATCGCGCCGCGCTTCGCCCATCGCGACGAGTTCCTGTACCGCGCGATCGAGCGGCTGGCCGAGCTGATCGGCCGCGACGACGGTGTGTCGGAGATGCTGGGCGCCAGCCTGGGCCAGGCGCTGTCGCTGCATCTGGTGCAGCGCTACCGGGCCGAGGAGACGGCATCTGGGCCGCGCGGCCCCTTGCTGAGCAAGCCGGCCCGGGAGCGGCTGCAGGAGCATATCCATGCCCGTCTCGGCGAGCGGATCACGCTGGACGACCTGGCGGACATCGCCGGCATGAGCACGCACAACCTGCTGGTCGCCTTCCGGCAGGCCTTCGGCACCACGCCGGCGCAATACGTCATCGCGCAGCGGCTGCGCCGGGTGCGCTGGCTGCTGGCGAACAGCGCCCAGGACATCACCGCGATCGCGCTGGAGACCGGCTTCGCCAGCCACAGCCACCTGACCACCGCCTTCCGGCGCCATGTCGGGCTGACGCCGCGGGACTTCCGCCGGCGCTGGCGCGAGGATGGCTGACCGGAACCCTCAGCGGGCGCGTTCCAACTCCATGATGTCGAACTGGGATTCGAGCCGCGGCGACGGGAGTTCGAGCCGCAGCCTGTCGGGGCCTACCCGGACCAGATAGCCGACCTGGTCGCGCTCCGCGTCGCTGCCATAGGGCTTGGGCTTGCCCTCATAACCGTAGTAGAGCGCGCCGACATAGGTCAGCCGCTCGGCATTGGCATCGTCGTAGAAGGCGCCGGCGGTGCGCTGCGAGCCGGAGACCTTGTCGAGCCGCAGCCCGGCCGCGTCGTCGGTGATCCGGCAGCGGAACCAGTCATAGACCACGAGCGGCAGGTTGCCGCCCAGCTTCGCCACCCGGCAGCGCCAGTCGCCGGCGAGGTCGCTGGCGCCGCGGATCGTCTCCGGCTTGCCGGACAGTATCTGGTCCAGCACGGCCAGCGCCGCCTTGTCGTCGCTCTCGCGGGCGGCGCCGATCGCCTCGCCGCGCACGGAATCGAAGGTTTCGAGCCGCTGCCGGTCGTCGGCCGACAGCTTGTCCGGCAGCGTGCCGTCGGCCAGGGCGGGCGCCGCCGCGGCCAGAACCAGGATCGCCAACGTTGCGCGAAGCACCATTCCCCTCCCCCTGCCGCGCGGCCGGATCAGCCGGCGTCGATGCGATCGATGAACCAGCGGCAGATCCGCCGCCACAGCTCGTCCTTGGCGATCATGTCCTCGCAGCCGTGGTCGAGATTGGGGTTGTCGTTGATCTCGATCACGAACACGCCCTTCTCGGTCTGCTTCAGATCGACGCCGTAGAGCCCGTCGCCGATCAGCTTGGCCGCGCGCACGGCGACGTCCAGCACCTCGGGCGGCACCTCGTCGAGGGCGAAGGTCTTGAAGTTGCCCCATCCGACCTTGCCGTCGGCGGAGTGGCGGACGATCTGCCAGTGCTTCTTCGCCATCATGTACTGGCAGACGAACAGCGGCTCGCCGTCCAGCACGCCGACCCGCCAGTCGTGGTCGGTCGGCATGAACTCCTGCGCCAGGATGACGTCGGAATCGTCCAAGAGCTGCTCGGCCATCTGCTCCAGCTCGCGCCGGTCATTGGCCTTGAACACGCCGCGGCTGAAGGACCCGTCCGGGATCTTCAGCACCATCGGATACGCGAACTCCTCCTCCAGCCGCTCGATGTTCTTCAGGCTGTCGACCACCACGGTCTTCGGCGTCGGGATCTTGTTCGCGGACAAGAGCTCGTAGAGATAGACCTTGTTGGTGCAGCGCAGGATCGAGGTGCTGTCGTCGATCACCGGCATGCCCTCCTGCTCCGCCCGTCGGGCGAAGCGGAAGGTGTGGTTGTCGATCGCCGTGGTCTCGCGGATGAACAGCGCGTCGTATTCGGCCAGGCGCAACAGGTCCTTCTTCTCGATGACCTCGACCTCCATGTCCATGGTCTCGGCCACGCGGGCGAGCTTCAGGATCGAGCGGTGGGTCGAGGGCGCGAACTCCTCCTTCGGGTTGAACAGCACGGCGAGGGTGTATTTCGCCGGCTTGTTCTCCTTCGGGTTCCGCCAGCTCTGGCGGGTGTAGAGGTCGAGCGTCTCGTAGAAGAAGGCCTCGGTGTCACCCTCGATGTCGGCGATCGACAGCTCGCCGATCGAGGCGATGCGGAAGCGGTCGGTGAAGCGGACCTTGACCTCGAGGATCGGCGCCCGGAACCAGTCGAACACCCGGCGGCCGAAATCCTGGAACCGGTCGTCGTCGGCCCGGCCGAAGCAGATGATCAACTTGAACGGGCCGCCCGGCGGCGGGGCCAGCCGCTTGATCCGGCGGTTGAGGTCGTCCTCCAGGTCCGGCAGCGCGATCTTGTAGAGCGTCTTCTGGCCGAGGTCGAGGATGGTCTCGACCATCGGGATGACCCGGTGGGCGCGGGCCTCGGCCAGCAGCGAGACGTAGTAGCCCCGGGTCATGTAGGCGGTGGAACGCGACAGGTTGATGACCTTGGCGTCCCCTCCCTTCAGCATCTGCGGCCGGGCGATGTAGTCCCGGGTGGTGACCAGCTGGCGACCATCCGCGTCGCCCTTGAAGTCGCCGATCCGGTCGACGACGATGATCCAACCGCTCATGAGCCCTTCCTGCTGAGCACGACCGCGGCCCTGAGCTGGGTGCGGCCGTAGCGGGCCATACGTTCGAATTCCTGGCGCGGGATCGGCAGATTCGCCTTGGCCGAGGCGCTCTCCATCTCCGTCACGGCGACCCAGGGGTCGTGCACATAGATGAAACGCTCGTCGAAGCCGTTTGCGACCACCCAGTGTGGATTTTTTTCGCCATAACCCCGGAACATGCTGATCAGGACGATCGGGATCGCGCCTTCGGCAATCAGGGCGCACATTTCGGGCAAACCGAGGGCACGATGCCGGACCTCGATCCGGCGGCGGGCGCAGCGGGTGCGGAAATCCTCCTGCACCACGGTCATCACCGCCTTCTTGTCGGGGCTGCGCACGCCGTCGAGGAACAGGATCGAATCGTCGCTGACGAAGATCCGGGCCCGCAGACCGCGGTCATGCGCCGCCAGCGCCATGCCGTAGGGGTCGCAGCCGCCATGGCCCGAGGTCATGTAGATCGTCGTCGCCTCGCGCCACAGCCGCAGCTCCCGCGCCCGGCTCAACTCCGTCTCCGGGTCCAGCGCCTTCAGCGCCATCAGCAGCGTCGCCGCGCCGCAGGTGAAGTTGGTGGTCTGCGCGTAATAGGGCACGTGCAGATCGATCTGCGGCAGGTCCTCGGTGCCCAGCCGCTTCTCGAAGCGCAGCGCGTCGGCATGGTCCTCGTAGAAGTCGAGATAGCGGCCGAAATGGCGGTAGCCGTGCTGCTCGTAGAGCGCGATCGCCTTGGCGTTGTCCGGCCGCACCTCGAGCCGCAGGAACAGCGCGCCCTCGTCATGCGCCGCCCGCTCCGCCGCCTCCAGGAGCCGGGCGCCGAGACCGCGCCCGCGGGCCTCCGGGTCGACCGCGAGGGAATAGAGCCGGGCCAGCGCCGTGGTCCGGCGCAGCAGCACCAGGGCATAGCCGAGCAACCGGCCGCCCCCCTCCGCCGCGAGGCAGACCGCGTGGCCCCGGGTCAGCAGGTGCAGGAAGCTGCGACGGCTGAGCCGGTCATGGTCGAAGGCGCGGGATTCGATCTCCAGCAGCCGCGGCACGTCATCGGGCGTGGCGCGCCGGATGGTCTCGGCAGTCGGGGCGGCGGATCTGTCGTCGGGCATCGCGCGGTCGATTCTCGATCTGGTTATCGCGCCGATACCGGTCCGGCACCAGGGTGTATTCGGAGATGACCGCGAATTCATCCACCCGCCACCAAAAGCTGTGTCATCGTCCCGCGCCATGACCGCGACGGACGCCACCCTGCCCCGCCCCCGCAACCGACTTGCGCCGCTGTTCGGCGCGCTGCGCCTGGCCGGGGCGCTGCTGTGGCTGGTGCTGCTGCTCGGCGTGCCGTCGGCCCCGGACGGCTGGCAGGTCTACGGCCTGGCCTCGGTGCCGGTCGAGTTGGCGGTGCTGGTCGCCGCCCTGGCGCTGGTGCCGCCGCTGCGGCGGTCGCGCGCCGTCGCCGGCGTGCTCGGCGGCCTCGGTCTGCTGGTCGCGGCGATCAAGCTGGCCGACCTCGTCACCCAGCTCTCCTTCGGCCGGCCCGTCAGCCTCTATGTCGACCGGCTGCTGCTGGTCAACGGCATGCATCTGGCGACCGGGGTGCTCGGCGCCGTCGGCCTGATCGGCATCACCCTCGGGGCCGTCGTCGCCGGCTGGCGCATCTGGCGGGCGACCACCCGGTCGGTGCGGCTGCTGCAGCAGGCCCTCTCCGTTTCCCCCGCCCGGCGCGGCATCGCCGGCAGCCTGGCGACGCTGGCCATCCTGGTCTTCGCCGTCGGCCAGGCCGTGCCGGATGCCTATGGCCCGGCCCGCCCGGTGAACGACACCGCCAGCTTCATGGTCGCCGACCAGGTCCGCCGTCTGATCCCGGCCCTGGCCATGGAAGGCCGATTCCGGGCCGAGGAGGCCGTGGACCCGCTGGTCGGCGGGGTGTCGCGGACGCCGCTGGGCGGGCTGGGCGGCGCCGACGTCACCGTCGTCTTCCTCGAATCCTACGGCCGCAGCGCGCTGGAGGACCCGCGCTTCGACGCCCTGCCCAAGGCCGCGCTGGCCGAGATGGCGCCGAAGCTGGCCGCCGCCGGGGTCTACACCGCCTCCGGCTGGCTGGCGTCGCCGACCCGCGGCGGCCAGTCCTGGCTGGCGCATGCGACGCTGGCCAGCGGCATGCAGATCGACGACCAGCTGCGCTACGACCTGCTGGTCACCGGCAAGCGCATGACCCTGCCCCGCCTGTTCGCCAAGGTCGGCTACCACACCGGGCTGATCGCCCCCGCGATCACCGGCAGCGAGCCCGAGGCGAAACGCTTCTTCGGCTTCGACCAGACGCTGTTCGCCGACGATCTCGGCTATGCCGGCCCGCCCTTCGGCTGGGTGACGATGCCGGACCAGTACACGCTGGCCGTCTATGACCGCTGGCGGCAAAGCCAGCCGAAGCCGTTGTTCAGCGTGGTGGTGCTGGTGTCCAGCCACGCGCCCTGGACCCCGGTGCCGACCCTGGTCGAGGACTGGGGCATGATCGGCGACGGCAGCCTTTACCGCAGCCTGCCGGCGACCGGCGGCACGCCGGAGGAGGTGTGGAGCGACCCGGACCGGATCCGCGAACAGTACGGCCGGTCGATGGCCTATTCGCTGCGCTCGGCGCTGGACTATGCCGCCCGCGTCATGGGCGACCACACGCTGATGATCGTGCTGGGCGACCACCAGCCGGCACCGATCGTGACCGGCCCCGACACCCCGCGCGACGTGCCGGTGCATGTCTTCAGCCGCGACCCGGACCTGGTCGCCCGGTTCCGCGACTGGGGCTTCGTCGACGGGCTGAATCCTCCGGCAACCGGACCGGTGGCGCCGATGTCGACGTTCCGGGATGCGTTCGCCAGATCCTTCTCCCCGTAAAAGCGAGTCAAACACGCGTGTCAATCTGTGAGAATGCAGACCAGCATCTGCCGCCGCGCCTGGGTTCGTCGGCTTTTGCACTGCACACAGAGCGGCTAGGGTAACATCGGAACAAATTCACGAAGGTTGCGTTGATCGGACGGTTGCGGCACGCGGCGCGGGGCGGAGGCGTCGTGGAACCGGGACCGGGCTGTGGGGGTTTGAGCCGTGCGCGGCGCAGCGGCGTTCGCGTGGGGCGGGTCTTGTCCACGAACCGCCACAATCGCGATCGATGGTGCCTGGATGTTGCAGTGCAAAAATCCGGTGGTGGTGACGTGGGGCTGACCAGACGCCAGATCTTGATGGGCACGACCGCGCTGGCGGCGTCGTCACTGTTCGCGCCCGGCCGGCCCGCCGTCGCCGCCCCCAGCCTGGGCGAGACCACGCCGTTCAGCATGACCTGGCTGATCGACCGGGCCAAGACCGTGTCGCAGGCGCCTTTCGTGCCGCCGGACGAGAACCTGCCGGCCGAGATCAAGCAGCTCAGCTACGACCAACTGCGGGCGATCCGCTTCCTGCCCGAGCAGGCGCTGTGGCGGCCGGAGAACCTGCCGTTCCAGATGCACTTCTTCCATCTCGGCGCCTATTACGACAAGCCGGTCCACATCTTCCAGGTCGACGGCTACCAGGCGCGCGAGGTGCTGTACCGCCAGGACCTGTTCGACCTGGGCGGCACCAAGTTCCCGGAGACGCCGCCCGACCATCTCGGCTTCGCCGGCTTCCGGCTGCATTACGCGATCAACCGGCCGGAGTTCCTGGACGAGATCGCGGTGTTCCTGGGCGCCAGCTACTTCCGCTGCCTGGGCCGCAAGAACATCTACGGCCTGTCCGCCCGCGGCCTGGCGATCGATACCGGGTCGACCCGCGGCGAGGAGTTCCCGCTGTTCCGCCAGTTCTGGGTCGAGACGCCGGCCCCGGACGCCAAGCAGATCCGGCTCTACGCCCTGCTCGACAGTCCGGGCGTCAGCGGCGCCTACAGCTTCCTGATCAAGCCGGGCGAGATCACCACGGTCGATGTCGAGGCGACGCTGTATCCGCGCCACGCCATCGAGAAGTTCGGCATCGCGCCCTTGACCAGCATGTTCCTGTTCGGCCCACAGGACCACAGGACCTTCGACGACTTCCGGCCGGAGGTGCATGACAGCGACGGGTTGTCGATGTGGAGCGGGGCCGGCGAATGGATCTGGCGGCCGCTGCGCAACCCGTCGCGCCTCCTGATCAGCTCGTTCATGGACGAGAACCCGCGCGGCTTCGGCCTGATGCAGCGCCAGCGCTCCTATGCCAGCTACCAGGACCTGGAGGCGATGTACGAGCGCCGCCCCAGCCTGTGGGTCGAGCCGCTGAGCGGCTGGGGACCCGGCGTGGTGCAGTTGGTCGAGATCCCGACCGACGCCGAGATCCACGACAACATCGTCGCCTTCTGGGTGCCGAAGCAGCCGGTCGACGCCGGCCAGGAATGGAAGCTATCCTATCGGCTGCACTGGGGCATGAATCCGCCGGTCAGCAGCGACCGCGGGATCGTGGTATCGACCCGCACCGGGGCCGGCGGCGTGTCCGGCGGCGACAACAAGTCCAGCGATACCCGCAAGTTCGTGATCGACTTCCGGGGCGGCGCGCTTGACTCTCTGCCGGAAGACGCGTCATTGGAGGCCGTGGTCACGGCTTCCGCCGGGGAAATCCAGTTCCCCGTCGCACAGCGGAATCCGGAACTCGGCGGCTGGCGGGCCTTCTTCGATCTGAAACCCGCCGGCGACGATCCTGCCGAGCTTCGGTGCTTCTTACGGCAGGGCAGCGATGCCCTGACCGAAACATGGAGTTTCCAATGGACGCCTTGACGACGCATCGGAATCGTCCCATGTCCCAGGTCGGGTCACGCACCCCGGTCAACATCAACATGCCCGACAACGTCATCGCCTTCTTCCAAGGCCTGGGATTCACGGATCCGGCCGCACTGTCCGGCGCGATCGAGACCGCGTTCTGCGACGTCGATCCGTCGACGATGCCGGCCCCCGCCCTGCTGGAGCACGCCCGCCGGCGTACCGCCGACTGGTTCGCCGTGGTGCTGAACCGCAGCGAGCGCGACGACGACGCGGTGCTGACCATCGGCCGCGCCGCCTATCCCCTGACCGCCGCCGCCCGCCGCTGGCCCGAGCACTTCCTGTCCGAGGATCCGCTGCCGCAGGCGATGGAACAGGCGCTGCGCCGGGTGTCGCCGGTGCCGGTACCGCGCTCCAAGCCGACGCCGATGCTGGACCAGCCGCTCGACCCGGTCTGGGCCGGCGAGCCGCTGAAGCGCATCTTCGGCTGGTGGTCGCCCGAGGCTGCCGAACGGCGCCCGGCCTGACGGAAAGGCGATCTCCTAGCCGATGACCGGACTCGAAGCGGCGTCCTACGCCTCCGCGGCTCGCTGGCGCCGCCTCGCCGTCTTCGGCGCGACCGCGCTGTCGACCCTGGCCGCCGCCTTCGCCCTCTACCGGTTCCTGTCGGTCGGCGGCGTCACCGGGCTGGAGCTGGCCCTGGTGGTGATGTTCGCCATCAACTTCTCCTGGATCGCGCTGTCCTTCTGGACCGCCCTGCCCGGCTTCCTGACCCTTCTGCTGCGCTGGGGCCAGCCCGGCCTGGCGTGGCCGCAGGGGGCCGAGGCGGTGGCGCCGCTGAAGAGCCGCACCGCGGTACTGATGCCGGTCTACAACGAGGACACGACCGGCATCTACGCCAACCTCCAGGCGATCCACGACAGCCTGGCGCGGACCGGCCATCTCGACGCCTTCGACATCTTCATCCTGAGCGACACCACCAACCCCGACGTCTGGGTGGCGGAGGAGATCGGCTGGAGCGCGCTGTGCCGCCGCACCGAGGGCAGCGGCCGCATCTTCTACCGCAAGCGCCGGCACAACGTCGCCAAGAAGGCCGGCAACATCGCCGATTTCTGCACCCGCTGGGGCGCCCGCTACGACTTCATGGTGGTGCTGGACGCCGACAGCCTTATGGCTGGCGACACGCTGGTCACCATGGCCCGGCTGATGCAGGCCAATCCGCGCGCCGGCATCATCCAGGCGCCGCCGCTGGTGGTGAACCGCAACACGCTGTGGGCCCGGATGCAGCAGTTCGCCGGGCGGCTCTACGGCCCGATCGTCAGCGCCGGCCTGGCCTTCTGGCAGCTCGGCGACGGCAACTACTGGGGCCACAACGCGATCATCCGCACCCGCGCCTTCATCGAGAGCTGCGGCCTGCCGATCCTGTCCGGGCGGCCGCCCTTCGGCGGCCATATCCTGTCGCACGACTTCGTCGAGGCGGCGCTGATCCGGCGCAACGGCTGGACCGCCTGGCTGGTGCCGGAGCTCGGCGGCAGCTACGAGGAATGCCCGCCGACGATGATCGACCACGCCAAGCGCGACCGGCGCTGGTGCCAGGGCAACATGCAGCATCTGCGCGTCCTGGTGGCGCGCGGCCTGCACCCGCTGTCGCGCCAGCACATGGCGATGGGCGTGATGAGCTACGTCTCCTCGCCGCTGTGGCTGATCTTCATCTGCATCGGCATGCTGACGGCGCTCGAGCACAAGCTGGAGATCCCGGTCTACTTCCCGACGGCCGAGACCCTGTTCCCGGTCTGGCCGGTGCAGGACCAGACGCTGGCGGTGCGCCTGCTGGTGATCTCCTTCGCCATGCTGCTGGCGCCGAAGATCTTCGGCTGGACGCTGCTGCTGTTCGACCGCCGCCTGGCCGCCGGCTATGGCGGCGCCTTCCGGGCGCTGCTGAGCCTGCTGTTCGAGACCTTCTTCTCGATCTTCCAGGCGCCGGTGATGATGCTGTTCCATTCCAGCTTCGTGCTGCAGGCCTTCCTCGGCCGCGATTCCGGCTGGGGCACGCAGTCGCGCGACGACCGCGGCACGACCTGGGCCGACGCGGTGCAGATGCATCGCGGCCACACCATCTTCGGCGCCGTTCTGGGCGTGGTGGCGCTGTGGATCTCGCCCTCGATGCTGGCCTGGCTGTCGCCGCTGGTGATCGGCCTTCTGCTGTCGATCCCGCTGTCGGTGATCACCTCGCGCCACTCCACCGGCGTCTGGGCCCGGAAGCTCGGCCTGCTGGTGACGCCGGAGGAGCGGCAGAAGCCGCAGATCGTGGTCGAGGCCGCGGCGCTGGGCGAGCAGCTTTCCGCCACCACCCGGCCGGTCGAGGACGGGCTGGCGACGGTGATCCGCGACCCGCTGGCCAACGCCATCCACATGACCCTGCTGACCGGGTCGCCCGAGGCCGGGCGCGAGGACGCGAAGGTGGTCGAGGCGGCGCGGCGCAAGCTGACCGCGGGCGGCCCCGGCACGCTGAACACCGGCGCCCTCAGCCGCGACGAGAAGACGGCGCTGCTGTTCGACCCGCGCAGCCTGAGCGAGCTGCACCTGACCGCCCTGGCCGGCGGCCGCCTGCAGGCCGCGCCGAGGGCCTGAGGCACCTTTCCACGCCTCCTCCAAATCCATTTTGCGCTTTGCGTTGCCTCTCCCGCCGGATGTGGGAGAGGCAACAAAAGCCTACGCAGCGAAAACCGTCATGCCCACTCCGCCACCGGCCGGTGGCGCACTTCCAGGCTGCGGGGCACGGTCGCCCAGTCGAGGATGGCGGCGTTCCAGCCGGCGGCCTCGGCGATCGCGCGCAGGTCGTCGGTCGCGGGCAGCGTGGCCGCCAACCCTGTCGGGTCGAGGCCGTGGGTCGGCCGCACCAGCGTGACCAGCAGCGTCTCGCCGGCGCCGATCCGGCCGACCAGGGCCGGCACCGAGGCCTGCGGGAACACCAGATGGGTGTTCGGCGCCACATCCGCCTCGACCGCGCGGCGCAGCCCGCCGAGATCGGCCAGGCTGGAGGCGTGGCCGTCGGCGACGGCCAGGGTCAGGCCCTGCGGCCCCGGCTCCCGGCTGTCGAAGGCCTGCTTCAGCTTGCCCCGGGTGCGGCTGTGCGCCGGCACCGCATGGCCGGTCTCGATCACCGCCAGCGGCGCGTCGGCGGCGACCCGGTGCAGCCGCAGCTCCCAGTCCCCGGCAAAGGCCTGCAGCGTCGTCACCTTGACCCCGGCCATGGGCTGCCAGACGGTCTCGACCCAGCCCTTGCCCACCCGGGAGGCGGCGAGCGCGCCGCGGGACCGGAACTCCTGCCCGTCGCGGCTGACCGCCAGGATGTTGTCGCCGCAGAAGCCGGTATGGAGCCAGCGATCCGCCTCCACCGCCAGGCCGAAGCGCGAGGAATAGGCCAGCTTGCCGTATTTGTCGGTCGAGCCGCGCATCTCGGTGCGCACCGGGCCGGCCGGCAGCGCCACCACGTCGCCGCCGCTGCGCCGCACCACCATCGAGGCGCCGCGCAGCGTGGCGGTGCCGTCCGCCGCGTCGAGCTCCTCCTCCCGCGCCGTCCAGAACGGATGGCCGTCCGGCAAGGCCAGCGGCAGGAAGGCCTTGAATGCCCAGTAGGGCGAGCCGGGGGAGTTGTACTCCTCGCTCATGAAATAGTTCGGCCAGCGATAGCCGACGGGCAGGCGGCCGGCGGCGTCGAGGATCGGCTGCTGCATCCACCAGCGGATCTGCCGGGCCCAGAGGCCGCGGATCTGGCCCCAGGGCAGCGCCTCGACCCCGGCATAGGCCAGGCCCCCCCAGAATCCGGCCATGGCGAAGCGGTAGGTCAGCGACCGGCCGATCACCAGCGCCGCGCCGTCCGCCCCGAACCAGTGGCGAAAGCCCTGGGCGAAGGCGGTGGCGCGATCCCTGTAGGCCTGCGCCCGCACCGGGTCCTGTTCCGCCCGATGGGCGGCGTAGATCAGCCCGTAGAAGTGCAGCGCGAAGCCGTTGTAATGGTCGATCCAGCCGCCCTCGCCGTCGCCATACCAGCCCTCGGCGCCGATGAACTGGTCGATCCGGGCCAGATGCCGGTCGCGCGAGGCGGTGTCGATGCCGACGCCCACCCGCTCCAGCCCCAGCCCGGCCATCACCGGGAAGAAGTGCCAGTTGTTGTCGGCCATCTCGACCGACTGGATGCCGCCCAGCCAGGCCGCCGCGCGCTGCTTCGCCGCCTCCGGCAGCGGCTCCCACAGCTTGTCCGGCGCCAGCGCCAGCGCGAAGCCCAGCGCCGCCATCTCGACCGAGCGCTGGTCGAGATCGGTCACCGCTTCCCAGTATTCCGGGTGGTCCGGATCGGTGCCGCTGGCGAGCCCTTCGCGGAACTTGTCCCAGAACTCGAAACCGCCGCCACCGGCATGCAGCGGCGCCAGGCCCCAGAGCGGCCGGGCATAGCCCTCGAACCACTGCGCCTTGCGGTTGAAATGGGCGGAGTCCAGCCCCAGCCGGATCTGCGCCCGGCCCGGGCTGAACCCGGATTCGAGCGGCGCGGTGAGGTCGCGCAGCAGGCGCTGAGCATCGGCACGGCTGGCCAACGGATTGGCGCGGATGCGATCGGCAGTATCGGTCATCGGGATGCCCAGAGCAGGCCGCGGCGCAGGATCTCGCGCATCTGCGGGTGTTCGAACTCGCGCACCACATGGCCCAGCGCGGTGTAGAACACCCGCCCGGCGCCGTAGCGCTTCTTGTAGACGACCGGCATGGTGACGCCGTCGATCCAGGGGGCGTGCTCGCCCGAGAAGGTGGTGGTGGCCAGCACCTCCACGATCGGGTCGACATGCAGGTAGTACTGCTCCGACCGGTAGTCGAAGTCGCCGATGCCGTCCATGATCGGGTCGTCCGGCCGGGTGATGTTGACCCGGAACGGGATGATGCCGCCGGGATGCGCCACCCACTGGCAACCGGCCATGAAATGGAAGCCCACCGCCTCGCGGAACGACCCGGCCAGGCCGCCGTGATAGCCTGCGATCCCCGTGCCGCCCTGGACCGCGGCCAGCAGGTTGTCCAGCGGCTCCTTGGCGATGGCGGCGCGGGTGATGCACGGCACGATAAGGTCCATCTCGCGCAACGCCGGGTCGGCGAAGGCGTCGATGTCGCCTTCGACCCGGACCTCGAAGCCTTCGTCGCGCAGCATCGCGGCGACAGTGGCGGCGCCCGGCTCGGGCTCGTGCCCCTCCCAGCCGCCCCAGACGATCATGGCGCGTTTCATCGCGATCCTCTCCGCTCCCGGTCGGGCGGCAGGGCCGGGAGACCGGTCATGCCGCCCTCACCTCCGATTCCGCTCACTTCGGCCGCAGGATCGACTTGCCCTGATCGACCAGCTGCTGCGCCGCCTCGTCGATCGACAGGTTGCCGAAGGCGACCTGGTCCGCCGTCTTGCGCACCACGTCGCGGTCGAACTGCTGCGACCCGACCGGCGCCGGCGGCGGATAGGCGCTGACCTTGTCGGCCAGCAGGTTGACGTAGTCGACCGTGGCGCGCTCGGTCTCGTTCAGCTGCGGCAGGATCGCCTCGCGCACCTTGGGCGACATCGGCACGCCGCGCTCCACGCCCAGGATCTTGCCGGCCTCGATGTCGTTGACGAAGAAGTTGATGAAGGCGGCCGCAGCTTCGCCGTTCTTCGAGGTGGCGCCGATGCTCCAGATCAGCGCCGGCCGGTAGTAGTGGCCGGACGGGGATTCCTTGCCGAGCGCCGGCACCATGGTGATGCCGAGCTTGTTCGGCATCATCGCCTGGTACCCGATCAGCTGGTTGGAATAGGTGAAGCCCATCACCGCGTTGCCGCGGGTCAGCGGACTGGTCTCGATGGTGTTCTGGTCCTGGGTCTGCAGGTCGGCCGAGACGCAGATGTTCTTCTTCCGCAGATCCTCCCAGTAGGCGTACCACTCCTTGGCGTCCTCGACGCCGAAGCCGATCGACCCTTCCGGTGAGAACAGGGACTTGCCGCGCTGGCGCAGCCAGACGTCCAGGACATAGGCGTAGCGGGCGCCGTAGGCCGCGCCCCAGAGCTGGTCCTTGCCGGCCGCCTTGGTCAGCTCGGCCGCCATCTCGGCGAACTGGATCCAGGTCGTGTCCGGCGTCGGCACCGGGATGCCGGCCTTGGCGAAGACCGTGGTGTCGTAGAACATCGAAAAGGAGTTCAGCCCGAGCCCGACGCCGTAGATCTTGCCGTCGACCCGGCACAGGTCGAGCATCTTGGCGCCGAAGGCCTCGACGTCGAGCGGCTTCGGGATGAACGGGTCCAGCGCCATGCAGGCGCCGCGCTTCGAGTAGTCGGAGACGGTGCTGGGCTCGAGCTGGAAGACGTCGGAGACGTTGCGCCCCGCCATCTGCGTCGACAGCTTGGTCCAGTAGGCGTCGCCGCTCAGCGGTTCGCCGACGATGGCGATGTCCGGCGTCTTCTGCTCGTACAGCTTGGCCACGTCCTGGGTGCGCTTGGCGCGCTCCTGCGAGCCCCACCAGGTCATGCGCAGCCGGGTCTCCGCAGCCATGGCGCGGCCGGCGCCGAGGGACAGCGCCGCCCCGGCGGCGGCCCCGGCGACAATTGTGCCCTGCAGGAACGAACGACGGTTGAAAGCCTTCATCGGTTGCCTCCCCTTCTGGCACGGCGGCGTTCGGCCGCCACGTTATAACCGTTTGGTTACTTATTATTGATCGTCATCGAGGGATGTCAAATGACGAATGGCTAGGCCAAGCGCCGTCGCGCGGCGCGGCCGGATGTAACCAATTGGATATAACTCGATGCATGCCTCCAGGCCCGACTCAGCGGGCCGAGACGCCCTTGCCGAAGCGCTTCTCGATGCGGGCCTGGACCAGCTCGAACACCGCCGACATCGCCCAGTAGATCAGCGCGGCGACGATCAGCATCTCCATGTATTTGAACTCGGCCCGGCCGTGGGTGCGGGCCAGGAACATGATCTCCCAGACACCCATCACCGAGACCAGGGACGAATCCTTGAGCATGGCGATGAACTGGTTGCCGGTCGGCGGGATGATCAGCCGCATCGCCTGCGGCAGCACCACGAGCCAGGTGACCTCGGCCGGCTTCAGCCCGAGCGACAGGGCGGCCTCCGACTGGCCCCTCGGGATCGCCAGGATGCCGGCGCGGAAGATCTCGGCCATATAGGCGCCGTAGCACAGCGATAGGGCGATGATGCCGGCCGGGATGGCGTCGATGACCAGGCCGAGCTGCGGCAGGCCGAGATAGATCAGCATGGTCTGCAGCAGCAGCGGCGTGCCGCGGAAGAACGAGATATAGAAGGTCGCGATGCCGAAGGCCGGGCCGCTGTCGGACAGCCGAGCCAGGGCGGCGGCGAGCGCGATCACGGTCGAGATCGCGATCGATACGGCGCAGATGAACAGGGTCAGCGCCGCGCCCTGGATGAAGCCGTCGCGCAGCTCGAGCCCGAGCAGGATCGGCGCCCGGTCGGCCATGAAGGAATAGCTGAGGCCGAAGCTCCAGCAGAACGCCGCGAACAGGGCCAGCAGCTCAAGCCAGATGATCGCCACCTGAGCCCGGAACGGCAGGTGCGACAGCAGCCAGAAGTTCAGCACCACCAGGGCGGCCAGGACGGCGATGACGAGCCAGGGCCCGGCCGCCTGGCCGGCCGGCAGGGCCAGGACCGGCACGACCTCCGCCAGCCGCGCGACCAGCCCGCCATAGTCGAAGCCGGCCAGCGCGGCGACGGAAAGCAGGAACAGAAGCCCGCGCAGCAGCAGCGGCTGCGCCAGGGCCTCGAACAGGCGGATCACTCTCTCAGGCCGCGGGCTTGGTCAGGTCGACCCCGTACCATTTCACCGAGAGCGTGCTGAGCGTGCCGTCGTCGTGCATCGCCTTGACGATCTCGGCGAGCTTGGCGGTCAGCTCCGGATCGCCCTTCTCGATCGCCACCGACAGCGGCTCGTAGAACAGGGGCGAGCCCACGACCTTGATCGGATAGCCGTTCTTGATCGCGCCCTGGATCGTCGGCAGCGCCGTCGCCACCGCGTCGAGCCGGGTGCCGTCGCCAAGCTTCAGGTCGTCCAGCGCCGGCACGTCGGTGTCGTAGGCCTGGATCTTGGCGTCCTTGACCAGGAACTGGAACGGCGGCGCGCCGGCGGCGTCGATCACCAGGTCGCCGCGCAGATAGCTTTCATAGGTCGTGGCCGCGCCGACGCCGATCTTCTTGCCCGAGGCGTCGGCCGGCGTCTTGATCGTGGCGTTGGCCGAATGCACCGCCAGGGCGGCCGGCGTGTAGTAGTAGATCGCCGGGAAATCGAGCACCTCGGCCCGCGCCTTGGTCGGCGTCATCGACCCGACCGAGACGTCCCAGCGCCCCGCCCATTTGCCGGAGACGATGGTCTCCCAGCCCGGTGTGACGAATTCGATCGAGACGCCGAGACGCTTGGCGATCTCGGTGCCGACATCGATGTCGAAGCCTTCGAACTGGTTGCTGGCGTTCAACGAGGATTGCGGCGGATATTCCGGATCCGTCGACATCACCATCTTCTTGTTCTGCATGATCCGGTCCAGAACGGCGCCGGCGAAAGCCGGGCCCGAGGACAGGACGCCCATGGCGGCAACGGCCAGGACGATGCTGCGCAAACGCATGATCGATCTCCCAGTGGCGCGGGGACGGCGCCTCTTCCGGACGTCCGTCCCAGACCAAGCCTAATCCCGCGCCGCCGCGCCGCACAATCGGCAAGGCGGCCGATCCGCCCCCCTCCCCCTTTTGGGTCAGCGGGCGTCGAGCGGCACCGCCGCCGCGGCCGGCGCGGCGCGGCCGGGCGCCATGGCGGACACCGCCCGCCGGTGGGTGCCCAGCCGCGCCTCGAGCCAGGCGAAGCCCCGGACGATGATCCAGGTCAGGACCAGATACATCAGGGCGGCCGTGATCAGCGGCTCATAGGTGCGGAAGGTCTGCGCCCGGATGATGTTGGCCTCGCCCATCAGGTCGCGCACGGTGATGGTGAAGACGATGGCGCTGGCCTTCAACAGCAGCACCGTCTCGTTGGCGAAGACCGGCAGGCTCTGGCGAAGCGCGATCGGCAGCACGATCCGGCGCATCATCAGGCCGCGGCGCATGCCGACCGAACGCGCGGCTTCGATCTCGCCGCGCGGCACCGCCTGGATGGCGCCGCGCAGCACCTCGCCGGAATAGGCGGCGGTGCTGATGCTGAGCGAGATCACCGCGCACCACATCGGCTCGCGCAGGATCGGCCACAGCACGCTGTGCCGCACCGCCGGGAACTGGGCCAGGCCGTAGTAGATCATGAACATCTGCACGATCAGCGGCGTGCCGCGGATGCACAGGATCAACAGGAAGGCCGGCGCCTTCAGCCACCAGCGCCGCGACACCCGGGCCAGCGCCACCGGAACGGCCAGGGCATTGCCGCAGACCATGGATGCCGTCACCAGGATGATGGTGACGAGAACGCCATCGAAGAGGTTGCCGAGGATGCGCTGGACGAAGTCGAGATCCATGGTTCAGGACCGCCGGAAGCCGCGGCCATAGGCGCGCTCGGCCAACTGGAACAGCCCGACCGAGGCGATGGTCAGCAAGAGGAAGATCAGCGCCACCACGGCATAGAAGGTGAAGGGCATGCGCGTGGTCGCGGCGGCGGTGGCGGCGCTGCCCAGCAGGTCACGCAAGCCGACCACGCTGATCAGCGCGCTGTCCTTCAGCACCACGACCCAGAGATTGCCGAGCGCCGGCAGGGCGAAGCGCATCGCCTGGGGCAGAACCACGCGGAAGAACATCACCCGCGGCGGCAGGGCCAGCGACTTCGCCGCCTCGACCTGCCCGGGCGGCACCGCCAGGATGCTGCCGCGGAACAGCTCGGTCGCATAGGCGCCGGAGACGAAGCCGAGCGAGGCGACCGCGGCGGCGAAGGCGTCGATCTCCACCGTCACGCCCGGCACCACCAGGCCGATCAGCGAGCGCAGGGCGCTGGTGCCGCCGTAGTAGACGAACAGGATGATCAGGATGTCCGGCACGCCGCGGACGATGGTGGTGTAGGCGTTGCCGAGGGCCCGCAGCGGCCATGGCCCGGCCAGCTTGGCCCAGGCCCCGAGCAGCCCGAGGACCAGCCCGACCAGGTAAGAGGCGACGGCGATCTCGACCGTCACCACCACCCCGGCCAGGAGCTGCGCCCCCCACCCCTTCTCCCCGAAGCCCAGCAGGGCGGCGAGGTCCTCCATCGCCGCGGCCTCAGCCGTAGATGTCGAAGCCGAAATACTTGTCGTTGATCGTCTTGTAGAGGCCGTTGGCGCGGATCGCCTTGATCGCGGCGGAGAACCTGGCGGCCAGCGGGTCGCCCTTGCGCACCGCGATGCCGGCGCCAAGCCCCAGCAGCGGATCGCGGATCGGCTGGCCCTTGGCCTCGAACTCGGCCCCTTCCGGCGACTTCAGGAAGCCGTCCAGCAGTGCCACGGAATCCGCCAGCAGCAGGTCGACGCGGCCGGCGATCAGGTCGAGATTGGCGTTCTCCTGCGTGTCATAGGTCTTGATCGTGACGACGCCCTTGTACTTCGCCTCGACATAGTTGGCATGGATGGTCGAGACCTGGACGCCGACTGTCTTGCCTTCGAGGCCCGCGGGCGAGATCTCGATCGCCTCGTCCTTGCGGCCGATGAAGATCGCCGGCGAGTCGTAGTATTTGTCGCTGAAATCGACGACCTGCTTGCGCTCGTCGGTGATCGACATCGAGGCGATGATGGCGTCGAACTTCTTCTCCTGCAGCGCCGGGATGATGCCATCCCAGCTCTGCAGCACCCATTCGCACTTCACCTGCATCTGGGCGCAGAGCGCCTCGCCGATCTCGATCTCGAAACCGTTCAGCTTGCCCTGGGCGTCGACCCAGGTGAAGGGCGGGTAGGATTCCGGCGTGGTGCCGATGCGCACCACCTCCTGCGCCGCGGCGGAGCCTGCAAAAAAGGTCACTGCGATCGCCAGACAGGCGGAAAGGATCGGACGGTCCATTGCTCTGCGCTCCCTGTTTCTTGCTTCGACGGTGACGCCCCTCAGGGTTCGAGGGGCCCGGGCCTGGCCGTCGCGCTGGGCGACCGGCAGACCAGCTTCATCAGATCGTCGCCCGGGCGGGTGCGGCGATGTGCGCGGCGGGTCATGACCACGCCCGCCTGCGGCGCCCGCACCGGCACCCCGCCCCCCTCCTCGCCCGGCCGGACCAGGATGGTCGCCAGCAGGTCCCCGGCCTCGACCCGGTCCCCCGGCTTGCGGGCGAAGGAGATCGCCCCGCCCGCCGGCGCCTTGATCATCTCGACCCAGTCGAGCGGCACGGCCGGGCCCGACCAGTCGGGCGGCGGCCCCGCATCGCCGGCGATCACGCCGCGGCCTGCCAGGAAGCGGAACAGCCCGGCCGCATCGGTCTCGGCCAGGCCGGCATCGACATCGGCCATCCCGCGCAGTTCGACCGTCGACACGGCGCGCCCGGCCAGATCGCCGGCGCGCAGCCAGGGTTCGAGGCAGGCGCTGTCGAAGGCGCCGCCGCCATCCCCGTCCCAGAGCAGCACGGTGTCCGCGCCCATCGCGGCGGCGAGATCGGACATGTCCGGCCACAGCGCCGTGGGGATGTAGAGGTAGAGCGGCGATTCATCGTCGCAATGCAGGTCGAGGACGATCTCGCAAGGCAGCGCCAGGCGCAGCAGCCGGCCCTTCAGCCGTTCGGTCGCGGTCTGCACGGTGTCGTCGCCCGGCAGCAGCGACGGGTCCGGCCGGTCCAGCAGCGGGAAGCCGCGGTTGAAATTGATCCGGCTGTCGAATTCGTAGCGCCCCTGGCCGGAGCCGTGCAGCCATTGCTGCTGCCCGATCGGGTTGGCCCAGGGCACGATGGTGATGTCGCCCCGGATGTCCCCGGCGGCCTCGGCCCGGCGCAGCCTGGCGCAGAGCGCGTCGATGGCGATGACGCCCGGCAGTTCTTCGGCATGCAGCGCCGCCTGCAGATAGGCGGAGGGACCACCGCCCCGCCCCTTGAAGCGCAGCACCGGAATGCGCCATTCGAGACCCGGCATATCGCCGGGAATCACGTCCCAGGAGCGGTCCATGCCTGTCCTGCTCTGTCTCCGGATGGGAGCATGATCATGCCGCGCGCCTCAGGCGGCGTCGCTTGAAATCGGCCAGGATCTCGCGCGCCGCGTTGTGGCCGGGCGCCCCGGTGACGCCGCCGCCCGGATGGGTCCCCGACCCGCACATGTACAGGCCGGGCACCGGCGCCCGGTAGTCGCCATGGCCCAGCACCGGCCGGGCCGAGAAGATCTGGTCCAGCGACAGCGCGCCGTGGAAGATGTCGCCGCCGATCAGGCCGAAAGTCCTTTCCAGATCCAGCGGGCTGTTGATCTGGCGACCCAGCACCGACGCCTTGAAATTCGGCGCCCAGGCATCGACCGTGTCGATGATCAGGTCGGCCACCGCCTCGCGATGGTCGTCCCAGCTGGCGCCGTCCGGCAGCTTCGGGTCGAAATGCTGGCAGAACAGGCTGGCGACGTGCCGGCCCGGCGGGGCGAGCGAGTCGTCGAGCGTCGATGGGATCAGCATCTCGACGATCGGCGCCTTCGACCAGCCGCCGGCCTTGGCGTCGAGATAGGCCTTGTCCATGTAGTCGAGGCTGGGGCCGATGATGATGCCGCTGGTATGATGGTCGGCCAGCGCCTTGCCCGGCAGGCAGGTGAAGTCCGGCAGCTCCGACAGCGCCACGTTCATGCGGAAGGTGGCGGAGCCGCATTTGAACCGCTCCATCCGCTCGCGGAAGTCCTGCGGCAGCGCCGCGGGGTCGACCAGCTTGCCGTAGAGTAGCTTGGGGTTGAGGTTGGAGACGATGCAGCCGGCGCGGACGATGTCCCCCGCCTCGGTCACCACGCCGACGGCACGGCCGCCCTCGACGATCACTTCGCGCACCGCGGCGTCGGTGCGGATCACGGCGCCGCGCGACGCCGCCGACTTGGCCATCGCCTGGGTGATCGCGCCCATGCCGCCGATGGCGTGGCCCCAGATGCCCTTCTTGCCGTTCACCTCGCCGAAGACATGGTGCAGCAGCACGTAGCCGGTGCCGGCATGGTGCGGACTGGCGTAGTTGCCGACGATGCTGTCGAAGCCGAACAGCGCCTGCACCACCGGCGTCTCGAACCAGCCCTCCAGGATGTCGGCGGCGGATTTGGTGAACAGGTCGAGCAGGTCGCGCCGCATCACCATGTCGAGCTTGCGCAGCCGGTTGCCGAGCGACCCGGCCCGGATCAGCTCTGGCAGCGCCGCCGACCAGCCGCCGGCGGCGATGTTGGGCGGGGTGCGCAGCACGATGTCGCGCAACACGTCGGCGATGGCGTCGAGCCGGTCGCCATAGGCGTCGTAGCGCTCGGCGTCGCGGGCCGAGAAGCGGGCGATCTCCGCCTTGGTCCGGCCGGGCCCGGCCAGGAGATAGCGATGGTCGTCGACCGGCAGGAAGTTGGACAGCCGCCGCTCCACCACCTTCAGCCCGTGGCCCGGCAGGTCGAGATCACGGATCACCTTCGGGTTCAGCAGGCTGACCGTGTAGGAGGCGACGGAATTGCGGAAGCCGGGATGGAACTCCTCGGTCACCGCGGCGCCGCCGACGACCTTCCGGCGCTCCAGCACCGTCACCTTCAGCCCGGCCGCCGCCAGATAGGCGGCGCAGACCAGGCCGTTGTGGCCCCCGCCGATGATCGCGACGTCGAAGACCTGTGTGTTCGCCATGAAGATCCGCCCGGCCTGTC
The DNA here is from genome assembly GCF_916619195.1 of Inquilinus sp. Marseille-Q2685. Lineage (NCBI taxonomy): Bacteria > Pseudomonadati > Pseudomonadota > Alphaproteobacteria > Rhodospirillales > Rhodospirillaceae > Inquilinus > Inquilinus sp. Marseille-Q2685. Next base: position 116,895 of record NZ_CAKAKL010000013.1, read on the forward strand.
CTGCTGAACCCTACTCCGCCGCGAAGGCGGGCGCCTGCGACGCCTCGCGCCGCAGGCTCCAGCCCGCCGGCGGCGGCCGGTGCAGCCGGCTTTCCGGGATCAGCCGGCGCATCGCCCGGGCGAAGCTGCGCAGGCAGACCTCGGTCTCGCCGAGCGGCCCCACGGCGTAGCTGGAGGAGCCCATGCCGGCCTGCACCCGGTCGATCAGCGCCTTGTCCTCGAGGCTGACCCGGCGGTTGATCCGCCAGTTCAGATAGCGCGCGGCCTTCATCTCGGGCCGGTGGTCCGGATGCACATAGGCGATCTCGCGGATCATCGTCTCGGTCGGCGAGACCGGGATGAACTGCATGAAGTCGATCTGGTCCGGATAGATGTCGAAGGCGACGTTGGGCCAGAGCTTGAAATAGGTCCACAGCCGCTGCCGCTCCGGCGGCAGATGCGGCACCTCCGGCAGGAAGTGCTGGTAGGCCCGCTCCGACAGCACGGCCGACGGCCGCTCCTGCAGATGGCCCCACATCTTGTCGACCCAGGGCCGGGCTTCGACGCCGTAGCCGCGGCCGAACAGCCGGGTCAGCCCGGGATGGGCGACGGTGATGTGCAGCCCGTCGGAATAGTTGTCGGCGACGTTCTTCCAGTTGACCGAGCGCGGCCGCATCGTCACCCGGCCCAGCGGCACCATCTCCTCGATGCGGTAGGCCGCCATCTCATGAGCATAGGGCGCCATCATCTCGGCCACGCTGGGCGTGCCGGGGGCGAGGCGGATGAAGATGAAGCCGCAGAACACCTCGTGCTCGACCGGGACGAGCCCGTGCTGGCTGAGATCGATGTCGCCGTAGCTGGCGCGCTGCGGCATGCCGACCAGGCGGCCGTCATGCTCGTAGGTCCAGGCATGGTAGGGGCAGACGATGCGGCTGCCGCACTGGCCTTTCGGCCCGTCGAGCAACCGCGCGGCGCGGTGCCGGCAGACATTGTGGAAGGCGCGCACCTGCCCGTCGCGGCCGCGCAGCACCACCACGTTCTCGCCCAGGAACTCGAAGGTGTGGAAGTCGCCCGCCTCCGGGATGTCGTTCAGGTGGCAGACCACCTGCCAGGAGGTGCGGAACAGCGCCTCCTGCTCGACCGCGAAGAATTCGGGATCGCGATAGATCCAGGCCGGCAGGCTGACATCGTCATCCGGCAGGCTCGCCTCGGCGCGGCGATGCATCGGTTCGATCATTGGCTGGCCTCCCGCGGCCTTGCCGGCCGCCTTGTTATACGACCGTATAACAGCCGGAAGGACAGGGTCAACAGCTTCCCGTCACACCTTCTTGAACCCGGTCCGCGCCATCCGCCCCCAGCCTTCGGCCTTGCGCAGCCAGCGCCACCAGCCGACCACCCGCCACCAGTTGTTGAGTTGGCGGTAGCCGAAGTTCTCCGCCACCGCGGCGAGAGTGAGTACGGCGATGTCGCGCAGCCGCGGATAGCGGCGCAGTTGGATCTCCTCCAGCACCAGCGATCCGACGCTGACGAAGACGCCGTAGATGAAGGTCAGCGCCGTGAAGGCGATCAGGTAGTCGACGCTGAGCAGACCGAGCGCGGCGAAGAGCGGGATCAGGACGTAACCCAGCACCTCGATCGGCGGGCCGATCACGTCGACCAGCAGCATCTGGCCAAAACCGATCGTGCCGACGGCGCCGTAGCGCGGCCGGAACAGCATGTCCCGGTGCTTGAAAAAGGCCTCCAACGCGCCGCGCTGCCACCGGCTGCGCTGGCGGCCCAGCGTGCCGAAGTCGCTCGGCGCCTCCGTCCAGCACACCGGCTCCGGCACGAAGACGACACGGTAGTCGCGCTTCGCGTCCCGCAGGTGTCGATGGATCTTGACGATGATCTCCAGGTCCTCGCCGACGGTGCCCAGGCTGTAGCCGCCGACCGCCACCGCCACGTTGCGCCGAAACAGGCCGAAGGCGCCGGAGACGATGGTCAGCGCCTGCATCCGGCTGAGCGCCAGCCGCGCCATCAGGAAGGCCCGTAGATACTCCACCGTCTGGAACAGCGGCAGCAGCTGGCGCGGCAGCCCCACGCGAACCACCCGGCCGGAGCGGACCTCGCAGCCATTGGCGATGCGGATCGAGCCGCCCGACACCACGGTCCGGACCGGGTCTTCGACGAAGGGCTGGACCACGCCCAGCAGGCTGTCGGCCTCGAGCAGGCTGTCCGCGTCCACGGCGCAGAACAGCGGGTTGCGCGAGACGACGATGCCCGCATTCAGCGCATCCGCCTTGCCGCCATTCTCCTTGTCCACGACCACCAGGTTGGGCTGCCGTGGCGTGCCGTAAAGGCCGCGGATCGGCTGGTGCGGGATCGTGTCCTCAAAAGCGCGGGTGACCGGCGCCAGCCCGAAAGCCTCGATCAGCCGCGCCACGGTGCCGTCCTTCGAGCCGTCGTTGATCACCACGATCTCGAAGCGCGGATACTGCAGCCCCAGCAGCGACCGCACATTCTCGACCACCGTCGCCTCTTCGTTGTAGGCGGGAACCAGCAGCGAGATCGGCGGCGCGACATCGGCATAGGCGGCCCAGAGCGACGGGCCGCTCTCGACTGGTGGAACGCGGCGCAGGGACCAGAAGGCGACGACCAGCTCGACCAGATAGATCGCCGACTGCGCCAGGCCGGTGGCGATCACCAGCCAGCCGACGACCGGGGCGACCACCAGCAGGACGGCTTCGGCACCGGCGAAGAATTCCGTCATCCCGCCCCCTGCATCAGGATCGCCTGGGCGATCCGGCCGGCCGTGCCCGGCTCCTCGGCCCGGCGGCGGAGGATGGCCAGCCCCTCCTCGCCCAGCCTCGTCAGGGCTTCGGCGGTCCTCATCCGGACCCACCACACCTCGTCGTCCAGCCGGGCCTCGAGGTCGCCGGTCAACTCGGTCAGCCCGATCGCGGCGGCGCAGCGCGCAGCCTGCGTCCGCACCTCCCACGCGGCGTCGGCCAGCCCTCGCCGCACTGCCGCAGCCGCGGCCGGATGCGCCAGCCTGGCGAGAGTGCGAAAGGCCTGCGCCCGGACGTCGACGATCGGATCGCCGGCGGCCGCCAGCACGACCGGCAGGGCGGCCAGCATGCCGGCCTCGCCCAGCGCATCGAGCGCCAGGACGCGCCGGCGCGTGTCCGGCGCCGAACCCGCAAGCCGAAGGAACAATTCCGGATGCTGCGACACCAGCCGGCGGAACACCCGCGCGGAGGTGCGGGACTCCAGCCCGCCCGCCTCGGCCAGCGACGAGACGAGACGATCGGCGTCCAGCGGAGCATCGAGGTCGACCAGCACCTCCGCCGCGGCCAGGCGCATCGCGGCGCCGGGCCCGCTCTCCACAACCTGCCGCAGCGTTCGCTCGGTCTCCGCCCCCGGGAACAGCCGCAGGCTGTGGATCGCCGCGACCGAATCCGCCCCCGCCGGCCGGGCCAGCCGGCGCCGGAGCACCGTGTCCAGGTCCAGCGATCGGGCGAGGTCGATCAGGCGGCGCAGCCCGTCGCCCCGGATCACCCGGTCGATCCGGACCAGCAGGTCGACGACGGAGCGCCGATCGGCCTCGGCCAGCGCCCGCCGCATGGCGCACTCGTCGATCTCATTGCCGAGGAAGGCGAAGATCTTGCCCTGCAGCTCCCCGACGGCGGCCCAGCTGCGCCGGGCCCGGGCCTGCAGCAACGCACGGCGCAGGATCAGTACCGCCATCACCAGCAGCGCGGCCAGGGCCAAGGCGAGGGAGAAGTACCAGATCGCGAGCAGCATGGCGTCAGAAGCGGGTGGTCAGACCGAGCGTCACGCCGTAACGCGTCGGTCCGTCGATCTGCTCCTCGCCCTCGCCGGTCAGCGTCAGCCCGACCTGGTCGTCCAGGTCGACGCCGAGCCCGCCGAAGACGGTGCGGGTCTCGATGGTGGTGCTGATCTCGGTGTCGAGTGCCCGGCTGTAGCCGGCAAAGCCCCGCAGCCGGTCCGTCGCCTGCCAGTCGCCGCGCACCAGCCAGCCGACCTGCCAGTCGCCATGCCGGTCGCGGCTGAACGGCAGCTGGAAGGTCAGCCACAGCCGCTCGGCGAAGAGGTGCTGCTGGAAGCCCGGCGTCAGGGTCAGCACGTCGAAGCCGTCATAGGCCTGGTAGCGGACATCGCCGGTCAGGGCGGTGCGACCGAGGAAGCCCTGCCGGTCGCCTGCGCGGATGCTGGCGGTGACGCCGCCGGCCAGCGACCAGCGCGGCAGGAACTCCGAACCCGGAGCCAGCGTGGCTGTCAGCGTGCCTTCGATGTCGTCGGCGAGGCGCTGGAAGATCCCGGCCTCGAACTGCTCGCTGAACTCGCCGAAGCGGCTGTGGAACGAGACTCCGCCGAAGACCGCCGTGGCCGGCGAGAAGCGGTAGCCGATGCTGACGCCGCCTTCGCGCCAGGGCGCCCGCGCGACGCCGTCATAGACGCTGTAGCCGCCGCTCAGGTCGAGCCGCCAGGGATGGTCGATCGTGCTGCCCGCGGCCAGGCGCCGGCGCCGTTCGGCGATGTCGGCATTGCCGGGCTCGCGGGCCTCGGCCAGATCGTATTCGGCGGCCGCAGAGTCGAGCTGGCCGCGTGCCGCGGCGACGTCGCCAAGCCCGACATGGGGGTCGGCCAGGTTCGGGGCCGCGTCCCGGGCGGCGCGATAGGCGCTCTCCGCCTCGTCCAGCCGGTTCTGGTAGAGGGCGAGGCGGCCCTTGAGGGCCAGCGCCTCGGCGTTGCCCGGGTCCCGGGCCAGGACGGCATCGGCCTCCGCCGCCGCCTCGGCATAGCGGCCCTGATAGCTGCGGATGCGCGCGATGGCGAGCCGGACATCGGCATAGTCCGGCGCCAGCGCCTGTGCCTGGCCCAGCGTGTCCAGCGCCAGGTCGTAGCGCTGCTGGAAGCCCTGGATCTGGCCGAGCAGCAGCAGGATGTCGGCATCCTTCGGGGCCAGAGCCCGGGCCCGGGCCAGCAGTTGGGCGGCGCGGTCGAAATCATTGACCCGGCGCGCCTCCAGTGCCGATTTGTACAGATCCTCGGCCGTGGCCGCGCGGGCGGCTGGGACCGTGCCGGCGACCAGCATAAGCGCGAGCAGCGCGGCGGCGCAGGCGCCGCGGCCCGGCTTCACGACGACCTCTTGCGGTGGTTCAGAATCCGCTGGATGCGCAGCACCAGCTCGTCGGGCAGAAACGGCTTGACCAGATAGTCATGGGCGCCAAGGGACAGGCCGGCGACCACGTCCTGTTCCTGCCGGCGCGCGGTCAGCATGATGACCGGGACCTCGCGGGTCGCGCCACTGTCGGCGAGGCGTTGCAGCACCTGGAAGCCGTCGAGGCCCGGCATCATGCCGTCGAGCACGATCAGGTCGGGCGGCGACGCCGAGGCCATGGCAAGGGCCGCCTCGCCATCCTCCGCGAGTTCGACCTCGTAGCCGCGGCTGCGCAGCTTGAATTCGAGCAGGTCGCGCAGCAGCTCGTCGTCGTCCACGACCAGGATCTTGGGCTTGGAAGGCGACGTCACGGTTCAGGGCTCCTTCCCGGCTGAAGGCCGTCGAGCAGCCCGTGGACGGCGATGCCGGCGAAAGCCGGCCAGGCGGAGAGAACCGGCCGGATGCGGCCGATCGCGGCCGTCAGTGCTGCGGCGTCGCCGAGGAAGCTGAGCCGGCCGGCGGGCAGCCGGTGGTCACCCTGGCGACGATAGGCCTGCCCCGCCGGGTTGGCGCGCGGCCGGTCGAGCAGGACGAGAATGCGGTGTCCGTCAAGCGAAATTCGCCACAGCTCGCCCTCCGCCGCCGGGCGGAAGGACTGGACGCGGTCGTCCGGCAACGGCCCCGCTTCCAGCGCGACCGTCGCCGCCCGGCCATGCGCGCCGGCCCAGGCCAGGGCGCTTTCGGCCGCGGCGACGATATCGTCCGGCTTCGTGCGATAGGTCATGACCACGAAGCGGTCCGCCGCCGCTGCGAGCCGGTCGAGGGCGCCGGCCATCTCCGGCATGTCGAGCCACCAGAAGGGCAGGACTGCCTCGATGGGGCAGTCGGCCTCCCGCTTCAGCCGCTCCATCGTATCCAGATAGGCGGCGATGCCGGCGGCCCGGTCGAGCGGCCAGCCCGTCAGCAGATACGGCTCGATATCGTACTGGATGCCGTCCAGGGCCGGCGACCCGCCGCGGTTGAAGGCGGCGATCGCTCGCGTGCGCTCCAGGAACGGCGACCGGCCCGTTTTCGTGATGGCGGCCGGATCCCCTTCAACGGCCCAGACCGCCAGGTTCCCGGCGCGGGCGGCCTGAAGGAAGGACCGCAACCGGCCGGCATCCGCCACCGCGCCGTCGCGGATGTCAAGGCCGATGAAGATCCGGTCCAGTCCATGGGCCTGTGCCGCAGCGATCAGGCCGTCGCCGTCATCCCGCCACTGCGACGGCCGCCAGATCCAGGTCGACAGCGGAACCGGCCGGTCCTCGCCTTCCCGCAAGCGGAGCGAGTGCAGCGAGATCCGTGCCGGCCCGGACGGGCAGCGGAAGGTTGCCGCGACAGCAGAGCCATGCGCCCGATCGCTTGGAAGCGGCATGATTTCCTGCCGGCCGATGCCCGGAGGCAGGCGACCGAGCAGGCTATCGTCGCCGCGACCCAGAGCCACATCGAAGGGCGCATCGGCGTCGTACTCCGTAGCAAAGGCGAGCCGGGCGCCGCGGGGAAGACGGCCGGGCAGCTCGGCGACGGCCTCGCCCGCCGCCGTCCCGGCCGGACAATCCGCCGCGAAGGCCCCGGGGCCGATCTTGTCCAGCGTCGCCCGGCCGACGGTTCGCAGCGTCGCCTGGTCCAGCAGATCCGGCCCGACCGGCAGCACGGGAACGGCGTCCTGGGTGCGCCCGTCATCGAGTTCGATTTCCGAGATCGCCATCGGTTCATCCGGGTGACCGGGCACCGGCCCGATCAGCCGGAGCACCGGGGCCTGCGGGGCCTCTGAGGCCTGCGAGGCCGGCTCGAATCCGAGCCACAGGACACGGGCATCGCCGACCGGCAGGGCCACCGCGGGGCATCGGTCCGGACGGTCCTGCGAGATCGCGAGCACAAGGCGGGCGCCCGCCACGTCTTCGGACGTCCGACTGATACCGGCCCCGGCCGGCGGCGATGCGCATACGCTCAGCCAGACGATCGAAGCAGCAGCAGCAAGCGCCATCTGGTCACCGAAATCGACGTGTCACGGGCTGATGCACGAACCCGGGCAATGTTCGGCATCGAGTATAGTTAGGAACGGCCGCCGCAGAACCCCGATCAGTGCGAAAAATATTCCATTGGATGTGACGAAAACCGGGACGCTGCAGCGTTCCTGCGATGTTTCGCATTGCCAGCTTCGCCACGGCGGGCCATAGCGGCGGCGCGACGCAACTTCCGGGGATGGGGCCGGCGATGCGCTTCATCGAGACGTTCGACCTCTATCCCTTCCTCGACACGGTGGTCAGCCTGACCGCGGCCTTTGTCCTGGGCACGCTGATCGGCGCCGAGCGGCAGTACCGCCAGCGCACCGCGGGCCTGCGGACCTGCGTCCTGGTCGCGGTCGGCGCCGCCGCCTTCGTCGACCTGGCCGCCCGCATCGCCGGCAGTGCCGAGGCGGTGCGCGTGATCTCCTACGTCGTCTCCGGCATCGGCTTTCTCGGCGCCGGCGTGATCATGAAGGAGGGGATGAATGTCCGCGGCCTGAACACGGCGGCGACGCTGTGGTGTTCCGCCGCCGTCGGCGCCTGCACCGGCGCCGACATGGTGGCCGAGGCCGCGCTGCTGACCATCTTCGTCATCGCCGGCAACACGCTGCTGCGGCCGCTGGTCAACGCCATCAACCGCATCCCCTTCGACGAGCGGGCGTCGGAGGCGACCTACGAGGTGCGCGTGACCACCACCCCGACGGCGATGCCGGCGATCCGCGAGCTGCTGCTGGACCAGTTGCAGGCGGCGCGGTATCCGGCCAGCGACGACGAGGTGATCGAGCGTGGCGAGGACGCAGTCGAGATCGTCGCCACGCTGGTCAGCACCGCGGTGAACCCGAAGGAGCTGGAGGCCGTGGTCGCCCGGCTCGGGAAGCAGCCGGGCGTCAGCCATGCCAGCTGGGAAGCCAGCACCAAGGACTGACGCCCGCCCTCACCGCTCCCGGGCCGGCCCTTCCGGCGGGCGGTCGATCAGCTTTTCGATCTCCGCCATTGCCTCGGGCCGCAGCGGCCCCTTCTCCAGCGCGCCGGCATTCTCCCGCACCTGCGCCACCGAGCGGAAGCCGGGGATCGGCAGGGTGCGCGGCGACCTGGCCCAGAGCCAGGCGAGCGCACCCTGGGCCGGGGTGCGACCGTCGGCGGTCAGCAGGTGCCGGATCCGCTCCAGCCGGTCGGCGAAACCGGGCGCAACGCGGCCGTCCTTGAAATAGTCCATCCAGGTGAAGGTGTTGGACCGGACGTCGTCCGCCGGCAGCACCTGCCCGGCCGCGAATTTGCCGGTCAGCAGACCCATGGCGAGCGGCGAGCGGTTGATCGAGATCAGTCCGTTGGCTTCGATCACGCCGAGCATGGTCGGCGCATCGAAGAACAGGTTCATGCCGTGCTGCACGGCGACGAAGCCGTCCCGCCCGGCATGGGCCGCCGCCCGCTCCGGGAAATCGGTGCTCCAGCCATAGGCGCCGATGGTGCCGGCGGCGCGCAGATCGTCCAGCACGTCGAACACCTCGCCGGCCCGCTCGATCGGCAGGTTGTTGAGGTGGAGTTGCACCAGGTCGATGCGGTCGCGGCGCAGCCGGCGCAGCGATCCCTCCACAGCGCTGCGGGCCTCGCGCTTGAGGTCGCCCTCCGCGATGCTGCCGGTAAGCTGCTTCGTCGCCGGGTCGAAGCGGTTGCCCAGCTTGGTCGCGATCACCACGTCGTCCCGGCCTTCCAGGGCCCGGCCCAGCACCTCCTCGGAATGGCCGGCGCCGTAGACGTCGGCGGTGTCGAAGAACCGGATGCCGAGATCGACGGCGCAATGGATCGCCGCGATCGATTCCGCGTCGTCGACCGCGCCGTAGCCGAGCGGCGTGTCGCCGGCGAAGAACGGGCCGCCGATCGCCCAGCAGCCGAGGCCGAGGCGCGGCACCTCGCGCCCGTCCCATAGGCGGATCAGGATCGTGGGAAGAGATCCGGCTTGATCGTTCATGGCATCCTCCTTTTCAGGATCGAAAAGAAACTGGATCAATCGAAGGGAGGCTATCGGCTATGATCCGGCCCCGAAACACGCAGCACCGAAATGAGCGTTGCAGGAATGAAAAGCCCGGTCGACTGGGAGGATATCCGCCTGTTCCTGGCCGTGGCCCGCGGCGAGGGGCTGAGCGCGGCGGCCCGCCAGTCGGGGTCGAGCCCGGCCACGCTGGGGCGTCGTATGACGGCGCTGGAGCGCAGCCTGGGCCAGCGCCTGTTCGTCCGGGAACGTCTGGGCTACCGGCTGACCGAGCCGGGGCGCCAGTTCCTGGCCCAGGCGGAGGAAATGGAGGCCGCGGCCACCGGCATCGAGCGCTGGCGCGACGGCCTGTCGCCGCGCCGCACCGTGCGGATCGCGGCGGGGACCTGGACCTCCTGGTTCCTGGCCCGGCACATCGATGCGCTGTGGTCGCCCGGCGAGCCCTGGACGATCGACTTCGTCGCCGCCAACGCCCGGGTCGACATCGCCCGTGGCCAGGCCGATATCGGCGTGCGCAACCGCCGGCCGGAGGAGCCCTGGCTGGCCGGACGGCGGACCGGCGACGTCGCCTTCGCCGTCTATGGCCGGCGTGGCGAGGCGCCGGAGGAGCGCTGGATCGGCGTCACCGGCGACGGCGCGATTACCCCCTCGGCCCGCTGGGTGGCGGAGCGGCATGCCGCCGCCACCGTGGTGCGCGGCAACGACCCCCGGCTGATCCTGGACCTGCTGCGGCGCGGCGTCGGCCGGGCGGTGCTGCCCTGTTTCGTCGGCGATGCCGATCCGGAGCTCGACCGGCTGCAGGAGGTCGAGGAGCTGCGCCACCAGCAATGGCTGGTGCTGCACCAGGACGAGCGCCGCCACCCCGCGGTACGCGCCGTGATCGAGCGCATCGTCCGGCTGATGCGCGACAACCGGGCGCTGTTCCGGGGCGACGGCTAAGTGCCCGCCGCCAGCCCCATGGCGTTGCCGGACAGGAGACCGTCGACCCAGCCATTGGCGATGCGCACGGCGTCGTCAGGCGTGAACACGGAGGGGTCGAGGCAGAGCTCGAGCCACAGCCCGTCGAGCATGGCGGTGAAGGCCAGCGCGGCGAGCGCCGTGTCGACCCGGCGCGACCGGGCGGCGGCGGCCTCGGCGATCAGCCCCTCGAGCCGCTGGCGATAGGCGGCATAGACGTCGCGGTGGATCCGGCGGATCGCCTCGTCCCGGCGCACCAGGGCCCAGAAGGACAGCCAGATCGACAGCAGGTCGGGGTCCAGCACCGGCGGCCGGAAGCTGGCGTCGATAAAGGCGCGCAGCCGCGCCTCGGGCGTCGCATCCGCCGCGTCCAGCGCGACGGCCAGGGTCTCGGCCACATGGCTGCCGATGGAACGGTAGGTCTCGGCGATCAGGGTGTCGATGCCGCCGAAGTAATGGCGCACCAGCCCGGGCGACACGCCGGCGCGGGCGCAGACCTCGCGCACAGATGTGGCCGCGTGGCCACGTTCGGCCAGGCATCGGGCCGTGGCTTCGATCAGCGCCCGGCGTCTGACCGCCGGCAATTCGCGCGTGAACTTCGCGCGCGGCCCAGGTTTATCGTCGGGCACGCTATCGGGGGCGGAGCGTGGCTCAGCCAAGAAAAGCTACGGCCCGGGGTTTCCCCCGGGCCGTGTCCGCTGTCACAGGAGCTGGACGGCTTCCGCCATCGGGCCCTTCTGGCCCATGCGGACCGTCAGGCGCACCCGCTGCTCGCTGTTCAGGCTCGGCAAACCGGCCTTCTGCAGAGCGCGCGACGCGACATAGACGTCCTTGCCGCCATCATCCGGCGTGACGAAGCCGAAGCCCTTCTCGGCGTTGAAGAACTTCACCGTGCCCTCGACCTCGGTGGCCGGGCCGCTGAAGCCGCCGCGATCGCCGCCGAAGCCGCCACCGCCGCCAAAGCCGCCACGGCCGCCGCCGTCACCGAAGCGGTTCGGGCGGAAACCGCCGCCGGCCGGCGGGGCACCGAGCTCCTCGATGCGATGGATCACCGCGACCTGCGGGCCCTTCTGACCTTCCGCGATGTCGCAGACGATCTTCGTGCCCTCATACATCTCGCGATGGCCGGACTGTTCCACGACCGAGGCGTGCAGGAACGCATCCGGCGAACCGTCCGTCACCTGGACGAAGCCGAAGCCCTTCGTCGGGTTGAACCACTTGACCACTGCCGTCACGTCACGGCGATATTCGCCGCCTCCGACGCGCGGCGGATGACGTCGGTTCATCATTGAACTGAAACTCCAAGAGAAAGTGCTGCACCAGGACCAAGGGTGCGGCTTCCGCGAGCGGAAACCAGGATCTGTCCGCTCGCAACCGGCGATGCACCGGTGCTGGACGGTCTGAACGTTTTTGTCGAGACGACCATTCGTTACCTGAGACAACCAGCCCGCGCGTGAATATCACCCGCGGGCGACGATCGTCTCTATACCCCTCAGCCGAGCCTACAGAAGACACCCGGACGAACTATAACCTCAGGCTGCGCGCCTTGACCATAGGCGTTCCGCCGGTGTGAGAGAGAATCTTTCGCAGGACGATTCGGGGCTGACTCAGCGCGAGAGCCGCACCGGAACGCCGGTCTTGACCGATTCCCAGGCCGCGTCGGCCAGCAGCAGGGCGAGCTTGCCGTCCTCGCCGCCGGCCCGGGGTGCCCGCCCCTCCAGCACCGCGTCGATGAAATCGTCGAGCTCGCGCCGATAGGCCTCGGCATAGCGCTCCAGGAAGAAATGCAGCGGCTTGTCCCGCACCACCCCGTCGGCGCCGGCATATTCCACCGTGGTCGCGGCCCGGTTCTCGGCCCGCAGCATGCCGAGCGAGCCGAAGGCCTCGACCCGCTGGTCGTAGCCGTAGACGGCGCGGCGGCTGTTGGAGATCTGGGCGATGGCGCCGCCCGCGGTCTTCAGCGTCACCACCGCGGTGTCGACGTCGCCCTCGGCGCCGATCGCCGGATCGACGAGGTTGCTGGCGGTGGCGTAGATCTCCACCGGCTCCTCGCCCAGCAGCCAGCGGGCGATGTCGAAATCGTGGATCATCATGTCCCGGAACAGCCCGCCGGAGACGCGGATATAGCTGGCCGGCGGCGGACCCGGGTCGCGGCTGGTGATCGCCACCAGCTCGACCTTGCCGATGCGGCCTTCGGCGATGCCGGCATGGACCGCCTCGAAGCTGGGGTCGAAGCGCCGGTTGAAGCCGAGCGCCAGCGGCACCCCGGCCTGGGCGACGATGTCGAGGCAGCCCTCGACCCGGGCGCTGTCGAGATCGATCGGCTTCTCGCAGAAGATCGCCTTGCCGGCCTTGGCCGCGGCCTCGATCAGGTCGGCATGGGTGTCGGTCGAGCTGGCGATCACCACGGCGTCGGCGCCGTCCAGCGCCGCCAAGCCGTCGCCGACCGCGGCGCCGTGCTGCTTGGCCAGCGCCTCGGCCGCCTCGTGATGGACGTCGACCACGGCGACGAGTTGGGTCCGCGGATTCCGGGCGATGTTGTCGGCATGGATCTTCCCGATCCGTCCGGCGCCGAACTGGCAGATCTTGAGCATCATTCCTCTCCCTCGCGACGCGCCGGATCATCGGCCCGGCGGCGGCCGGCAGCGACAGAAAAATCAGAATTCCGAGGTTGCAGTCAAATGGAATATTTGTTCTATTTGATCGAAATCGCCTTGGGGAGGACAGCCATGACCCGCCATCTGACCGGCCACCGCGGCGGCTTCGGCCCGGGGCTGACGCAGATCACCCGCTTCGACGAGCCCGAGGACGACACCGGCATCGCGGTCGCCGTGCTGAAGCTGGCGCCGGGCGAGAGCCGCGAGGTCGAGACCGCGAACGAGACCGCCTGGCTCCTGATGTCCGGCACGGCCGAGGTGACCGTCGACAACCGGTCCGTGCGCTTCTCCCGCGCCTCGCTGTTCAATGAATCGGCCAGCGCCGTGCATGTCGCGGCGGGCGCCCGGGTGCGGCTTGCGGCCGAGAGCGAGGCCGAGTTTACCGTCTACGAGACCAAGAACACCAAGCCCTTTCCCTCGCGCGTGTTCCTGCCCGAGGACGTGCCGAACGAGCATCGCGGCAAAGGCCAGGTCGACGAGGCCTGCTATCGCTACGTCCGCACCATCTTCGACCTGCGCAACAGCGACCCGAACGCCGAGCTGGTGCTGGGCGAGGTGGTGACCTTCCCCGGCCGCTGGTCGAGCTATCCGCCACATCATCATCCGCAGCCGGAGATCTACCATTACCGCTTCACCGATCCGCGCGGCTACGGCCATGCCGAGCTGGGCGAGACGGTGCTGAAGGTGCGCGCGAACGACACGATCAAGATCTTCGACGGCTTCGACCATGCGCAATGTGCGGCGCCCGGCTACGGCATGTACTACGCCTGGGTGATCCGGCACCTGCCGGGCAACCCCTACACCGTGCCGGAGTTCACCGAGGAGCACCGCTGGACCATGGACGAGAAGGCCGAGTTCTGGCGCCCCGAAGGGGTCTCGCGTCATGGCTGAGCCCACACTCGACGTGATCTGCATCGGCCGGTCCTCGGTCGACCTCTATGGCGAGCAGGTCGGCGGCCGGCTGGAGGACATGGCGTCCTTCGCCAAATATGTCGGCGGCTGCCCGACCAACATCTCGGTCGGCGCCGCCCGTCTCGGCCTGCGCTCCGCCCTGCTGACCCGGGTCGGGGACGAGCATATGGGCCGCTTCATCCGCGAGCAGCTGGCGGCGGAGGGGGTGGACACGAGCCATGTCATCACCGATCCGCAGCGGCTGACCGCGCTGGTCATTCTCGGCATCCGCGACCGCCACACCTTCCCGCTGATCTTCTACCGCGAGAACTGCGCCGACATGGCGCTGACCGAGGACGACATCGACGAGGCCTTCATCGCCTCGGCCCGCGCCGTCGTCGTCACCGGCACCCATTTCTCCACCTCCTCGGTCGCGGCGATGAGCCGGAAGGCGATGCGGCTGGCCCATGCCCATGGCCGCAAGGTGGCCCTGGACATCGACTACCGCCCGGTGCTGTGGGCCCTGACCGGCCACGGGCTGGGCGAGGAGCGCTTCGTCGAGAGCTCCGCCGTCAGCGCCCATCTGCAGGCGATCCTGCCGGAGTGCGACCTGATCGTCGGCACCGAGGAGGAGATCCACATCGCCGGCGGCGCCACCGACACGCTGGCGGCGCTGCGCCGGGTGCGCGAGCTGAGCCCCGCCACCATCGTGGTCAAGCGGGGGCCGATGGGCTGCGTCGTGTTCCCGGGCGCGATCCCGGACGATATCGAGCAGGGGGTGAAGGGCCCCGGCTTCCCGGTCGAGGTCTACAACGTCCTGGGCGCCGGCGACGGCTTCATGGCCGGCTTCCTGCGCGGCTGGCTGCGCGACGAGCCGGTCGAGGCCGCCTGCCGTTATGCCAATGCCTGCGGCGCCTTCGCCGTGTCGCGGCACGGCTGCGCGCCGTCCTATCCCAGCTGGACCGAGCTGTCGCAGTTCCTGGTCGAGGGCAGCGCCCATCACCGGCTGCGCGAGGATCCCGCCCTGAACCAGGTGCATTGGGCGACGACCCGGATCCGCGACTGGCCCGAGGTCCACGCCATGGCCTTCGACCACCGGTCGCAGCTGGAGGAGATGGCGGCGCGCCACGGCGTCGATCCGGAGCGGATCGGCGACTTCAAGCTCCTGGCCTGGCAAGCGGCCAGGCAGGCGCATGGCGACCGGCCCGGCTTCGGCGTGCTGATCGACGGGCGGCTGGGCAGCGAGGCGCTGTTCGCCGCCGCCGGCAGCGGCGCCTGGATCGGCCGGCCGATCGAGCTGCCGGGGTCGCGCCCGCTGCGCTTCGAGGGAGGACCCGATGTCGGCGTCACCCTGCGGGAATGGCCGCTGGAGCATGTGGTGAAGTGCCTGGTGCAGTATCACCCGGACGACCCGCCGGAGATCCGGGCCGAGCAGGAGCGCCAGCTGCTGGCCCTGTTCGACGCCAGCCGCGCCACCCGGCACGAGCTGCTGCTCGAAGTCATCCCGCCGAAATCCATGCCGGCCGACGACCGCACCGTGGCCCGGGCGCTGGACCAGCTCTACGCCCTCGGCATCCATCCGGACTGGTGGAAGCTGCCCCCGCCGCCCTCCGAGGCCGCTTGGGCGGCGATCCAGGAGGTGATCGCCCGGCGCGACCCGCATTGCCGCGGCGTGGTGCTGCTGGGGCTTGAGGCGCCGGAGGAGGAGCTGACGGCCGCCTTCACCCTGGCCGCGCGCCAGCCCTGGTGCCGCGGCTTCGCGGTCGGCCGCACCATCTTCGGCCGCGCCGCCGAGGACTGGATCGCCGGGCGCATCGATGATGACGAAGCGGTGAGACGGATGGCCGCCAGCTATGGCAGCCTGATCGCCGCCTGGGAGAATGCCCGCGCCGCAGCACAAGCCGCGGCCTGAAGGGAGCATAGGGATGGGAACCGTGCGTTTGACCATGGCGCAGGCCCTGGTGCGCCACCTCGCCGCGCAATGGATCGAGGAAGAGGACGGCAGCCGCGAGCACCTGTTCGCCGGCTGCTGGGCGATCTTCGGCCACGGCAACGTCGCCGGCATGGGCGAGGCGCTGTACGCCCATCGCGAGCAGCTGCCGACGCTGCGGGCGCATAACGAGCAGGCGATGGCCCTGGCCGCGGTCGCCTATGCCAAGGCCAAGTTCCGCCGCCGGATGATGGCGGTCACCACCTCGATCGGGCCCGGCGCCACCAACCTGGTGACCGCTGCCGCGCTGGCCCATGTCGACCGGCTGCCGGTGCTGCTGCTGCCCGGTGACGTCTACGCCAGCCGCCGGCCCGACCCGGTGCTGCAGCAGGTCGAGGATTTCGGCGACGGCACGGTCAGCGCCAATGACTGCTTCCGCCCGGTGTCGCGCTATTTCGACCGGATCACCCGGCCGGAGCAGATCCTGACCGCCCTGCCCCGCGCCCTGGCGGTGCTGACCGACCCGGCGGAGTGCGGGCCGGTGACTCTGGCGCTGTGCCAGGACGTGCAGGCCGAAGCCTATGACTACCCCGCCTGGTTCTTCGAGGAGCAGGTCCACCGCATCCGCCGCCCCGGCCCGGACGAGGCCGAACTGGCCCGGGCTGTCGCGGCGCTGAAGAGTGCCGAGCGGCCGCTGGTGATCGCCGGCGGCGGCGTGCTGTATTCCGGCGCCGCCAAGGCCCTGGCCGGCTTCGCCGAGCGCCACGTCCTGCCGGTGGCCGAGACCCAGGCCGGCAAGGGCAGCCTGGCCTGGAACCATCCGAACAACGTCGGCTCGATCGGCGTCACCGGATCGAGCGCCGCCAACGCCCTGGCCGTCGATGCCGATGTGGTGCTGGCGGTCGGCACCCGACTGCAGGATTTCACCACCGGCTCCCGCGCCCTTTTCCGGGCGCCGGGGCGAACGCTGATCCAGCTGAACGCCGCCGCCTTCGACGCCGGCAAGCACGGCGCCCTGCCGCTGGTCGCCGATGCGCGGCGCGGCCTGGACGAGCTGTCCGAGGCTCTCGGGTCCTGGACCGCGCCGAAGGCCCAGTCCGACCGCACCCGCGGCCTGATCGCGGACTGGACCGCCTCGGTCGACCGCGCCACCGCCGCCAGCAACGCCCCCCTGCCCTCCGACGCCCAGGTGCTGGGTGCCGTGAACCGCGCGGCCGGGCGCGGCGCCGTGGTGGTCTGCGCCGCCGGCGGCCTGCCGGGCGAGCTGCACAAGCTGTGGCGCACCGACGCGCCGGGCGGCTACCACCTGGAATACGGCTATTCCTGCATGGGCTACGAGATCGCCGGTGGCCTCGGCGTCAAGCTGGCCCGGCCGGACCGCGAGGTCTATGTCCTGGTCGGCGACGGCAGCTACATGATGATGAACTCCGAGATCGCGACCGCGGTGCAGCAGGGCGTGAAGCTGACCATCGTCGTGCTCGACAATCGCGGCTTCGGCTGCATCAACCGGCTGCAGAACGCCACCGGCGGCGCCTCCTTCAACAACCTGTTCCGCGACATCGAAGGCGCCCAGCCGATCGACTTCGCCGCCCATGCCGCCAGCATGGGCGCAGCGTCGGAGAAGGTGGCCGGCATCGCCGAGCTGGAGGGTGCGCTGCTGCGCGCCAAGGCCACCGACCAGACCAGCGTCATCGTCATCGACACCGACCCGGTGGTGACGACCGAGGCCGGCGGCGCCTGGTGGGACGTGGCCGTCCCCGAGGTCTCCGACCGCGACCAGGTGCGCCGGGCCCGCGCCGGCTACGAGGAGCAGCTGGCCGGGCATCCCGTCACCGGGCGCTCCGCCTGATCCATCAACCAACCGACCGCACGAGACCGCCGCGATGACCGTCACCCTCGGCACCAACCCGATCGCCTGGAGCAACGACGACCTGCCGGAGCTGGGCGGCGAGACGCCGCTCGAGACCTGCCTGTTCGAGGCGCGCGAGGCCGGCTTCACCGGTATCGAGCTGGGCAACAAGTTCCCGCGCCAGGCCGATGCCCTGCGGCCGATCCTGGAGGCGCACCGCCTAGCCCTGATCTCGGGCTGGTATAGCGCTAACCTGCTCGACCACTCGGTCGAGGAGGAGATCGCGGCGATGGAGCCGCATCTGACGCTGCTCGCCGCGCTCGGCTGCAAAGTCATGGTGTTCTGCGACACCTCGGGCGCGGTGCACGGGAACCGCGGCACGCCGCTGTCGCAGCGCCCGACCCTGCCGGAGGAATCCTGGCCGGAGTTCGGCCGCAAGCTGACCGCGGTCGGCGACCACATGGCCAGGCGCGGCGTCCGGCTGGCCTATCACCACCACATGGGCACGCTGGTGCAGAGTGAGGCCGAGGTCGACCTGCTGATGCAGCACACCGGCCTGTCGGTCGGGCTGCTGCTCGATTCCGGCCACATGACCGTGGCCGGCGGCGACCCGGCGGCCCTGGCCAAGCGTTATGCCAGCCGGATCAACCATGTTCATGCCAAGGATGTGCGCCGCGACGTGCTGCAGAGGGTGCGCGACGAGGATTGGAGCTTCCTCGACGGCGTCATCGGCGGGCTGTTCACAGTGCCGGGCGACGGCATGGTCGACTTCCCGCGCATCTTCGACGCGCTGCCGAAGAGCTACAGCGGCTGGATGGTGGTGGAGGCCGAGCAGGACCCGGCCAAGGCGCATCCGCTGACCTATGCCCGGCTGGGCTACCGCAACCTGTGGAAGTTCGCGACCGGCGCCGGCTTCGAGGTGAAGAGCTGACGGCCGGATCGGTCAACACACTGTCTATGAAGATTTCCCCAACGGGGCGAGGCGGTTGGTGTCATAGTGAGGCATCGATTCACTCGCCCGGATGGTGAAATGTCGGCCTTTTCTTCCTTTTTCGCCTTCTTCGCGCGGATTTTCCTCGCCGCCATCTTCGTCGTGTCCGGCTGGGGCAAGCTGACCGGCTTTGAAGGGGCCGTCGGCTATATCGCCTCCAACGGTCTGCCGGCCCCACAGGTCTTCGCGGCGCTGACCATCCTGGTCGAGCTCGGCGGCGGCATCCTGCTGATTCTCGGCCTGTTCTCGCGCCTGGCCGCCTTCGTCATGGCCGGCTTCACTCTGCTGACCATCGTGGTCGTCCACCATTTCTGGACCTTCGAGGGGGCGGACGCGATGATGCAGCAGATCCACGCGATGAAGAATCTCGCCATCGCCGGCGGCCTGTTGATGGTCACCGCCTTCGGTCCCGGCGCCTGGGCGATCGGCCCCGGCCGCGACTGAGAGCGGCCTCCGGGACGGATCGGAAACGGCGGGCCCGGGGCCCGCCGTTTTCGTTCGGGTCAGCGATGCTTGAACGCTGGCGGCCGCTTCTCGGCGAAGGCGGCCATGCCCTCGCGCCGGGCCTCGGTGGCGAAGGGGGCGGGGAACAGCCGCCGCTCGAACAGGATGCCCTCGGCCAGCGGCGTCTCGTCGGCGCGGTGCACCGCCTCCTTCGCCATCATCGTGACCGGCAGCGAGTAGCCGGCGATCGTCTCCGCCGCCTTAACCGCCTCGGCCAGCAGCTCGGCCGCCGGAACGACCCGGGCGACCAGGCCCGATCGCTCGGCTTCCGCCGCATCCATCATCCGGCCGGTCAGCACCAGGTCCATCGCCTTGGACCGGCCGATCAGCTTGGTCAGCCGCTGGGTGCCGCCGGAGCCCGGGATGGTGCCCAGCTTGATCTCCGGCTGCCCGAACTTCGCCGTGTCGGCGGCGATGATGAAATCGCACATCATTGCGATCTCGCAGCCGCCGCCGAGCGCATAGCCGGCCACTGCGGCGATGATCGGCTTGCGCAGCTTGGTGATGCAGGTCCAGTTCTCGATCAGGTTGCCGCGATAGGCGGCGATGAAGTCCTTCGACGCCATCTCCTTGATGTCGGCCCCGGCGGCGAAGGCCTTCTCCGAGCCGGTCAGGACGACGGCGCCGACGCCGTCATCGGCATCGAAGGCCGCGAGCGCCTGGGCGAGGTCCCGAAAGATCGCATCGTTCAGGGCGTTCAGCGCCTGCGGCCGGTTCAGGGTGATCAGGCCGACCCGGCCCCGGGTCTCGACCAGGATCGTTTCGTAGCTCGCGGTCATGAAGCGTTCCTCCGCATCGGATTGATCGAACGCCCGGTCAGCGCTGGCAGACCGGGCAGAAGAAGGTGCTGCGGCCGGACTGGACCAGGCGCCGGACCGTGCCGCGGCATCCCGGCGTCCGGCACGGCTCTCCCTCCCGGTCGTAGACCGACCAGGAGTGCTGGAAATAACCGAGCTCGCCGTCGACCTGCACATAATCGCGCAGGGACGACCCGCCGGCCTCGATGGCGCGCTGCAGCACGGCCTTGATCTCCGGCACCAGCCGCGCCGCCCGGACGCCGGCGACCGAGGCGGCGACGCGGCGGGGCGAGATCCGCGCCGCCCACAGCGCCTCGCAGACATAGATGTTGCCGAGGCCGGCGACGACGCGCTGGTCCAGAAGGGCCGCCTTGATCGGCGTGATCTTCCGGGCCAGCGCCTGGTCCAGATAGGCGGCGTCGAACTCGTCCGACAGCGGTTCCGGCCCCAGCGCCTCCAGCGCCTTGTGGGCGTGCAGCGCGTTCTGGCTGACCAGGTCCATCATGCCGAAGCGGCGGGTGTCGTTGAAGGTGACGACCGACCCGGATTCGGTCTCGAACACCACATGGTCATGCGGGCTGACGATCTGCGGCCGGCCCTGGCTGACCATCATCCGGCCCGACATGCCGAGATGGACCAGAAGCACCATGCCGTCGTCGAGATGGATCAGAAGGTATTTCGCGCGGCGGTCCAGCCGGACGATCCGCCGGCCGGTCAGCCGTTCGGCCATCCGCTCGGGCAGCGGGAATCGCAGGTCAGGGCGGCGCTGTTCGACGCGGGCCAGGCGCTGGCCTTCCAGGACGGGCACCAGGCCGCGGCGAACGGTCTCGACTTCGGGAAGCTCGGGCATGGCCGGCACACTGGCACGGCGCGGCGCCGGACGCTATGGTCCCGGCCATGAGCGACGCGCCCCGCAATCCTGAATCCCGCTGGTTCGGCGACACCGAGGTCGACCCGACCGAGAAGACCCACCGCGTCCACGGCGTCTTCACCAGCGTGGCCCGACGCTACGACCTGATGAACGACCTGATGAGCGGCGGCGTCCACCGGCTGTGGAAGGCCCAGTTCATCAGCGCCATCCGGCCCCGGCCCGGCGAGGTCCTGCTGGACGTGGCCGGCGGCACCGGCGACATCGCTTTCCGCTTCCTCGACCGCGCCGGACCGACTGCACGCGCCATCATCTGCGACCTGACCGAGGGCATGGTCGCGGTCGGCCGCGACCGGGCGATCGATAGCGGCCGCGTCGGCCCGATCCTGCACATGGTCGGCAACGCCGAATCGCTGCCGGTCGCCGACCGGTCGGTCGACGTCTACACCATCTCCTTCGGCCTCAGGAACGTGACCCGGATCGACGACGCTCTGCGCGAGGCGCGGCGGGTGCTGAAGCCAGGCGGCCGCTTCTTCTGCCTGGAGTTCAGCAAGGTCGTGCTGCCGGGCCTCGACCGCGCCTACGACCTGTATTCCCGCGCCGTGATCCCGCGCATGGGCAAGGCGGTGGCCAAGGACGAGGACAGCTACCGCTACCTGGTCGAGAGCATCCGCCGCTTCCCCGACCAGCCGACCCTGGCCGAGCGAATCGAGGTCGCCGGGCTGGAACGGGTGCGCTGGACCAACCTGTCGGCCGGCATCGCCGCGATCCATACGGGCTGGCGGATCTGACGATCCGGATCGGGCATCGCCCGCACCGATTGAACGAGCTCTCGATTGCGCATAGACTGGGCGCTTCTATGCGCATCATATGGTTGAAGAAATGCTCATCCGCTATCGGGAAGACGCCCCGAAGAAGCCCGTCAACTGCAGCATGAACAGCGAGCTCGTGGCTCGAGCGAAAGCCATGGGCATCAACGTCTCTGCGGCCGCAGAAGCCGGCCTCCTCACCGCCATCGAACAGGCCGAGCGCCGGCGGATCCAAGAGGAAACCGATGCCTTGATGAGGTTCTGGAACGACCACGAGGCTCGATTCGGGTCGCCTGCCGACGAGTATTGCGAGATCTGAAGCCGCCGATGGCGCAGTTCGATGTGCATCGGAATCTCGGAACGACGAAGGCTGAATTCCCTTACTTTGTCGTGCTGCAGTCGAGCCTGTTCCAGGAATCTCGGCGGCGCGTGGTCATTCCGCTGACCCGGACCACCGCCAGGCTTCCCCAAGCCGAGCGGCTGAATCCGGTGTTCGAGATCGAGGGCGAGCTCTTCTCCCTGATGACCTTAGCCACTCTCAGCCTTCCGAAGGATCGTCTGGGACCGTTGGTCACAAACCTATCCGGTGAGAGCGACGCTATCATCGCCGCTGTGGACTGGATGATGAACCGGGGCTTCGACTAGGATTTCACGGCCACCGTCGCGCATTTCGTCGCAAGCAACGAATGGAGGGCTTGCCGAATCCGGCTGAGGGCCCTAAAGAACATTCATGCGATGTAGTTCGCCCTCCGCCGCCCTGGGGACCTGTCGTGACGCTGACGCTGCGTGACCGCCGCATCCTGCTGGTCATCGCGGGCGGCATCGCCGCCTACAAGTCGCTGGACCTGATCCGGCGCCTGCGTGAGCGCGGCGCCCGGGTACGCTGCATTCTGACTCAAGCCGCGACCGAGTTCGTCACTCCCCTCGCCGTCGCCGCCCTGACCGAGGACAAGGTCTATCGCGAGTTGTTCTCGCTGACCGACGAATCGGAGATGGGCCACATCCGGCTGTCGCGCGACGCCGACCTTCTGGTGGTGGCCCCGGCCACCGCCAACATCCTGGCGCGGATGGCGGCCGGTCTGGCCGACGACCTGGCCACCACCGCCCTCCTGGCCACCGACAAGCCGGTGCTGGTGGCGCCGGCGATGAATGTCCGCATGTGGGACCACCCGGCGACCCGCGACAACCTGGCGCTGCTGCAGCGCCGCGGGGTACGCGTGGTCGGACCCAATCCGGGCGAGATGGCCTGCGGCGAGTACGGCCCCGGCCGCATGTCCGAGCCGCTGGAGATCATCGCCGCAATCGAGGCTTACTTCGCCGAATTCGACCGCTTCGGCACCGGCGGGCCGCTGCAGGACCGCCACATCATCGTCACCAGCGGCCCGACCCACGAGCCGATCGACCCGGTGCGCTACATCGCCAACCGCTCCTCCGGCAAGCAGGGCCACGCTATCGCCGCGGCGCTGCGCCAAGCCGGGGCGCGGGTGACGCTGGTGACCGGCCCGACCCATGAGCCGCCGCCGCACGGCGTTACTGTCGTGCCGATCGAAACGGCGGACGAGATGATGGCCGCCTGCCGGGCCGCCCTGCCGGCCGATGCTGCGGTCTGCGCCGCGGCCGTGGCCGACTGGCGCGTCGCCGCGCCCTCCGGCCGGAAGATCAAGAAGGGCGCCGGTGGGCCTCCGGCCCTGGCCCTGGCCGAGAACCCCGACATCCTGGCGACGCTGAGCGCCCCCGGCCCCGACCGGCCGGCCCTGGTGGTGGGCTTTGCCGCCGAGACCGAGGACGTGATCTCCCATGCCCAGGCCAAGCGCGCCCGCAAGGGCTGCGACTGGATCCTGGCCAACGACGTGTCGCCCGGCACCCAGGCCTTCGGCGGCGATTCGAACATCCTGCACCTGATCACGGCCGAGGGTGCCCAGACCTGGCCGCGGCTGAGCAAGGCCGATATCGGCACCCGCCTGGCCGGCGCGATCGCCCGGCATTTCGAGAAAGGCTGATCCCGACCCGATGACCGAAGCCGTCTCCATCGCCGTCACCCGCCTGCCGCACGGCGCCGACCTGCCCCTGCCCGCCGCCGCCACCGCGCAGTCGGCCGGGCTGGACCTGCTCGCGGCCGTGGCGGAGCCGGTGACGGTGGCGCCCGGGCGCCGGGTGCTGATCCCGACCGGTATCGCCATCGCCCTGCCCGCCGGCTGGGAGGCGCAGGTGCGCCCGCGCTCCGGCCTCGCCCTCAAGCACGGCATCACCATCGTCAACGCGCCGGGCACGATCGACTCCGACTACCGCGGCGAGATCGGCGTGGTGCTGATCAACCATGGCGACGAGCCGGTCGCCATCACCCGGGGGATGCGCATCGCCCAGATGGTCGTGGCCCGCCACGCGACCGTCGCCTGGGACGAGCGGCAGAGCCTCGCCACCACCGCCCGGGGCACGGGCGGCTACGGATCCACCGGAACGGGAGCCTGACGGATGTTCCGACTGCCCAAGAAGATGCTGTTCGCGATCGAGGCGGTTCTCGACATCGCCTACAACGCCGTCGACACGCCGGTGCAGAGCGCCGAGATCACCAAGCGCCAGGGCATCCCGCGCCGGTATCTGGAGCAGGTGCTGCAGCAGCTGGTCAGGGTCGACATCCTGAGCGGGGTGCGCGGGCCGCGCGGCGGCTACCGCCTGGCACGGGAGCGCCGTCGGATCACGGTCGGCGAGATCGTCCGCGCCATCCGGTCGCTGGAGACGGCGGCGGACGACGAGGAGGCGCTGCCGCCGGGGTCCCGCCTGGGCCAGGAGATCGTCCGCCCGCTGTGGCAGGAGCTGCAGGAGGAGGCGGTCAGGAAGCTCGACGCCCTGACCATCGAGGATCTGGCAAACCAGGCGCGCGACAGGGGCATCCCGCGCGAGCGGGCCGCCCCCGTGGACTTCTCGATCTAGCCTGTCCGGGTTGATCCGAGCGGCTGGCCTTCCCCAGGGCCGACGCGTATATATGTTGATCAACCGATTTGACGCCCCTGGAGAGTAATATGTCCTCTTCCACCGCCGGGAAGACCGAGTTCCGAGGCAGGATCTACGACTCGATCCTCGACACCATCGGCGCGACCCCACTGGTGCGGGTGAAGAAGCTGGCCGAGGCCCATGACGCCAGGGCCGATATCCTGGCGAAGCTGGAATTCTACAACCCGCTGTCGAGCGTGAAGGACCGCATCGGCCTGGCGATGATCGAGGCGCTGGAGGCATCGGGCAAGATCAAGCCGGGCGTCAGCACGCTGATCGAGCCGACCTCGGGCAACACCGGCATCGCGCTGGCCTTCGTCGCCGCGGCCAAGGGCTATCGCCTGATCCTGACCATGCCCGAGACCATGTCGGTCGAGCGGCGCAAGATGCTGAAGCTCCTGGGCGCCGAGCTGCACCTGACCGAAGGCCCGAAAGGCATGAAGGGGGCGATCGCCAAGGCCGAGGAGCTGGTCCAGAGCATCCCGAACGCGATCATCCCGCAGCAGTTCGAGAACCCGGCCAACCCGGAGATCCACCGCCGCACCACGGCCGAGGAGATCTGGAACGACACCGATGGCGGCGTCGACATCCTGATCTCCGGCGTCGGCACCGGCGGCACCATCACCGGGGTGTCCGAGGTGATCAAGCAGCGCAAGCCGAGCTTCAAGGCGATCGCGGTGGAGCCGGAGGACAGCCCTGTGCTGTCCGGCGGCAATCCGGGCCCGCACAAGATCCAGGGCATCGGCGCCGGCTTCGTGCCCGGCGTGCTGAACACCAAGATCATCGACGAGGTCGTGCGGATCTCGAACGAACGCGCCTTCCAGATCGCCCGCCAGGCGGCGAAACTGGAGGGACTGCCGGCCGGCATCTCCTCCGGCGCCGCCCTGGCCGCGGCGCTCGAGGTCGGCGCCCGGCCGGAGAACGAGGGCAAGAAGATCGTCGTGATCGTGCCTTCGATCGCCGAGCGCTACCTGTCGACCGCGCTGTTCGAAGGGCTGGATTAAGCTCCGCCTTCTCAGTGCGTGCGGGGGAAGCGGGCCTTCGGGCCCGCTTTTCATTTGTCCAAGGCGATGACCCGGTCGATGCCGACGGCCTCGAGGAAGTCCGGATCGTGGCTGGCCACCAGCAGGGCGCCGTCATAGGCGGCCACCGCCCGCTCGATCGCCGCGATCGAGTCGAGGTCGAGATGGTTGGTCGGCTCGTCCAGGATCAGCAGCCGCGGCGGCCGCGGCCCGCCCAGCACGCAGGCCAGTGCCGCCCGCAGCGTCTCGCCGCCGCTGAGCTCGCCGGCCGGGCGCAGCGCCGCATCGGCCCGGAACAGGAAGCGCGCCAGCGCCGCCCGGCAGGCGTTGTCGGTCGCCTCCGGATGCATCGCCCGAAAGTTCTCCAGGATGGTCCGGTCCAGCCGCAGCCCACCCGCCCGCTGGTCGAGCATGGCCACGCCGCCGCCGAAGCGGCGGATCCGGCCCTGATCCGGCTGCAGCTCCCCGGCCGCGAGGCGCAGCAGCGTCGACTTGCCGGCGCCGTTCGGCCCGGTCACCGCCACCCGCTCCGGCCCGGTCACGGCGAAGGACAGGTCGCGCAGCACCGGCCGCTCAGCGCCCAGGGGACCCCAGGACACATGCTCGAAGGCCAGGACGGTGGTGCCGGCGGCCAGACCGGTCGACGGCACCGAGGCCGCCAGGGTGTCAGTGCGCTCGACCGCGGCCCGCGCCTCGGCCAGCGCCGCCTCGGCCCCCTCCTCCCGCCGGTCGCGCAGGCCGGTCTGGCGGGACTGGCTCTGCCCGGCCTTCTCCTTCTTGAAGTCCAGCAGGATCCTGGCCTGGCCGCCGCCGGCGCGGGATTTGTGGGCGCGGGAATCGCTGCGGGCCTTGCGCTCCAGCGCCGCCTGCCGCTCCCGCGCCAGCCGTGCCGCCTCCTGCTCAGCATGGGCCAGGTCGTGCCGCGCCGCCTCGGCATCGGCCTCGCGCCGGGCCCGGTAGTCGTCCCAGTTGCCGCCATAGACGCGGGCGCCGAGGCTGGAGAGCTCGACGATCCGGTCCATCCGGCGCAGCACCTCGCGGTCGTGGCTGACCACCAGGGCGCCGCCGCGCCAGCCCTCCAGCAGGGCGCAGACGGCGTCGCGGCCGCCGGCATCGAGGTTGTTGGTCGGCTCGTCCAGCACCAGCATGTCCGGCGGGTCGACCAGCAGCCCGGCCAGGGCCAAGCGCGTGGCCTCGCCGCCGCTCAGCGTACCGAGCGGGCGGCGCAGGTCGAGATCGGCGGGCAGGCCCCTCTTGGGCCGCGCCGCGGCCGCCCGTTCCTCCCCCGTCCAGTCGGCGGCGGCGAGGTCCTCCTCGTCCCCCTCCCCCGCCAGCAACCGGTCGAGCCGGGCCAGGGCCGGGGCGATGCCGAGCGCGTCGGCGGCGGTCATGCCGGCCGAAACCTGCACGGCCTGGGGCAGCAGGCCGATCCGGCCCTGCCTCAGGACCCGGCCGGATTGCGGCGCGATCTCGCCCAGCAGCAGGCGCAGCAGCGTCGACTTGCCGACGCCGTTGCGGCCGACGAGGCCGGTCCTCTCGGCCCCGAAAGCGAGCGTCAGATCCTCGAAGAGCGGGCGGTGGTCAGGGGTGTGGTGGGACAGCGACTCGGCGGCAAGGAGAGGCATGGCGGCTCGACGGAGGCAGCGTGACGGGACGGATGAAATGCCGGTCCGTGCTGCGATCCATCAGGGCCTCTCCTGCGCTGTGAGGGCGGCAGCATAGCCGCAAACATTCTCCAGGCAAACCGGGGCATAGGCGCGCATGCTTCCCATGGGAGGAGAAGGAGACCTGAGATGGCGGATGAGGAGACGGTCCGGCGGGCCGCGCTGGCCCTGCCGGAGGTGACGGAGGAGGCGCATTGGGAGCGGCCATCCTTCCGGGTCGGCGGCAGGATCTTCGCCGTGCTGCGCCCGGCGGAGCGCCGGACGGTGCTGAAGCTGCCGCACGACCACCAGGAGATGCTGTTCGCGGTTCGCCCGGAGGCCTTCGCCCCGGCGCGCTGGGGCCGGCTGGTCTGGACCTTCGTCGCGCTGCCGCAGGTCGACGACGAACAGATGGCGGCGCTGATGGCCGAAGCTTGGCGCGAGGTGGCGCCGAAACGGCTGGTCCGGCTGACCGGCATGGACAGCCCACCGCCGCCGCGCTAGCCCCGACGGATGATGCAGCCGAGGAGCCGACGATGACCAAGCCGCGTGCCCGAGACCTGGGCATTCCCTTCGACGGCGAGCCCGGACCGCTCAACGCCGTCACCGATGTCGCGGGGGTCGAGGTCGGCGCCGCCACCATCATCGCCGGCGACGGCAGGCTGGAGGTCGGGCGCGGGCCGGCGCGCACCGGCGTCACCGCCATCCTGCCGCGCGGTCGCGTCTTCGACCCGGTCTTCGCCGGCACCGCCGTGCTGAACGGCAATGGCGAGATGACCGGGACGATCTGGATCGAGGAGTCGGGCTTCCTCGAAGGGCCGGTGATGATCACCAACAGCCACAGCGTCGGCACCGTGCGCGACGCCGTGATCGGCTGGCAGGGCCGCCGCGGGCTGGTGGCGCCGCTGGCCCACGACCTCTACTGGTGCCTGCCGCTGGTGGCCGAGACCTGGGACGGCATCCTGAACGACATCAACGGCTTCCACGTCACGGCGCAGCATGCGGTCGAAGCGCTGGACGGCGCCCGGCCGGGCCCGGTGGCGGAGGGCAATGTCGGCGGCGGCACCGGCATGTCGCTGTTCGGATTCAAGGGCGGCACGGGCACGGCCTCACGCCGGCTCTCACCCGAAGAGGGCGGCCACATCGTCGGCGTGCTGGTGCAGGGCAATTTCGGCCGCCGCAAGAACCTGATGATCGCCGGCGTGCCGGTCGGGCGCGAGATCCCCGACCTGCTGCCCAACCTGGCCTGGGACCGCGACGCCGGCTCGATCATCGTGGTGGTCGCCACCGATGCGCCGCTGCTGCCGCACCAGCTGAAGCGCCTGGCGCGGCGGGCGACGATCGGCATCGCCCGCACCGGCGGCTATGGCGCCAACAGCAGCGGTGACATCTTCCTGGCCTTCTCCACCGCCAATCCCGGCGCCTTCAGCCGCAGGGACAGCCGCCTGGTGCAGGTGCTGCCGAACGATGCCATGGAAGGGCTGATCGAGGCCACGGCCCAGGCGACCGAAGAGGCGATCGTCAACGCGCTCGTCGCGGCCGAGACCATGACCGGCCGCGACGGCAACACGCTGCATGCGATCCCGCATGAGCGGCTGCGGGAGATCCTGAGGAAATACAACCGCTTGTCGGAATGAACTGAGGCGGCAGCCGCCGCCTCAATGCACCGCCATCTCGGCCCGGATCTTCTGGCGCAGCAGGTCGATCGGGGCCAGCCGGTCGCGCTGGGCCTCGTAATGCCAGAAGGTCCAGCCGTTGCAGGAGGGCGCGCCCTGCAGCGCCGCGCCGACCCGGTGGATCGACCCGGCATGGTCGCCCTGGCCGTTGCTGGCGATCAGCGTGCCGTCGGCCCGCACCTTGGCGACATAGCGGCGCTGGGTGTCGAACAGCCGGTCGCCCGGCCGCAGCATGCCGCGCTCCACCACCCAGCCGAAGGGCACGCGCGGCGCCTGGCGCTTCGACAGGGTGTCGAGCACGGTCGGGTCGGCCGGCGACTCGATCGCGGCGATGCGCTGGGCGGCGACCCGCGCATAGGTCTCCTCGCGCTCGACGCCGATGAACTTACGGCCGAGGCGCTTGGCCACGGCGCCGGTGGTGCCGCTGCCGAAGAACGGGTCGAGGATCGTCTCCCCCGCCCGGGTCGAGGACAGCAGCACGCGCCACAGGAGGGCCTCGGGCTTCTGCGTCGGATGCGCCTTGCGGCCGTCGATCTTCAACCGCTCGCCGCCGCTGCAGATCGGCAGCGTCCAGTCGCTGCGCATCTGCAGTTCCTCGTTCAGCGCCTTCATGGCGTCGTAGTTGAAGGTGTAGCGGCTGCCCGGCGACTTGGCGGCCCAGATCAGCGTCTCATGC
This sequence comes from Inquilinus sp. Marseille-Q2685, assembly GCF_916619195.1. NCBI lineage: Bacteria > Pseudomonadati > Pseudomonadota > Alphaproteobacteria > Rhodospirillales > Rhodospirillaceae > Inquilinus > Inquilinus sp. Marseille-Q2685. The sequence goes on from NZ_CAKAKL010000013.1 coordinate 146,337, forward strand.
GCGTTGGTGAAGCGGGTGCCGCGGAAGTTCGGCATCGGGTTCGACTTGCGCCAGACGATGTCGTTCAGGATCCAGAAGCCGAGATCCTGCAGGATGGCGCCGACCCGGAAGATGTTGTGGTAGGTGCCGATCACCCACAGCGTGCCGTCGTCCTTCAGCGCATGGCGCGCCGCCGCCAGCCAGTCGCGGGTGAAGCGGTCATAGGTGGCAAGGTCGCTGAACTTGTCCCATTCCGCATCGACGCCGTCGACCCGGCTCTCGTCCGGCCGGCGCAGCTCTCCCCCCAACTGCAAATTGTAGGGCGGGTCGGCGAACACGCAATCGACCGAGCCGACGGGCAACGACCGCATCGCCGAGATGCAGTCGCCGAGGACGATTCGGCAGCCCGGCGGCAACCGGTCGGTGATGGAGGGTGATTCGCTCATGCGCCGACGATGATTCGCCGCAGAGTCGCCGTCAATACCTCGCTTGAATCAGCCGGTTATGGCGAGTCGCTGCGACACCGGCGCAAACGACCGGCGATGGTGCTCGCAGACCCCGATCCGGTCGAGCGCGGCGATGTGCTCGGGCGTGCCGTAGCCGACATTGCGTTCCCACCCATAGCCGGGATGGAGGGTGGAGAGACGCAACATCTCGTGGTCGCGCACAACTTTTGCGAGGATCGAGGCGGCCGCGATCGACAGCGACAAGGCGTCGCCGCCGACCACCGCCCGACCGTCGCAGGGCAGCCCGTCGGGCACCTTGTTGCCGTCGACGAGCGCCATGTCCGGACGCTCCGGCAGGGCGTCGAGCGCCCGCCGCATCGCCAGCATGCTGGCCTGGAGGATGTTGATTCGGTCGATCTCCTCGACCGACGCCCAGCCGATCCCGACCTGCGCCACCGCCCGGATGCGCGGCACCAGCGCCTCGCGCCGCTGCGCCGTCAGCACCTTGCTGTCATCGATAAGAGACGCGAGATCGGGGTCGAGCGGCCGGGTCAGCACCACGGCCGCGGCCAGCACCGGTCCGGCCAGCGGGCCGCGGCCCACCTCGTCCAGCCCGGCGACGCTCCGCACCGGCGCGCCGCATTCGATCTCCAGACTCCAATCCGGCATCCCACCCCTCCTGCCCCCCAGGGCATAACGCCGGCAGGCGGAAGAGCCAAGTCCGGATGGTCGGTGAGAGGGTGGTTGGTGCCCGATACCCTACCCGTCATTGCCGGGCTTGACCCGGCAATCCAGAAGGCGTCGACGCTCTCTGGATGCCCGGGTCAAGCCCGGGCATGACAGATAGGAGAGGCTTGCGCCCTCACCGATGGCCTCTTCAGAACAGCCTCAACTGGTCGCCCGGCCGCGACGGCGGGGAGAACTGGGTGGTGTCGAGGGTCCAGCGCTTGCGGTCGAGGCCGAGCCGGCGGACGGCGTGGTTGAAGCGGGCGCGGATCAGATCCGCCACCGGCCCCTCGCCGCGATGCCGCTCGCCCCAGCCGGACTTGTAAAGCCGGCCGCCGCGGGTCTGGCGGATCAGCGACATCACCCGACCCGCCCGGTCCGGCGCATGCGCCTGGAGCCACTCCTCGAACAGCCCGGCGATCTCCAGCGGCAGCCGCAGCAGGGTCCAGCCCGCCGCCGTGGCGCCCGCCTTCACCGCGGCCTCCAGCACCTGCTCCAGCGAATGGTCGTTGAGGCCCGGGATCATCGGCGAGGTCAGCACGATGACCGGGATGCCGGCCTGGGTCAGCTGGCGCATCGTCTCCAGCCGCCGCGGCGGAGTCGCGGCCCGCGGCTCCAGCGTCCGCGCCAGCTCGCGATCGAGCGTCGACAGCGAGATGCAGACGGCCGCCAGCCCTTTGGCCGCCATCGGCGCCAGGAGATCGATGTCGCGGGCGATCAGCGCCGATTTGGTGACGATGCCGAGAGGATGGTTGAAGCGCGACAGCACCTCGATCACCCGGCGGGTCAGCTTCAGCTCGCGCTCGACCGGCTGGTAGGGGTCGGTGTTGGTGCCCATCGCCATCACCGCCGGGACATAGCCGGGCCGCCGCAATTCGGCCTCCAGCAGTTCCGGCGCGTCCGGCTTGTAGAAGAGCTGGGTCTCGAAATCGAGGCCGGGCGACAGGCCCAGCCAGGCATGGGTCGGCCGGGCGAAGCAGTAGATGCAGCCGTGCTCGCAGCCACGGTAGGGATTGATCGACCGGTCGAACATGATGTCCGGCGAATCGTTGCGGGTGATGATGGTGCGGGCGGTGTCGACATGCAGCTGCGTGCGCAGCGGCGGCTCCACGTCCTCATCCCCCGGCGCGGGGCCCGCCCAGCCGTCGTCGACCCGGTGCCGGGTCGCGGCCTCGAAGCGGCCGGTGCGGTTGCTGACCGCGCCGCGCCCCTTGCGCGGCCGGTCGGCCAGCTCGTCGAGTTCGGGTGGCTTGATCGGCATGAGAACAAATATAGAACAAAAGCGCTGACTTGCCAATCCCCGTCATGCGGCCTACCTCTGGCGGCATGCGGCGCCGAGACTCGTCTTGACGCCCGGGCGCGAAGGGACTATCAAGCGCCCTCGTTTTTTCTTGGGGCCGTCGTTGGCCCAAACTGGGACTGACAATGGCCAACCACAAGTCCGCCGAGAAGCGCATCCGCCAGACCGAGCGCCGCACGCTGGTCAACCGCAATCGCGTCAGCCGCATCCGCACCTTCGTCAAGAAGGTCGAGGCGGCGATCGAGTCCGGCGACAAGGCCGCCGCGGCAGAGGCGTTCAAGGCGGCGCAGCCGGAGCTGCATCGCGGCGTCACCAAGGGCGTGCTGCAGAAGAACACGGTCGCGCGCAAGCTGTCGCGCCTGTCCGGCCGCATCAAGGCCCTCTGAGACCGAACACCGACAAGCCGTTCCGCGACGGCGGTCGCGGGACGGCTTTCTCATGTCCGGGGAAACGGTGGATGCGGCAGAACCTGCCGCCGTCCGGGACCGTTTTTTGCGTTTTGGGATGGTCCGGATTTGTTCCGTTGCCAGCCCGCGCCCACCCTGCATATGATCGTCTTTCGCCTGCGCATCGGCAGGTGAAGATGGCTTCAGGACACAACTTGCCCGGCTACCAGCCTTCCTCACGAAGATTGGCAGAAGTCTGCGAGCGTCCCTGAAAAGCACTGATTCAACTTCTATTAAGCAGCCTTTCGGCCTCACAAGTAGCCGCGAGGAATTGTTCCTGCACGTCGGCCGTGATACTATAATTATTACAGTTTGAGTTCTGGAGCATGGCAGCCGCGCATCCGATATCGGGTGCCGCTGGTGGTGGGAACGGGTAAAGTCCGGGTCGTGGACGGGCAGCGCGTCGCGGCCGCGGAATCGAGAGGGGTCGGAAGGCAGCATGTCGTCGATGGGGGGAGTCATCGCATCGATCGAGCAGCAATGGGCCCGGGTTTGCGGCCGCTTGCGCGAGGAGGTGGGCGAGGGCGCCTTCAAGAGTTGGCTGCGCCCTGTCGTCGTCGTCGATCTCGACGGCGGGGAGGTCCGCATCGCCGCCCCCACCCGCTTCATGCGCGACTGGGTCGCCGCCCATTATGCCGACCACATCCGCCGCCTGTGGCATTCCGAGAACCCGGACATCCACAGCGTCGACGTGATCGTTGTGCCGGACCGGCTGGCCATGAAGCCAGCCGCCGCGGACACGCCGGCGGCGACCGCCCCGGCCTCGCGCGCCGAGTCGCGGCCGACCGCGGCGGCGGAACGCCCGCCCGAGTCGGCGACCGAGTTCGGCGCCGTGCTCGACCAGCGCTTCACCTTCGACAACTTCGTCGTCGGCAAGCCGAACGAGCTGGCCCATGCCGCCGCCCGCCGGGTGGCGGAGGCCAACAGCGTCACCTTCAACCCGCTGTTCCTCTATGGCGGGGTGGGCCTGGGCAAGACCCACCTGATGCACGCCATCGCCTGGCATATCCGGCAGAAGCACCCCGAGCGGCGCGTGCTGTACATGTCCGCCGAGAAGTTCATGTACCAGTTCATCCGTGCCCTGCGGTTCAGGGACACGATGACGTTCAAGGAGATGTTCCGGTCGGTCGACGTGCTGATGATCGACGACGTGCAGTTCATCTCCGGCAAGGACTCCACCCAGGAGGAGTTCTTCCACACCTTCAACGCCCTGGTGGACCAGAACCGCCAGGTGGTGATCTCGGCCGACAAGTCGCCCTCCGACCTCGAGGGGATGGAGGAACGGCTGCGCTCCCGCCTCGGCTGGGGCCTGGTCGCCGACATCCACCCCACCACCTACGAGCTGCGGCTGGGCATCCTGCAGGCCAAGGCGGAGACGGCGCGGGTCGAGATCCCGGCCAAGGTGATGGAGTTCCTGGCCCACAAGATCACCTCCAACGTGCGCGAGCTGGAGGGGGCGCTGAACCGCATCATGGCCCATGCCGAGCTGGTGCACCGGCCGATCACCCTGGAATCGACCCAGGAGCTGCTGCACGACCTGCTGCGCGCCTCCGACCGCCGGGTCACCATCGACGAGATCCAGAAGCGCGTCGCCGAGCACTACAACATCAAGGTCGCGGATATGCATTCGGCCCGCCGCGCCCGCACCGTGGCCCGGCCGCGCCAGGTGGCGATGTACCTGTCGAAGCAGCTGACCCCCCGCTCGCTGCCGGAGATCGGCCGCAAGTTCGGCGGGCGGGATCACACGACCGTCATGCATGCCGTGCGCAAGGTCGAGGAGCTGTGCAGCGAGGACCGCTCCTTCGCCGAGGATGTGGAACTGCTGCGCCGCATGCTGCAGGTCTGAGCGACCGCCTGCAAATGCTACTGGCGCGGCCGTCTGGCGGCGAACTCGAAGCTTCCGGTGCTCACGGACTCGAACGTCCGCTGCGCTCCGGTTCTCGAAACCATCGCCAGCCGACTCACGCCAGCGCATTTCCAGACGATCTCTGAGCCCTTCCTGGACGGGGGGGCCGGAAAATCTGTCCGGCGCCGTGTCCGGCCCTGCGCCTGCCTCTCGCCACCGCCGCCGGCTTTCGGCTATAGTGCGCCCCCGCCGCGTCGGCCGGGCCCCTGCCCGCCCCGATGAACTGTCCGGCGGCCGGCATCGTCGAAGTGGAATCGGGATGAAGCTGATCATCGAGCGTGCCGCCCTTCTCAAGGGCCTGAGCCATGTGCAGAGCGTCGTGGAGCGGCGCAACACCATCCCGATCCTGTCCAATATCCTGCTGCGCGCCGAAGGCGGCACGCTGCGCCTGACGGCCACCGACATGGATCTCGAGATCGTCGAATCCGTGCCGGCGGAGATCCAGGCGCCGGGCGGCACCACCGCCCCGGCCCACACCCTCTACGACATCGTCCGCAAGCTGCCCGACGGCAGCCAGGTCGAGATCGAGACCAACCCCGACGGCGGGTCGCTGACGCTGCGCGCCGGCCGGTCGAACTTCCGGCTCGGCTGCCTGCCGGTCGAGGACTTCCCGAGCATGGCGGGCGGCGATCTGAGCCACCGCTTCACCATCGCCGCCGGCGACCTGCGGGTGATGATCGACCGGACCAAGTTCGCGATCTCGACCGAGGAGACGCGCTACTACCTGAACGGCATCTACCTGCACGCCGCCACGGCCGACACGGTGCCGGTGCTGCGCGCCGTCGCCACCGACGGCCATCGCCTGGCCCGGGTCGAGATGCCGCTGCCGGACGGGGCCGACGGCATCCCCGGCGTGATCGTGCCGCGCAAGACGGTGATGGAGCTGCGCAAGCTGCTGGACGAGAGCGGCGAGACGGTCGAGGTGCAGCTGTCCGAGACCAAGACCCGCTTCACCCTGCCCGGCGCCGCAGGCGACGGCGTGGTCCTGACCTCGAAGCTGATCGACGGCACCTTCCCGGAATACGAGCGGGTGATCCCGAGCGGCAACGACAAGATCCTCGAGGTCGACGCCAAGGAGTTCGCCAAGGCGGTCGACCGCGTCTCCACCATCTCGACCGAGAAGAGCCGGGCGGTGAAGCTGACGATCGAGAACGGCTCGCTGACACTCTCCGCCAACTCGGCCGAGCAGGGCAGCGCGACCGAGGAGATCGAGGTCAGCTACGAGGCGTCCAGGATCGAGATCGGCTTCAACAGCCGCTATCTTCTCGACATCACCCAGCAGATCGAGGGCGACGGCGCCCGCTTCGCCATGGCCGATGCCGGGTCGCCGACCATCGTCCGCGACACCGCCGATTCCAGCGCGCTGTACGTGCTGATGCCGATGCGGGTGTGACGGCTTGAACCGAGCGCAGCGGCCATGTGAGGCGAAGCATCCGCTTCGGATGCCTTGAGCCATATGTCCCAGGACCCCATGCCGGAGCAGGCGGCCGCCTCGTCCGGGCGCCCCTCTCCTTCGGGAACTGGGGCCCGGATCGCGGTGACGCGCCTGGTGCTGACCGAGTTCCGCTGTTACGGCCAGCTGCGGATCGACCTCGACCCGCGCCCGGTCGTACTGACCGGACCGAACGGCGCCGGCAAGACCAACCTGCTGGAGGCCGTGTCCTTCCTGTCGCCGGGCCGCGGCCTGCGCCGCGCGCCTCTGCCGGAGGTGACGCGCCGCCAGGCCACGGGGACCGCCGGCTGGGCTGTCGCGGCGCATCTGCTGACCCCGACCGGCGAGATCCGGCTGGGCACGCAGCTTGAGCCCGGCGAGGGTCGCCGCAACGTGGTCATCGACGGCCGGCCGGCACAGAGCCAGACGGCGCTGGGCGCCCGGGCGCCGATGGTCTGGCTGACGCCGCAGATGGACCGGCTGTTCGGCGACGCCGCCAGCCAGCGCCGCCGCTTCCTGGACCGGCTGGTGTTCGGCTTCCATCCGGACCATGCCGGGCAGCTGGGCGCCTATGAGCGGGCGATGCGCGAGCGCAACCGGCTGCTGAAGGAACCCCGCGCCGACCCGGCCTGGCTGGCGGCGCTCGAGGACACGATGGCCACATCCGGCACCGCCGTCGCCGCCGCCCGGCGCGAGCTGGTGGCGCGGCTGCGCGGCGCCGAGTCGCTGATGACGGAGGGGCCGTTCCCCCGCGCCGAGCTGGCGGTGGACGGCCGGATCGAGGCGTGGCTTGAGGATCGGCCGGCGGTCGATGCGGGAGAGGCTTTTCGCTGCCTTCTGTGCGATAATCGCCGGATCGACGCCGCGGCGGGGGCCGCGACGGGAGGGCCGCACCGCAGCGACCCGGCCGTCCACCACCGGGCCAAGGCGATGCCGGCGGCGCAGTGCTCGACCGGCGAGCAGAAGGCGCTCCTGATCGGCATCGTTCTTGCCAATGCCCGCCTGCTCGCCGGGGAACGCGGCGCCCCGCCCCTGCTCCTCCTCGACGAGGTGGCAGCGCATCTCGACGAGGCCCGTCGGGCGGCGCTGTACGAGGAGATCCTGGCGCTCGGCGCCCAGGCCTGGATGACCGGCACTGATCCGGCGCTGTTCGCGCCGCTCGGGGACCGGGCACGTCACCTCGGCGTCGACGACGCCCGGGTGGCGGAACGAAATGGATGACGAAGATTATGTCGGATTCTGCGATCCCGAACGATCAAGCCGCCTATGATGCCGGCTCCATCACCGTGCTGCGCGGCCTCGAGGCCGTCCGCAAGCGGCCGGGCATGTATATCGGCGACACCGATGACGGGTCCGGCCTGCACCACATGGTGTACGAGGTCGTCGACAACGCCATCGACGAGGCGCTGGCCGGCTATTGCGACACCGTCACGGTGACGCTGAACGCCGACGGCTCGGTGTCGGTGACCGACAACGGCCGCGGCATCCCCGTCGCGATCCATGAGGAGGAGGGCATCAGCGCCGCCGAGGTGGTGATGACCCAGCTGCACGCCGGCGGCAAGTTCAACCAGAACTCCTACAAGGTGTCGGGCGGCCTGCACGGCGTCGGCGTCTCGGTGGTCAACGCGCTGTCGGAGACGCTGGACCTGCGCATCTTCCGCGACGGCCACGAATGGTACATGCGCTTCCGCGACGGCGAGAGCGAGGCGCCGCTGGCGGCGGTCGGCCCGCAGGGCGAGAACCGCGGCACCCATGTCACCTTCCTGCCGTCGAAGCAGACCTTCTCGAAGACCGAGTTCGACTTCGGCACGCTGGAGCACCGGCTGCGCGAGCTGGCCTTCCTGAACTCCGGCGTCAAGCTGACCCTGACCGACGCGCGCGGGCCGGAGCCGAAGGTCGTCGAGATGCATTACGAAGGCGGGCTGAAGGCCTTCGTCAGCTATCTCGACAAGGCCAAGCAGCCGCTGCACGGCGAGCCGATCACGATCACGTCGGAGCGCGACGGCATCACGGTCGAAGTGGCGATGCAGTGGAACGACAGCTACCACGAGACCATGCTGTGCTTCACCAACAACATCCCGCAGCGTGACGGCGGCACCCATCTGGCCGGGTTCCGCGGCGCGCTGACGCGGCAGGTGAACGCCTATGCCACCGACAGCGGCATCCTGAAGAAGGAGAAGGTGGCGCTGACCGGCGACGACGCCCGCGAGGGGCTGACCTGCGTCCTGTCGGTGAAGGTGCCGGACCCGAAATTCTCCAGCCAGACCAAGGACAAGCTGGTCTCCTCCGAGGTCCGGCCGGTGGTCGAGGCGGTGGTCAACGAGATGCTCGCGACCTGGTTCGAGGAGCATCCGAACGACGCCAAGCGGGTGATCCAGAAGGCGGTCGAGGCGGCGTCGGCCCGCGAGGCGGCGCGCAAGGCGCGCGAGCTGACCCGGCGCAAGGGCGCGCTCGACCTCGCCTCCCTGCCCGGCAAGCTGGCCGACTGCCAGAACCGCGACCCGGCCGAATCCGAGCTGTTCATCGTCGAGGGCGACAGCGCCGGCGGCTCGGCCAAGCAGGGCCGCGACCGCAAGTTCCAGGCCATCCTGCCGCTGCGTGGCAAGATCCTGAACGTCGAGCGGGCGCGGATCGACAAGATGCTGTCCTCGGCCGAGCTCGGCACGCTGATCACGGCCCTGGGCACCAGCATCCGCGACGAGTTCGACGCCGACAAGGCGCGCTACCACCGCATCATCATCATGACCGACGCGGATGTGGACGGCAGCCATATCCGCACCCTGCTGCTGACCTTCTTCTACCGGCAGATGCCGCAGCTGATCGAGCGCGGCTACCTCTACATCGCCCAGCCGCCGCTGTACCGCGCCGCCCGCGGCAAGGAGGCGGTGTATCTGAAGGACGATCCGGCGCTCGAGGCCTATCTGATCGACAGCGGCATGCGCGACCTGGTGTTCACCCCCTTCGACGGGGCCCAGGTGGCCGGGAACGACCTGCGCGCCCAGGTCGAGCGGGCGCTGGAGGCGAAGCACCAGCTGGGGCCGCTGATCCGCAAGGTCGGCGACCGCATGACGGTGGAACAGGTGGCGATCGCCGGCGCGCTGTCGCCGCAGGTGGTGCACAACCCGGCCCAGGCCGCCGAGGCCGCGAGCTATGTCGCCCAGCGCCTGAACGCGCTGGCCACGGAGTTCGAGCGCGGCTGGCAAGGCGAGGCGCTGCCGCCGCAGGGCAACCAGCCCGGCGGGCTGGTGTTCCGCCGCACCCTGCGCGGCGTGACCGAGGCCCGGGTGATCGACTCCGACATCATCCGGTCGGTCGAGGCGCACAAGCTCGACCGCATGACCGCGGACCTGCAGGCGCTGTACCGCCGGCCGGGCGTGCTGACCTGGATGAACCCGAAGGGCCCGGCCCAGGAATGGCCGGTCACCGGCCCGATCGACCTGATCGACCGGGTGCTGGAGCAGGGCCGCAAGGGCCTGGCGGTGCAGCGCTACAAGGGGCTGGGCGAGATGAACCCGGACCAGCTGTGGGAGACCACGCTGGACCCGAACGCCCGGGTGCTGCTGCGGGTCGAGGTCAAGCACGCCGACGATGCCGAGGACGTGTTCTCGACCCTGATGGGCGACGTGGTCGAGCCGCGCCGCGACTTCATCCAGGAGAACGCGCTGAAGGTGACGAACCTGGACGTGTGATCCGGCGCGGCGGTCATCCGGCAGTCGCGCGGCCGTTCGAGCCAACTCGTCCCGTCTACCCTCCCCCTCCCCTTGCGGGAGGGGCCAGGGGGAGGGGTTTTCGCCGCCGAGCCGGCCGGCCGCTTCGGCCATGACCACGCGGCTCTGCGCATTCGCGCGCGGACGCGCGCAGCCCCTCCCCCTCGCCCCCTCCCGCAAGGGGAGGGGGAGCGTGGAAGGCTGCGTTCGTTGGTGCTGAAGATGGGCGCAGGGGGGGTGACCTGCGACG